>DASZDK010000018.1:0-21506 GCA_035942035.1 Acidimicrobiales bacterium
GCTACCTGCTCGACGCCAAGACCATCATCGGGCTGGCCCTGGCCCGTGGACGGCTCCATACCTTGCGCCGGCGATAATCCGCCGGCGCCCGTTGCACGGAGCCGTACCAGCGTCGTTGGCTGCTTCGCCTGGCGGCTCCGCCGGCGCCCGGAGCTCTATCAACTCGCCCGAGTGGAGCGAGCGAAGGAGGGCGAAGGGTTACTGGACCCGGGCAGGCCCTTCGCCAGTTGGGCGCACCCTGGTGTCCACGTGCACTGCTTCCGTGCCGAGAAGGCGAGGAAGTCGCTGGTAGACCTCCTCGGCATGGTCGAGCGCGACGTGGGGCTCGGTGTCGGCGCTGACGGCCAGCGACACGAGCAGGCGGGGCCGGGAGCCGAACGCAACCATCCTCACGGCACTGTCGACCACTCCGCGCTTGGCTCGCAGGTCCGCCGCCGTTGCCCTCGCCACCGCGACCGCCTCCAGCGTGGTGCGGCCCCGGTCGCGGTGGTCCAACGTGACCGTTCCGAGTCGGCTGCCCTCTTCCACCGTGAGCTGTCGCCGGACGAGCCAGGCGCCCACTGCGGCGACGAGGAGTCCGCCGACGACCCCGCCCGCTGCCCACTCCCGCGAGTACGTCGTCACGGAAGCCACCACCTCGTTGTAGAGGTCTCCGGGTTGCCGCAACGCGATGACGCCGGTGGCGGCGAGCAAGGCAAAGCTCCCGGCGGCCACCAGCAGCAGCCCGGTGAGGGCCAGCACGATTCGGTTGGGTCGCCGGTTCACCGGGCGCGGGCCTTGCTGCGCTTCATGTCCACCTTGACCTTCAACGGGCGTTGCAGGCGCAACTCGTCCACCCGCGCCTGCACGCGCTCCCGGGTGCGGGACTGAACCGTTCGTGGGTGCGCGTCCTGAGGGACGCGGCCGGAGACGCGAGCGGCGCGCCGGCGAACGCGCACGTCGGCGTGTACCACGTCGCCGTCGTCCACGGCGGAGCGGCGCAGCAGCTCCTGCAAGCCGCGGCCGTCGATCGCCGCCAGGCGGTTGGCCCTCTGATCGGCGATACGCAGGGCGGAAGGCCTACCTGGCCACAGTTGCAGCACGACGAGCAGGATGCCGGCGAGCACGAGCAGGGCCGCGGCAACCATGAGGTTGCGATCGTCCCAGCTCAGCTGGTCCAGACCGGGTGCCCATTGGTCGTAGGGCACCAGCCATGGCGGGCGCCCCAGGAAGGCCAGTACGGCCTCGACCACGGCGAGGAGGCCGGCGCCGAAGAGGGCGAGGCCGAGGGCCAGCCCGAGAAGGCGGTTGAAGACGGTCACGACCGCTCTGGAGGGACCTCGGGCGCCGAGGTCTCGACGCTGTGCGGCGTTGCCCCGGCCGGTGGCCGCACATCGACGACGTGCACGTCCACGGTCGCCTCGGCGAACGCCGGCACCTGCGCGGCCAGTGTCGTGCGGACCCGGCGACGCACCTCGTCGGCCACCTCGTCCAGGCGGGCCCCGAACCGCATGACGGTGTCGAGGCGCACCCGCGGTGGCGTGCGCTGGACGCGTACGCCCCGCACGGGATCCTCCTGTCCGTAGGTGGCGACTTCCCCGAGCCTCCCCCCGTGGAACCCCAGCACGTCGGGGACCTCGCGGGCCGCGGCGGCGGCGAGTCGGGCCACGACCGCGGATGAGACGATGGGCTCAGTCACGAGGTGGCGCTACTCGACTCGTGAGGGCTGTGCTTCCTCGTTCTCGCCGCCGGGGAAGACCAGGTCGTTCACGGCGATGTTGACCTCCACGACCTGCAGGCCCGTCATCGACTCGATGCGGTCGATCACGTTCTGGCGCATGCTGTCGGCGACCTCGTGGATCGACGCCGGGTACTGCATCTTGCAGTTGATGTCGACCGCCGCTTGGCGACTGCCGACCTCGACGCCCACGCCGGTCGTGCGGTGCTCCGACCCGCGGATGCGTCCGACCACGTTGCCGAGGGCTCCGGACAGGTTGCCGCCCAGGTCGGCAACACCGTCGACCTCGCGTGCTGCGAGGGCGGCGATCTTCGCCACCACGGAGTCGTCGATGGACGTGGAGCCCTGGTCGGTCTCGAGCTTGGCGACGGAACCGCCACGCGACTTGGCGGGCGAGCCCTGTTGCTGCTTCTGCGTCTGAGTGTTCGTGTCGCTCATGGACGTCTGCCTTTCCTTGTGTTGGGGTTTGTGGTCACTGGTCGTGGCGGTGTCCCAAGAACTCCGTCACGTCGACGCGGCCCTCGACGATGAGGGCCACGAGAAAGCCCACCGCTGCCAGTGCGGCAGTGAGCAGGGCGCCACCGAACCCGGCGAACGCCCACACCGCTCCGATAGCCAGACCCACCAGGGTCCCGAAACGAGTAATGGTCACAGGTCCCCCTTTGGGAAGGTTGGAGAGGGCAGTTGCATCAGCTCACCCGCGGCGGTGGTGGGTTGCGACGGCGTTGGATGTAGTCGAGGAGCTCACCGGGGAGTCGGCTCCACCACGGTCTGCGGTGCACGATGATCAGTGGCGCTCGCCGGCCCCCGGTTCCTTGAACCCCGCCGTGCAGGACCTCCCGGGCTTGCAGCAGCTGGCGAAAGGACTCGGGGTCCCCGCCACGGTCGGGGTGCAGCTCCCTGGCCAGACGCCGGAACGAACGCTCGACATCCCGAGAGCTCGCGGTGGAGGGCAGCTGCAGCAACCAACGAGCCGTGTCCGGACGCATTGTCACCTCGTGGCCGGGAATCGCGCTGCACGAATATCCGCCTACCCGGCTGGACCAATGGTCACACTGCTCATGTCGGCAGTTTCGGACCGAGCGTCGTCGGTGCGGTTGTCGCAGTTCCGGGACGGGCAGGGAAGGCGGCGTGGCGATCGACCTCTTCAGTCCGACCACGCAGATGGCCGAGGTGGTGCGTACGGGACAGGGCTCGAGCCGTGATCTGGTCGACCTGCACCTGGAGCGGATCGAACGATTCGACCCGCAGCTGAACGCCGTGGTGACGCTGGACGCCGACGACGCTCGGTGGCGCGCCGACGAGCTCGACCGCCGGCTGGCACGGCAGGGCCCCGTGGGCCTGCTCCACGGAGTGCCACTGACGCTGAAGGACTGTTGGGCCACGGCTGGCATACGCACCACGGCTGGCGACCCGGAGATGGCCGACTGCGTGCCGGACGCCGACGCCGAGGTCGTCGCCCGCCTGCGCAGCGCCGGCGCCATTGTCATGGGCAAGACCGACGTGCCCGAACAGGTGACGGGCCAGGAGACCGGCAACCCCCTCTTCGGCCGCACCCGCAATCCCGAGGACCCCGACCGCACGCCCGGGGGGTCGCCGGGCGGAGCGGCAGCCGCGGTGGCAGCGGGGCTGACACCACTGGAGGTGGGCAGTGACAGCGGCGGTTCCATCCGTGAGCCGGCCCACTGCTGTGATGTCGTCGGGCACTTCTCGACGTCGGCGCTGGTTCCCCTGGCCGGGCACCTGCCGTCGGTGCCGGTCGACGACATTGGTGCCGACCAGCACCTGATGGCGGCGGGGCCGTTGGCCCGCAGTGCCAGCGACCTGGCGCTGGCCATGCACGTGCTGGCCGGGGTGGCCCCCCTCGAGGAGGCGCCGGCACCCGAGCGCCTGAACGTCGCCGTGTGGCTGGACGGGCCCCACGTCCAGCTGTCCCGGGACGTCGCCTCGCTCGTCGCCGCCGCCGGCGACGCGCTGGGAACCGCCGGCGCCTCGGTGCGGGAGGCGGGACCGCCGTTCGACACCGGGAGGCCCGCGAGGTGGCCTTCCAGCTGTGGGTGGCGGCGACGGCTTCGTCCGCCGACGACCACCAGCACGATCGCGCGGTCGAGCGGGCGGCCGGCACGCCTGCCTCGGACCGGAGCCTGGCGGCGCTGAGGGACCGGGCCCAAGCCATGTCGCACCCTGACTGGCAACGACTCAACGCCCGCCGGCGCTCCATGGCCGGGCGTGGGCCGCGCTCCTGGATGAGGTCGACGTGGTCCTGTGCCCGGTGTCGCCGGTGCCCGCCGTCCGCCACGATCCGGAGCCGGAGGACGTCGACAGTGTGGATCGCCGGCTGGTACGGACGATCGATGTCGACGGCCGAGTACGGCCTTACCTCGACCAGATCATGTGGACATCGTGGTGGGCATGGCCGTGTTGCCGGCGACGGTGGTACCGGTGGGGCGGACAGCAGCCGGTCTGCCGGTCGGTGCCCAGGTCGTGGGGCGGCGCCATGCCGACGCCCTCACCATCGCCGTGGCCGGGGTCGTCGGCGCCCTCAGCGGTGGGTAGTGCGGTTCCTCCCGGCTTCGCCTGAGCACTGTCGAGCGCATCACTCATCTCCGCGGCTGAACCGGTGTGGTATGGGGTAGTGCTGGGCGCGTGATCGGACGAGCAGCAGCGCTGGGGGCCGCCGCCGGTGGGATCGGTGTGGCGGCGATGACACTGGGTGAGAAGATCGAGCAGGGGGCCACCAGGCGCCCGAACTCCTACGTTCCCGGCCGGACGCTGCTGGCGCTCGTCGGCCGACGCCCGGGCGAGCAGGTGAAGCCGACCGTGGCCAACCACCTCATGCACTGGGGCACGGGGATCACCCTTGGAGCCCTCCGCGGCGTCTGGGCCGTCAGCGGCCTGCGGGGGCCGGGCTGGTCGCTGGCCCACACCGGCCTGCGACTCATGACGGACCAGACCTTCGAGAACGCCACTGGGACCGGCGCGCCCCCGCCGAGCTGGCCGAGCCTCGAACGACGCATCGACGTGCTCCACAAGGCGGTCTACTCGCTGGTCACGGGCGCCGTCGCCGACGTCCTCATCAGCCCGCGGCCAGCCAACCCCGTCGGTCGTGTGAGCCACTGAGGGGGTCGCCGGGCACGTCCGTCGCCCGGCCCGGCACTGACAGCCGCCCGGCGGTGACCCTGCGGCGCCTCTAGCGTTGGTCTCGTGCTCGTCGGCGTGCCCACCGAGGTGAAGGACAACGAGCGCCGGGTGGCGATGACTCCCGAGGGCGTCCGTGAGCTCACCGTCCACGGGCACCGGGTCATGGTGCAGCGGGGGGCGGGGGAGGGGTCGTCGCTCCACGACGACGAGTACGCCGTCGCCGGCGCCGCCCTGGTCGACGTGGAGGAGGCCTGGGGCGCCGAACTGGTGGTGAAGGTGAAAGAGCCGCAGCGTGAGGAGTACGCCCGCCTGCGCCCCGACCTGGTGCTGTTCACGTTCCTGCACCTGGCGGGCTATCCCGAGGTGGCCGACGCCCTGCTGGCGGCGGGCACGACCGCCCTGGCTTACGAGACGGTGCAGCTCGACAGCGGTGATCTGCCGCTGCTGGCCCCCATGAGCGAGGTGGCGGGACGCATGGCGCCCCAGATCGGCTCCCACTGGTTGGAAGCCGAGAACGGGGGACGGGGTGTGTTGCTGGGCGGGGCGCCCGGGGTCCGGCCCGCCCGGGTGGTCGTGCTGGGCGCCGGCAACGTCGGATGGAACGCGGCGTGGATCGCCGCCGGCATGGAGGCTGAGGTGCTCCTGCTCGACAAGCGGATGGACCGGCTGCGGTGGGTCGATCAGATCCACAAGGGCCGCATCATGACCATCGGCTCGAACCGGGGCGCGGTGGAGCGGGCGGTGGCCAAAGCCGACCTCGTCGTCGGGGCCGTGCTCGTGCCTGGTGGGCGGGCCCCGACGGTGGTGACCGAGGAGATGGTGGCCGGCATGCGCACGGGGGCGGTCATCGTCGACGTGGCCGTCGATCAGGGCGGTTGTGTGGAGACCATTCGGGAGACGACGCACAGCGAGCCCGTCTACGAGCGCCATGGGGTGCTGCACTACGCGGTCGGCAACATCCCCGGCGCCGTGCCCCACACCTCCACTTATGCCCTGACCAACGCCACCCTGGCCTACGTCCTCGCCCTGGCCGAGTTGGGCGTGCCGGAGGCGCTCGAGCACGACCCTGCGCTGCGCCACGGGCTCAACACCGCCGGCGGGCAGCTGGTGAACCCGGCGGTGGCCGGGGCCCTCGGATCGGGCACCGGCGCCCACGGTCCGAGCTCCCCCCAGCCGTGAGCGCCGCAGACGCCCCCGCCCCTCTTCCCGAGCTGCCCATCGAGGCCGAGGAGTTCCTGTCCTGGCTCGTGGTCGAGAAGGGACGCTCCGCCAACACCCTGGGCGCCTACCGGCGGGACCTGCGGGCCTACGTGGGTTGGCTGGCGGCCCGAGGGATGTCGCTGGGCAACGTCACCTCCGCCGGCATCGAGAGCTACGTCGGGCACCTCCGCGGCCAGGGAAGGGCGCCGTCGTCGGTCGCCCGGGCACTGGTGGCCGTGCGGTCGCTGCACCGCTTCCTGGCCCACGAGGGGCACCTGTCGCTCGATCCTGCGCTGGGCGTGGAGTCTCCCCGCGTGCCGCAGGGACTGCCCAAGGCCCTCACCGAGGAGGAGGTGGCCTCGCTCATCAGTGCGGTCGTGGGTAACGACCCGATCGCCCGTCGCGATCGGGCCATCCTGGAGGTGCTCTACGGTGCCGGCCTGCGGATCTCCGAGCTGGTCCGGCTGTCGCTGCCCGACCTCGACCTCGAGCAGGGCGCCCTCCGGGCGCTCGGCAAGGGGTCCCGCGAGCGGGTCGTGCCGCTGGCCGGCATGGCCAGCGACGCGGTGACGGCGTGGCTGGCGCCGTCCGGACGGGGCGCCCTCGTGCCCGAGCAGTGGGCCCGGCGGGACGACGCCGCCGCCGTGTTCCTCAACGCCAGGGGAGGCCGGCTGTCGCGCCAGGGGGCGTGGCGCATCGTCCGCGGCCACGGTGACCGGGTCGGGCTCGGTGATCGGCTCACGCCCCACGTGCTCCGGCACTCGTGCGCCACCCACATGCTCGACCACGGGGCCGACATCCGCGTCGTCCAGGAGCTGCTGGGGCACGCCTCGGTCTCGACCACACAGGTGTACACCCTGGTGTCGACCGAACGGCTGCGCCAGGCCTACGAGTTGGCCCACCCGCGCGCCGCCGGGCCGCCCGGTCGTGGGTCGCCAGGGCGTTCGCTACCCTGATCGAGTGCCGACCAGCGAGACGATCCAGGCGATGCGTGCCGCGCTCGAAGACGAGCGTGAGCATCTGCGCCGTCAACTCGCCGAGCTGGGGGTCGGAGGCGAGGGCATGTCGTTCGACGAGAACTTCGCCGACTCCGGCCAGGTGGCCGCCGAGAAGGGCGAGCACCAGGTGCTGGCCAACCGGCTGGCAGAGACCCTGGTCGACGTCGACCGGGCGCTGAGCAAGTTCGACGAGGGCACCTACGGGCGCTGCGAGGCGTGCGGGACGGAGATCGCCGAGCCCCGCCTCGAGGCCATGCCGGCCACCCGGTACTGCATCGACTGCGCCAACCGGCGCTGAAACCCTCCCCGTGCCCGTCCCTGCCAGCCGAGCATGAACGCCGACTGGGGGCAGGTGGCCCTGGTGGTGGCCGTGCTGGTCCCCTCCGTCATCCTCCACGAGGTCTCCCACGGCGTGGTCGCCCTGTGGTACGGCGACGACACGGCCAAGCAGGCGGGCCGCCTGACGCTCAACCCGCTGCCCCACATCGACCCGTTCGGAACCATCATCCTGCCGGTGCTGTTGTCCCTCGGGGGGCTCGGCGCCTTCGGCTACGCCAAGCCCGTGCCGGTGCAGCCCAACCGGCTGCGCCACCCTCGCCAGCACTCGCTCTACGTCAGCCTGGTCGGGCCGGCGGTGAACATCGTCCTGGCCGCGCTGGCGGTGCTGGTGTACCGGACCTTCTTCGACGTCTTCCGATCCGGCGGCGGCATCGTGCTCGACCCCTCGCTGGCGGCCCGGGTCGTGTTCTTCTTCGGCCTCATCAACGTGATCCTGGCCGTGTTCAACCTGCTGCCCATCCCACCGCTCGACGGGTCGGCCATGGTGGAGCGGGTGCTACCCGAGCGTTGGTGGCCGATGTGGCTGCGCCTGCGTCAGTGGTCGATGGGCATCTTGCTGCTGTTCGTCCTGGCCTTGCCCGGTGCGCTGACCGGCATCTTCCGGCCGGTCATCCAGCTCTACGCCCGGTTGCTCTGAGCGCCCTCACCCGGTAAGAGGCCGACGGCCCGGCGGGTCCGGGCCAGGGTCGCAGCGGCGGTCGCTCGGGCCTTGGCGGCGCCGAGGCCGAGCAGGGACGCCACCGCATCGGGGTCGGCAGCCAGCTCGGCGTAACGCTCCTGAACCGGGCGCACCAGCTCGACCACCGCCTCGGCGCAGTCGGCCTTGAGCGCTCCGTACCCCTGGTAGCGACCGGCCAGCTCGGCGGGGTCACCACCGGTGGCGGCGGCCAGTAGCGCCAGCAGGTTGGACACCCCGGGCTTGGCCTCGGGGTCGTAGCGCACCTCGGTCTCCGTATCGGTGACCGCCCGGCGGATCTTGCGCTCGATGCTCGAGGGGTCCTCCAGGAGCAGGATCACGCCCTGGGGCGACTCCTCGCTCTTCGACATCTTGCGGGTTGGGTCCTGGAGGTCCATGACCCGCGCTCCGACGCGGAGGATGGCCGCCTCGGGGATCACGAACGTCTCCCCGAAGCGGGTGTTGAACCGCCCGGCGAGGTCTCGGGTGAGCTCCAGGTGCTGGCGCTGGTCGTCGCCCACCGGCACCCGGTCGGTGTCGTAGAGCAGGATGTCGGCCGCCATCAGCGCCGGGTAGGTGAACAGCCCGCCGGAGACGAACTCCTGGTCGCCGGCCTTGTCCTTGAACTGCGTCATGCGCCGCAGCTCGCCCACGCTGGCGGTGCACTCCATGAGCCACGCCAGCTCGGCGTGCTCGTGCACGTGGCTCTGGACGAACAACGTGCAGCGCTCGGGATCGACACCCACGGCGAGCAGGACGGTCGCCAGCTCGAGGGTCAGCGTCCGCAGCTGGGCCGGATCGTGGGGGACGGTCAGGGCGTGGAGGTCCACCACGCAGAAGACGCAGTCGTCCTGGCCCTGCGCCGCCACCCAGCTGCGCAGCGCACCCACGTAGTTCCCGAGGGTGACCGCACCGCTGGGCTTGATGCCGGAGAACACGCGGGCCATGGCAGGCGATGGTAAGGGTCCGGCACCGGATCACTCGCATGGGTTTCTCGCGACCTCGCCCAGCCCGCCGCAACTTCGGGGGTCCGCGGTCGGCGTGGGGTCGACAATTAGCCTGGTCGGGTGCCCTACGACGTCCACACACCGGTGTTCGAGGGACCCTTCGACCTGCTCCTGCACCTCATCCTGCGCGAGGAGCTCGACCTCTACGAGGTGTCGCTGTCGACGATCGTCGACAGCTACCTCGCCGAGCTGCAACGCCTCCAGAAGGCCGAGGCCGAGCTCGACCTCGAGGTCGCCACCGAGTTCCTGCTCATCGCCGCCACCCTCGTCGAGCTCAAGACCCGCCGGCTGCTGCCCCGCCCGGAGTCCATCGAGCTCGACGAGGAGCTGGCTCTGTGGGAGGAGCGCGACATGCTCCTGGCCCGGCTGCTCGAGTGCAAGACGTTCAAGGACGCCGCCGACGTGCTGGCGCGACTGGAACAGGAGGCGGCGCGGTCGGTGCCCCGGCGAGCCGGGCCAGGTGAGCGCTTCGCCTCGCTGCAGCCCGACCTGCTGGCCGGGATCAGCCCCGGCGACCTGCGTGCCGCCTTCCTCCGCGCCGCCGCACCCCGCCCTCCGGCGCGAGTCGATGTTCGCCACCTGGCCATGGTCAAGGCCAGCGTCAACGACGTCGTCGCCGAGCTCTCGCGGTCCCTGCCGGTCAGCGGCACGACCAGCTTCCGCCGCCTCACCGCCGGCTTGGGCGAGCGACTCGAGGTGGTGGTGCGGTTCCTCGCCCTGCTGGAGCTGTGCAAGGAGGGCCTGGTCGAGCTCGCGCAGGCGCAGCGCTTCGGTGACATCGCCGTGCGCTGGGTGGGCCCCCGCCTCGGTGCTCCGGCGCTGGTGAACGCCGGCGAGGGGTGACCCCCGAGGCAGGGGTGGACGAACGGCTCGAGGTCCGCCGGGCCCTGGAGGCCATCCTGCTGGTGGCCGAGGAGCCCGTGGAGCCCCAGCTCCTGGGCCAAGTGCTGGAGGTGGGCCCGGCTGCGGTGGAGTCGCTGTGCGCCCAGCTGGCTGACGACTACCGGAGGGACGGGCGGGGCTTCGTGCTGGCCCGGGTGGCCGGCGGTTGGCGGTTCCAGTCTGCGCCCGACCTCGACGCCTACGTCGAGCGCTTCGTGCTGGAGGGCCGTTCGGCCCGGCTGTCGGCCGCCGCCCTGGAGACCCTCGCCATCGTCGCCTACAAGCAACCAGTGTCCCGGGCGCAGGTGGCGGCCGTGCGAGGTGTCAACGTCGACAGCGTGCTGCGCACCCTCCAGTTGCGGGGCTACGTGGAGGAGGTGGCCCGCGACCCTGGGCCGGGCCAGGCGGCGCTGTTCGGCACCACCTCGACCTTCCTGGAGAAGCTCGGCCTCGACTCCCTGGCCGACCTGCCCTCACTCGGGGACTTCGTCCCCGACTCCGACACGGTCGAGGTCCTCGAGCAGGGCCTGCGCCCGGTGCCACCTCCGACGGAGCCACCGCAGCCGTGAGCGCCGCCGGCGACGCGGGCGCCGGCGCTGAGGGCGAGCGCCTCCAGAAGGTGCTGGCCCGCGCCGGCTTCGGCAGCCGCCGGCTCAGCGAGGAGTTGATCGCCGACGGCCGGGTGACGGTCAACGGCGAGGTGGCCGAGCTCGGCCGTCGGGTCGACCCGGGGCGCGACCAGGTGGCGGTGGACGGCGTTCCCGCCGCCGTGCGTCCCGATCTCGTCTACTACCTGTTGAACAAGCCGCGCGGCGTCGTCACCACCGCCTCCGACCCACAGGACCGGCCGACGGTCGTGGAGATGGTCCCGAGCGAGCCTCGCGTGTTCCCGGTGGGACGCCTCGACGTCGACACCGAGGGCCTCCTGGTGATGACCAACGACGGCGACCTGGCGTTCCGTTTGACCCACCCGTCGCACGGCGTGGAGAAGGCCTATCTCGCCGAGGTCACGGGCCACCCGTCGCCAGCCGCGGTCCGGCGGCTGCGCGAGGGCGTGGCGCTCGACGACGGGCCCACGAGCCCGGCACGGGTCTCCCTCACCCCACCCAACGTCCTGCGCCTCGTGCTCCACGAGGGCCGCAACCGCCAGGTGCGGCGCATGTGCGAGGCGGTGGGCCACCCCGTGGTGCGCCTCGTCCGGTACCGGATCGGCCCCCTCACCGACTCGTCGCTGGCCCCGGGCACATGGCGGGTGCTCGACCGGTCGGAGGTCCGGTCCTTGCAGGAGGCGGCCGCCGGGGCCCGCCCGGGCCGCCGGTAGCATCTGCGGCCGTGGCCTTCCTCCTCGCCCGCCAGCGGTGATGGCGGCGCTGCGCGCCCTCAGGGGGGCGACGACGGTCGATGTCGACTGCCCGAAGCAGATCCGTGAGCGGGTGGTGGCACTGCTGGAGGAGATGTTCGCCCGCAACGGTGTCGGTCATGACGAACTCGTCAGCCTGCTGTTCACCGCCACCAACGACCTGCACTCACTGTTCCCCGCCGCCGCCGCCCGCACCATCGGACTGGGCGACGTGCCCATGCTGTGCGCCCGGGAGCTCGACGTGATCGGGGGCACGCCCCGGTGCATCCGGGTGCTGGCCCACCTCGAGACCGACCGAAGTCGGTCCCAGCTGCGCCACGTCTACCTCGAAGGGGCCAGCAACCTGCGCGATGACCTTCCCGGTTGAGGGCCGCCGGGCCGTCATCGTGGGGACGGGCCTAGTGGGCGCCTCCCTCGGCATGGCCCTGCGCCGCCAGGGTTGGCACGTGACCGGACGAGACTGCGACCACCGGCGAGCCGATCGGGCGCTGGCCCTGGGCGCCCTTGATGTGGTGGGCGACGATCCCGACGCCGAGCTCACCTTCGTGGCTACTCCCGTGGGTGCCGTGGCCGTCGAGGCGGCTACGGCGCTGAAGGGCGGCGGGGTGGTCACCGACGTCGGCAGCGTGAAGCGCTCCATCGTCCAGGCCGTCGACCACCCCCGCTTCGTCGGCGGCCACCCCATGGCCGGTAGCGAGCAGGAAGGGCTCGACGGCGCCGACGCCGACCTGTTCTCGGGGGCGGTGTGGGCGCTCACGCCCGTGGAGAGCACTGACGCCGGTGCCCACTCGTTGGTCCGCTCGGTGGTCACCTCGCTCGGCGCCGAGGTGCTCGAGCTCACCCCCGAGCACCACGACGTCCTCGTCGCCGTGGTCTCCCACGTACCGCACTTGACCGCAGCCACCCTCATGGGCCTGGCGGCGGGACGGGCCCAGGAGCACCGCGCCCTGCTCCGCCTGGCCGCCGGCGGCTTCCGGGACATGACCCGGGTGGCCGCCGGCCATCCCGGCATCTGGCCCGACATCTGCGTGGAGAACCGCCAGGCCATCGTCGAGCTGCTGGACCAACTCGAGCAGGCGCTGTCGGCCATGCGGGAGCTGGTGGCATCGGGAGACCGTCCCGGCCTACTCGCCGCGCTCGAGCAGGCCCGCACCGCCCGCACCAACCTGCCGGTGCGCGCCGCCGGCCACGGGGAGCTGGTCGAGGTCAGGGTCCCGGTGCCCGACCGGCCGGGCGTGCTGGCCGAGATCACCACCCTCGCCACCGAGCTCGGGGTCAACATCGCCGACCTGGAGATCGCCCACTCCAGCGAGGGGGACGCCGGCGTGCTCATCCTGGTCGTGGAGGCCGGGCCGGCCGGCGCCCTGTGCCCCGCGCTCGCCAACCGGGGTTACCACCCCGCCGCCCGGAGCCTGCCGTGAGGACCGTGGCCATCGAGCCGTTGGCCGCCCCGCCCGACGCCGTGGTCACCGTTCCCGGCTCCAAGAGCATCACCAACCGTGCGCTGGTGACCGCCGCCCTGGCTGAGGGACGCAGCGTGCTCGCAGGTGCGCTGATCGCCGACGACACCGAGGCCATGACCGAGTCACTGGGCCGTCTCGGCGTGGTGGTGACCATCGACCGGGCGACCTCCACGGTCACCGTTGAGGGTACCGCCGGCCGGGTTCCGCCGGGCCCGGCCGAGGTCGACGCCCGGCTCTCGGGCACCACCGCCCGGTTCCTGCTGCCTCTGCTCGCCCTGGGGCACGGTCGCTACCGATTGGACGGAGCCGAACCGCTGCGGGCCCGGCCCATGGGACCACTGGTCGACGCCCTGCGCCGGCTCGGCGCCGAGGTCGTCGACGAGGGTCGCCCCGGCCACCTCCCGCTGACCGTGGTCGGGGACGGGCGGCCCGGAGGCGCCGTCGTCCTCCCCGGGGACGTGTCGAGCCAGTTCCTCTCCGGGCTGCTGTTGAGTGGCCCGGCCATGGCGGGCGGGTTGCAGGTAGAGCTCTCCACCCCGCTGGTGTCCCGACCCTACGTCGAGCTCACCGCCGCCACCATGGCCGCCTTCGGCGTCCACGTCGAGCGTGACGACGGGCGGTGCTTCCGCGTACCCCCTGGGTGCTACCGAGCCGCCCGTCACCGCGTGGAACCCGACGCCAGCGCCGCCTCGTACTTCTTCGCCGCCGCCGCCCTGTGCGGCGGACGGGTCCGGGTGCCCGGGCTGGGTCGCCGATCGGTGCAGGGCGACCTGCGGTTCGTCGACGTCCTCGAGCGGATGGGCGCCGCCGTGCATCGCTACGACGACAGCACCGAGGTGGTCGGCACCGGGAGCCTGGTCGGGGTCGACGTCGACCTGTCCGACTGCTCGGACACCGCCCAGACGCTCGCAGTGGTGGCCGTGTTCGCCTCGTCACCGACGCGGGTCCGGGGCATCGGCTTCATCCGGCGCAAGGAGACCGACCGCATCGCCGCCGTGGTCAACGAGCTGCGCCGCTGCGGGATCGACGCCGAGGAGGCGGACGACGGTTTCCTGGTGCGCCCCGGAAGGGCCCGGCCCACACGCGTCGGCACCTACGGTGACCATCGCATGGCCATGAGCTTCGCCCTCCTCGGCCTGCGAGTGCCCGGCATCGAGATCGTCGACCCCGACTGCGTGGCCAAGACGTTCCCCGAGTTCTTC
Organism: Acidimicrobiales bacterium; assembly: GCA_035942035.1. GTDB lineage: Bacteria > Actinomycetota > Acidimicrobiia > Acidimicrobiales > CADCSY01 > JAHWJR01. Next base: position 13,986 of record DASZDK010000018.1, read on the forward strand.
ACGACCCTCCGCCAGCTTCGCTCCGAGCCGGCGGCGGACGCCCGCTAAGGTTCGAGGCCGTGCGCGTCGTCGCCATCGACGGGCCGGCCGGGTCGGGCAAGTCCACGGTCGCCCGACGCCTGGCCTCCCGGCTCGAGCTCGACTACCTCGACACCGGAGCCATGTACCGGGCGGTGGCCTTCGCCGCCCTGCGGCGCGGCTTGGACCCTTCCGACGCCGGGGCGGTGGCCCGCATGGCGCGGGAGCTGGAGATCACCGTCGAGGAGCATCGGGTCACCGTCGACGAGGTCGACGCCACCATCGAGATCCGGGGACCGGAGGTGACCCGAGCGGTGAGCGCGGTCGCCGCCAACGTCGAGGTGCGGGAGGAGCTCGTCCGGCGGCAGCGTGAGTGGGCCCGCCAGCGAGGTGGCGGCGTGATCGAGGGCCGTGACATCGGCACCGTGGTGTTCCCCGACGCCCAGCTCAAGGCCTACCTCACCGCCCGACTCGACGTCCGGGCCGCCCGACGACACCAGGAGGCGGCCGACATGGACTATGAGGCGGTGGCCGCCGACATGGCTCGGCGGGACACGTACGACTCCGAGCGCCAGGCCGATCCTCTGCTCCAGGCCTCCGACGCCGTGGCCGTCGACACCAGTGACCGCAGCGTCGACGAGATCGTCGACGACCTGGTCTCCCGGCTGGCTGCTCCCCGATGAAGACGGTGAGGGGTCAGAAGACGGTGAGGGATCAGGGGCCGCTGCGCCCCCGCTTCTACATGGTCGTGCGAGCCCTCATCGCCGGCTTCGCCCGCATCTATTGGCGCTTCGGCGTCGACGGCGCCGAGCACCTCCCACGCGAGGGAGCGTTCATCCTGGCTCCGGTCCACCGCTCCAACATCGACACCCCCCTCATGTCGACCCTCATCCACCGACCGATGCGGTACCTCGGGAAGCTCGAGATGTGGAAGTACGGGTGGTCGGCATGGCTGTGGGACTCCCTCGGCGCCTTTCCGGTCCAGCGCGACACCGTCGACCGCGACGCCATGCGCAAGTGCGTCGAGGCCCTCCGGCGAGGCGAGCCGCTGGTCGTGTTCGCGGAGGGCACCCGCCGCAGCGGCCCCGTCGTCGGGGACCTCTACGACGGTGCCGCCTCGCTCGCCATGCGCACCGGCGTACCCATCGTCCCGATCGGCATCGGCGGCTCGGAGCGGGCCATGCCCCGGGGCAAGCGATTGCTGCGCCCCGTGCGAGTGCGGGCGGTGGTGGGCGCTCCGTTGCTGCCGGAGCCCACCGAGGAGGGCCGGAGCACCTCCCGGCGGGCGATCAAGGCCCTCACCGAGCGGCTGCACACCGAGCTGCAGGCGGCCTTCGACCAGGCGCGCGTCCGCGCCGGCGACTGAGGGCCCGGGGGTCAGGCTCGGAGCGCGGCCAGGACCTCGCTGGCCGCCACGTCGCGATCCGCAGCGGCGGGGGGCGTGCGGGGCGCGCCCAGCGCCAACGAGGCCACCACGTCGATGGCGGTCAGGAGCTCCCGGAGCTCCCGGGGTGGGGGAAAGTACTCGTCCTCGGTCGTGGCCGCGACCTCCTCGACGCCCTGGCGGGGACCGAGGCGCTCGATCACCGAGCGCACCAGCTCCTCCGGGGCGGAGGCGCCGGCGGTGACCCCGACGGTGCCGGAGAGGTCCTCGGGCAGCTCGTCGGGACCGTTCACCCGGTGCACCCGGCGGGCGCCGGCCGCCCTAGCCATCTTCTCCAGGGCCACCGTGTTGGAGGAGTTGGCCGACCCGATCACCACCACGGCGTCGCAGTGCTCGGCGATCTGCACCAAGGCCGACTGGCGATTGGTGGTGGCGAAGCACAAGTCGCTGCGCCCGGGCATCCACAGGTCGGGGAAGCGCTGGCGACTGGCCTGGAGCACGCCGGCCCAGTCCTGGTGGCTGAGTGTGGTCTGGGCGAGGAGGGCGACGGGCTGACCGGTGTCGGGGAGCTGGACGACGTCGTCCTCGGACTCGACCAGGTGGATGGACTCCGGGGCCACCGCCATGGTGCCCACGGCCTCGTCGTGGCCCTCGTGGCCCACATAGACGATGGAGTAGCCCTTGCCCGCCCGCACCTTCACCTCGTGGTGGACCTTGGTCACCAGAGGGCACACGGCGTCGACCACGTAGCCGCCGTGGCGGGTGGCGGCTTCGACCACCTCGGGCGCCGACCCGTGCGCCGACAGCATGAGCGGCGCACCGGGAGGCACCTCTGAGACGTCGTCCACGAAGACCACGCCCAGCGCCCGGAAGCGGTCGACCACCAGCCGGTTGTGGACGATCTCGTGGTAGCAGTACACGGGCGGCTCGAAGGCCCGGACCATCCACGACAGCGCCTTGATCGCCATCTCCACGCCCGCGCAGAAGCCCCGGGGCGCGGCGAGCAGGACCTTGTTGACGTCCACGGGGCCCACGGTATCGGGGCTCTGGTCGCCCACCCCGTATCCTCGGCGGCATGGCCCTTCCCCGGGTGGTCGCCGTCGCGCCCGCCTCTCCTGCCGAACGCGCCGGCCTCCGGCCCGGTGACGAGATCGTCACCCTGGCCGGGCGCGTCCCGCGTGACGTCATCGAGTGGCAGATGCTGGCCGACGAGGCCGATCTCGAGCTGGAGGTCCGCCGGGGGGGGCTCGACCGCAGCGTCGAGGTGGCCAAGGCCGCCGGCGAGCCGCTGGGCGCCGAGGTGCACTCGGCACTGTTCGACCAGGTCCGGACCTGCGACAACCATTGCGAGTTCTGCTTCATCCACCAGCTGCCGCCGGGGCTGCGCAAGAGCCTGTACCTCAAGGACGACGACTACCGGCTGAGCTTTCTCTACGGCAACTTCACCACCTTGACCCGCTTCACCGAGGCCGATCTCGAGCGGGTGGTCACCGAGGGCCTGAGCCCGCTCAACGTCAGCATCCACGCCACCGATCCCGCGGTGCGGGCCCGCATGCTGCGCAACCGCCGGGGGGCGACCAGCCTGCGGTGGTTGCGGGCCCTGCTCGACCACGGCATCGAGGTCCACGGCCAGGTGGTGGTGTGCCCGGGGGTCAACGACGGCGCCGTCCTCGACGACACTCTCACCGGCGTGCTCGACGAGTACCCGGAGCTGGCATCGCTGTGCGTGGTGCCGCTGGGGTTGAGCCGCTGGTCGGACGAGGCCAGCCTGCGCCCCCACACCCCCGGGGAGGCGGCGGCCGTGGTCGATCTGGTGGAGGAGTGGCAGGACCTCTTCCTGCGCTTCGTGGGCCGGCGGCTGGCCTTCGCCGCCGACGAGTACTACCTCGTCGCCCGCCGCCCGTTCCCCCCGGCCGAGGCCTACGAAGGCTTCGCCATGCACGAGGACGGCATCGGCATGGCTCGCACCTTCGAGGCCGAACTGCTGGGCCACGCCGAGACCCCGACCGGGCCCGAGGCCGGCTTCTTCGCCTGGGTCGACGGAGCTCCGGCCGAGGGCTACCGGGCGCCGCGCGGGCTCCAGGTTGAGCCCGTGCCGGCACCCGGACCGGTGCCGGTGCGACTGCGGCCGCGAAACCGGCCGGACATCCCCGTGGGCATCCTGACCGGCACCTACGGCGCCCAGGTCCTCGGGCCGCTGCTGCAGGGGTTCGATCGGCCGGAGGTGCGGGTGATCCCGGTCGAGAACCGCTTCTTCGGCGGCAACATCGGGGTGACGGGGTTGCTGGTGGGTGACGACCTGGCCCGAGTGCTCGCCGACGAGCCCGAGGGGCACCGCTACCTGCTGCCCGACGTCTGCCTGTCGCAGGGCCGGTTCCTCGACGGCACCGCTCCCGCCGACCTGCCCCGCCCCGTGGAGATCGTGCCCACCGACGGCATCGCCCTGCGCCGAGCCCTGTCGCTCGACCGGCACACGGTGGGCGCCGGCGTGGTGGCGTCGTGACCGGCGACGCCACGGAGCCGGAGCGGCTGCCCACCGTGGCCATCGTGGGCCGCCCCAACGTCGGGAAGTCGACGTTGCTGAACCGCATCGTCGGCCGCCGGGAGGCGATCGTCGAGGAGCAACCGGGCGTCACCCGCGACCGCAAGGCGGTGGAGGCGGAGTGGATCGGCCGGCGCTTCGTGGTGGTCGACACCGGCGGTTGGTCGGCCACCGGTGACGCCCTCGACGCCTCGGTCAGCCGCCAGGCCGAGCGGGCGTGGGCCCAGGCCGACGTCGTGCTGTTCGTGGTCGACGTCACCGTCGGGCTCACCCCGGAGGACCAGAAGGTGGCGTCGCTGCTACGTGGCAGTCCGGTACCGGTGCTCGTCGTTGCCAACAAGGTCGACGGGGAGACCCGCGAGCCCGACATCTGGGAGTTCGTCAAGCTCGGACTCGGGGACCCGTGGCCGGTCAGCGCCCTGCACGGGCGGTCCACCGGCGACATGCTCGACGAGGCCGTCCGCCTCCTGCCCCCGCTCCAGGCTCCCGGCCACGACGACCAACGGCCTGGCACGCCGGTCGAGGCCAAGGTGCCGGCCGTGGCCATCGTGGGCCGGCCCAACGTGGGCAAGTCCACACTGTTCAACCGCGTGATCGGCGACGAGCGCTCGGTGGTCCACGACCTTCCAGGAACCACCCGCGACAGCATCGACACCGAGGTGGAGACCGACGAGGGGGTCATCCGCTTCGTCGACACGGCCGGCATGCGCCGCCGGTCCCGCATCGACACCGGCCCCGAGTACTACTCCATGGTGCGGGCCCTGCGCAGCGTCGACGCCGCCGACCTGGCCGTGCTCGTCATCGACGCCTCCGAGGGCGTCACCCACCAGGACCAGCGCCTGGCCGAGCGCATTGACGCCGCCGGGTGCCCAACCGTGATCCTGCTCAACAAATGGGAGCTCTTGGACGCCGAGCAGCGAGCTGACGTGACCGCCCAGGTCGCCGACCGGCTCCATTTCATGGCCACCTCCCCGGTCATCAAGGGCAGCGCCCTGACCGGCAAGAGCATCCAGAAGCTCCTCCCCGCCCTCGCCGAGGCCGGTGACGCCTACCGCCGGCGGGTCCCCACCCGAGAGCTCAACCAGGTCCTGCAGGCAGCACAGGTCGCCCACCCCTCGCCGGTCGGCAGGGTCCTCTACGCCACCCAGGGAGCCACCGAACCTCCCACCTTCACCCTCTTCGCCAACCGGCGACTGCCGCCCACCTACCTGCGCTACCTGGAGCGCCGGCTGCGGGAGCACTTCGGCCTGGGAAACACGCCGGTGAAGCTCCGGGTCCGCCAGCGCTGACTGGGCGGATGGGAGTTCCGGACCGCACCGAGACCCGGCCGGTATACGCTCGTCCGCAGTCATGATCGAGCGCCCGATCCTCGGGATCGTCGCCGTCGCTGCCGTCCTGGCTGCCTCCGTCTGGGGGCGCTCGGCCCGGCGCCTACTGCGGGTGTCGCGCCGCATCGACCACAGTTCGGGGAGCCACTCCGAGGCAGCGCAGCTGGCCAAGGCCTCCCTGCTCAAGGACACCCACGCCACCGTGGTCTACGCCGCCGTGGCCCTGGTGACGGCGGTGGCCGCCATCTCCAGCTCAGCCTGGGCCGATGCCGTCAGCGTGATCCTGCTGGTCCCGGTGGTCGTCTCACTGCGCTACGCCCAGCAGCTCGCCAACCACGCCCGGCTCACCGAGAGCCGCAGCCAGCTCGAGCAGCGGGCTCAGGAGGTGCTGGTCCAAGAGGCGCTCGCCCCAAAGCGCTGGGCAGCCCGGCTGGCACCCGAGGAGGTGCCCGAGTTCGCCGGCTTCGAGCTCGGCACGGTCTACCAGGCGGGTACCGGGATGATGGCCGGGGACTTCTACGACGTGTTCCGGGCCGCACCCAACCGGGTGGCGGCGGTGATCGGCGACGTCGCCGGGCACGGCATCGAGCCCTCGATCAGCGCGTTCCAGGCAAAGCACCTGCTCCGGGTCTTCCTCCGCCAGTACCGCGACCCGGCTCAGGCGCTCGAGGAGCTCAACACCCAGATCTCCGGCATGGACCGCGGCGAGGAGTTCATCTCCATGTGCGTGGTGGTGTTCGACACCGAGGCCGGCACGCTGCGCTACGCCTCTGCCGGCCACCCCTCCAGCTTCTTCTGCGGAGACGACGAGGTCCGTTCGCTCAAGGCCACAGGCCCGCTGATCTCGCTGGAGCGCAACTCGGCCTACACCAGCCGGGAGATCCCCCTCGAAGGTGGCGACCTGGTGGTGATGTACACCGACGGCTTGGCCGAGGCCCGCAACGGCGAGCAGCTGTTCGGCGAGGAGCGCATCGCCGCCCTCATCCGGCGGGACCCGTCGGTCGACCCCGACGTGCTCTGCAAGGCCCTGGTCGAGGCGGCTGCCGACTTCGCCACCTCGCCGGTGACCGACGACATCGCCATCCTCGCCATCCGCCGCATCTGACCACCGGGTCGCCTCACGACGGCCCGCCGGCCAGATCCGAGTCGTAGCCTGGCCAGGTGCCCTGGTGTGACGGCTGCAGCCGGTTCTGGACGGTCGACGCCGTAGCCGCCGACCGGGCCTGCCCGAGCTGTGGTGACGAGCTGCCCGAGCCGGGCGTGGGCGAGGACCTCACCACGCCGTGGCACTTCAAGCTGCTCGTCGTGGCCGTGATCGTCTATCTCGGCTGGCGGGCCGTACAGGGCGTCCAGTGGCTCGTGGCCAACCTCTAGGAGGAGCCCAGATCGGGAGCCGGGGACGCTAGGGTGACGCCCACGGGCTGTGGCGCAGCTTGGTTAGCGCGCTTGACTGGGGGTCAAGAGGTCGGGAGTTCAAATCTCCCCAGCCCGACTGCGAAAGCGCTGGTGGGTGGCGGTCTTTACACCGCCACCCACCCGTCTCTGGCCTCAGGGGGACCTACCGGGGGACCTACTCCCGGGAGGCAACCCGACTGGAGGCCAAGTGACCGAACACCCGACACCCAGTATCCCACCCATCGACCCGGCGTACATCGAGGAGGTGAAGCAGCTCGTCGGCGAGAGCACCGACGCCGTCTGCCTCGTCGCCGGCCTCGCCCGCAGAGTCGGCATTGCCATGGAGCAGATGGACATCCTGAGGCACGCGGCCGGCGGCACCGACGTGGCCGAGGAGGAGCTCCGAGCCATCACGGGCTACGGCGAACTCCTGGACATCTGGTACGCCATCGCCGGCCACGCCACCGCCGCTGCCGACCACCGGGCCTACATGTCGCAGCCGGACTGGTACGAGCAGCTCATCGAGCGCCGGCACGCCCGCTACGCGGCGGAGGTGGCGTGATGGCCACCGCGCCGGCATGGCTCAACCTCGACGCCATCCTCGACCCGAGCGTCATCGCCGACCTAGCGGCCATCAGGGCCGAGGCGGAGGCCCTCGAGCCCACCGTGCGCGAGTTCGCCATCCGCGCCTTCCGCGTCACCCAGTCATACGACGCCGCCCTGACGGACTTGCACCTGCCCGACGAGGTGTGGGAGATAGCCAACCAGGTCTCCGGCGGCAAGGAGACCCTCCTCACCATCCAGCGGGTGATGGCCCACCTCGTCGTCGCCTCGCTCGAGAAGCCCGACGACTA
>DASZDK010000019.1:0-40807 GCA_035942035.1 Acidimicrobiales bacterium
GGCGGCCGCCACGCTGCTCCCCCTCGCCCTCGGCCTGGCGCTGGCGGCCGCCGGCGGGTGGCGCTTCGTGCACCGCGACCTGCGCCTACCGTGAGGGTGATGGCCAGGGTCAAAGACGTGCTGTTCCGCCTGGGGACGTCGCTGCACCGCACCGTCCTGCGAGCCACCGGCGGGCGGGTAGGGGGCCGGGCCGGCGGCATGCCGGTCGTGCTGCTCACCACCACCGGCCGCAGGAGCGGGGCCCGGCGTACCACCGTGTTGACGTCACCGGTCCAGGATGAGGAACGCGTCGTGCTGGTGGCGTCCTACGGCGGTGACGACCGCCATCCCGCCTGGTACCTCAACCTTCGAGAGCACCCCGAAGTCCAGCTGACCATGGACGGCCGTAGCCGGTCCATGCGTGCCCGCGTCGCCTCGGACGAGGAGAGGGCCGCCCTGTGGCCCCGGGTCGTCGCCCGCTACGGGGGCTACCAGCGCTACCAGGAGCGGACGGGCCGGGACATCCCGCTCGTCATCCTGGAACCACGACCCTGATCTGGGCGAGGAGCGCCTGGACGGTGCCGTCCATGAGGGGTACTCGAGCCCGACGGTGACGTCGGAGCTCCTCCCGGTGGAGGACAACGACCAACCGGCACCGCTGGAGAGGAGCACGTCGAGCTCATCACCAATGCCGGCGCCGCTGGGACCCTGTCGAACTCCTGGGTCGACGAGCGGAAGGCGGTGGGGGCGAGATGACCGGACTCCCCTGCTGGAGGCGGAGCCCGACTACGGCGACGAGCTCGTCCGCACGGAGTGACATGCCCTGACGCCTGCCCCGGCGGGGCCGCTGGTCAGCCGATGGGAAGCGAGCCCTTGGCCTCCGCCGCTCGCCGGCGAGCGCGCTCGGCCGCCTTCTTGGTGCGCCAGGCGACCGAGGGCTCTCCCTCGGTGTCGAACATGGCAAGGACGAGGCCGCCGAGGATGCCGACATTCTTCAGGAACTGCGTCTGCTGCTGGGTCCTGGCCCCGGGGTCGTCCTCTTCCCAGAAGGAATGGCCGGCCAGCGTGGTGGGCACCAGCGAGCCGGCCAGCGCGGCGGCGGCCAGCCGGGGGAACCGGCCGATGGCCAGCAGCACGCCGGCCACCACCTGCACGCCGGCGTTGACCTTGACCAGCTGCTCGGTGTCGTCGACCGGGAGCGATTCGGTCACCTCGTCCGGGAGCGACTCCGCCATGGCCACGCGAGGGCCAGGATTGCGCAACGTGTCGATGCCGCTGCTGACGAACACCGCCGCCAGTAGGGGTCGAGCGATCCGACTGGTCACGCTCATCGGACTGGTCCAGTAGGTGCGGTCACGGGCCCGTCCTACCCGAGTCGACGAGCAGTGCAACCACCGGCGCCCGGGATCCGTCGGCGTGGCTCAGGTCTGGCCGATGCGCATCCCGCCGCTCATGGTGCCGTGCTCGGGGAGCGTCACGGCGCACGGCACGTCGGGTACACCGCACTCCGGGCAGCTGATGGCGATGTTGAGCAAGGTGCCGAGCACCTGTTCGTGGTCGGGGAACTCGTGCCCGGGGCCGGCGTCGGCCCGGGTGAAGAGCTGCCCGAAGCGGTCGGCCACGGCCACCACCGGCTCGTCCCCCGACGAGAGGAGGGAGCGGAGGACGCCGTCGTCGACCACGGCCGGGACCGGAAGTGGTGGCGTTCCCCGCCACTGCGGCCCCACCACGGCCACCACGTCGGCTTTCTCGACGCTGAACCGGTCGGCGATGGCGGACAGCGCCGTCAGGTGGGCGCTGCAGTCGTCACACGGCTCAGGATGGGTGAGCACCAACACGTGCGAGCGCTTTCGGTTGGGACCCACGGGCGCGGCGCCGTCACCGGCGAGCAACGGCAGCCGGAGCGCGGGAAGGATGTCACCGGGCAGCAACGTGGTCATGTTCCCGGTATAGCAACCGTGCGGCATCCTGACGAGTGTGGAGGGACACGTCCTGGTGGTCGCGTGGTACCTGGAGATGACCGACGCAACCCAACTGCGGCCGGCCGGCCCGCCCCGCGTCGACGCCCGGTTCCGGCAGGCGGCACCAGACCCGGTGTCGAGCCGGCGGTTCTACGAGCAGGTGGGGAAGGACTGGTCGTGGACCGATCGCCGTTGTTGGAGCACGCAGGAGTGGGAGGCGTGGGTCGGCGGCCCCGGCTACGAGATGTGGGTGGCAGAGGTGGCGGGCGAGCCGGTCGGCTACCTGGAGCTCGACGGCGGTCCGGGAGGCGACGTGGACGTGGCCTACCTCGGCATCCTGCCCGGCTTCACCGGGCTGGGGCTCGGCGGGTCGCTGCTCACCGCCGGGGTGGACCGGGCGTGGCGGCGGGGCGCCGACCGGATCCGGGTGCACACCTGCAGCCTCGACGCCCGCCACGCCCGGGCCAACTACCTGGCCCGGGGCTTTCGTGTCTACGACTTCGTGGTGCAGAGGAGTGCCCGGGCGCCGGAGGGCGCCGGCGAGCCCGGGCCCCCGGGAAGCACGGGAACTCAGCCACCGGGTCGGCCCACCTCCCGCAAGCCGGCGCCGGGGACCGGATAGGGCTGCACCCGGTCGCGCCACGCCCGGGACCCCTCGATCGCCCGCTTGACCAGTTCGGTGGAGAAGTGGGCGGCGCCATGGGCCGCGGTGGACAGATCGATCAGCAGCTTGCCCTTGAGGAAGGGGTCACCGCCGCGATCGCCCCAGCGCCCATAGCGCACCCGGTGCCCCAGGGTGAGCTCCCACGGTCCGAGCACGAGCCAGCGAGCCCCGGGCACGTCGTGAACCACCAGATAGCCGCCTCCGCCCTGCCAGACCACCCGGCGGTACACCGTCTCGTCGACGATGAACAGGTCGCGCTCGGACAGCTCCGGCCACAGCTCCTGCACGCCCCGGGAGTACCGCTGCCGCTTCTCCTTGACGTCGACGGTGACCGGCATGCCCCGGTAGTGGAAGGAGAAATCGAGGTCGAAGCCTGCCGTGCGGTCTTCGACGGCGTGGAGGCTCGGGTCTCGGCGGAGCTCCTCGGCCACGAACGCCTCGACGGCGCGAGCGCCCGAGAGGTCCCGCCCCCAGTCCTCCTGCCGCCGGGCCCGCGCCACCCCCGCAGGGTAGGCGGGGGCGACGCTGCGGAGTCCGCCAGGCGGAGCAGCGACGAGGACTGGTGCGGCTCCGAGCCACGGACGCCGGCGGATGATCGCCGGCGAATGAGTGTCGCCGCCGGCCTCAGAGCGAGACGGTGAGCTCCTGGAGCAGGCCGACCACCAGGTCGCGCATGGAGAACACGCCGAACAGCTCACCCTGCTCGTCGACGACCACCAGGTGGCGGAAGCCCTTCTCCCGCATGAACCGGGCGGCCTCGAGCAGGTCGAGCGACGGACTCACGGTCCGCAGGCTGCGCATCACGATCTCGCCGACGGTGACCTCGGCCGGGTCGATCCCCCGGGCGATGATCCGCAGCGAGTCACGGTCGGTGATGATCCCCGAGGCCTTGCGGTCTTTGATCACCACGGCTGAGCCCACGCCCCGTTCCATCATCCACACGGCGGCGTCGGCGAGGGTGTCGCTCTCCTCCACCGTCAGTACGGCTCGCGTGACGAGCGGCCCGATCTCCATCGCTTCCCCCTTGGTCGGCGGTACCGTCGCCGCGGTCGGCGCGGGAACGCACTCTACCGACACCGTGTAGCGCACGACTTCGTGAAGACAGGCACAAGAAAGGTAGCGTTTGGATCGTGGCTCTCGTGCACCGGGTGCTCTACCCGCAACCGATCATCTCCCTGGACGACTACGTCACCCGCGGTGGCGGCAAGGGGATCCAGGCGGCGAACCAGATGGAATCCGCGCAGATCATCGAGCGGGTGAAGGAGTCGGGCCTTCGCGGTCGCGGCGGCGCCGGCTTTCCCACCGGGCTGAAGTGGCGCACGGTGGCCGACAACCGCTCGGCGGTGGCCCCGACCACGGTCATCGTCAACGCCGCCGAGGGAGAGCCGGGCACCTTCAAGGACCGCACCATCCTGCGCCGCAACCCGTACGTGGTGCTCGAGGGGGCCATCATCGCCGCCCGGGCCGTCGGCGCTGACCTCGTCCTCGTCGCCACCAAGCGGTCGTTCGCCGGTGAGGTCGAGCGACTGCGCTCCGCCATCGAGGAGATCGAGGACGCTGGCTGGAACGACGGGATCGCCCTCACCGTCTTCGAGGGGCCCGACGAGTACCTCTACGGCGAGGAGAGCGCCCTGCTCGAGACCATCGACGGGCGTTGGCCGTTCCCTCGGGTGGTCCCCACCTTCCGCCGGGGCCTGGCCACGGCGGCCGGCCCTGACGACCCGGTGACGCCGGCGCTGGTCAACAACACCGAGACGCTGGCCAACGTGGCCCGCATCGTCGCCAGAGGCCCCGCCTGGTTCCGCACCATGGGCACCGAGGAGTCGCCGGGGACGATGGTGTGCACCGTCACCGGGAACACCCGCCGCCACGGCGTCGGCGAGGTGCCCCTGGGGACACCGCTGGGCGAGGTGATCGACGACGTGGGGGGCGGGCCCCGGCCCGGCCGGCACGTGAAGGCCGTGGTCTCCGGGGTGGCCAACGCCATCATCCCCGGTGACAAGCTCGACACGCCGGTGAGCTACGAGGGGCTCTCGGCGATCGGCAGCGGGCTCGGTTCGGCCAGCTTCGTCGTGCTCGACGACACCGCCGACATGATCGCGGTGGCCGCCGGCGTGGCCCGCTTCCTGGCGGTCGAGTCGTGCGGCCAGTGCATGCCGTGCAAGCTCGACGGCATGACCCTGGCGGACCACTTGGCCAAGGTCTCTGCCTCCGAGGCGCGCGAGCACGACTACGAGGTGATCCGAAAGCGGATCGGCACCGTCACCGAGCGCTCACGCTGCTACCTGGCCACCCAGCAGCAGGTGGTCATCGAGAGCATCCTCGAGCACTTCGGGCACGAGATCGACGAGCACTTGGCCCGCACCCGCGAGCCGGTGGAGCCGCACCTCGTCGCCGAGTTGGTCGACATCCGCAACGGGCAGGCGGTCATCGACGGACGCCACCAGTCCAAGCAGCCCGACTGGACCTACAACGACCGCTACTCAGGCACCGTGCCAGTCGAGCTGTACCACGCCCTCACGCCGCCCTGGCGGGCGTAGCAGCGCTCAGCTCGGCGCCGCCGCCCGCTCGTCCTCGTCAGCCAGGTCCCGCCCGGCCCAGAAGCCACCGAAGGGCACGGCGGCGAGCAGCACCACCACGAGGGTGCGCCACAGGCCCCAGCCCTGCCCCTCACGGATGAGCAGCACCAGCAACAGGTACACGAGGAAGGCGATGCCGTGGACCGGCCCCAGGAGCCCGATGAAGTCGGGGCCGTCGAGGAGTCGGTAGAGCACCACGGCGGCGAGGAGCACCAGGTAGGTGGCCGCCTCCACGTAGGCGACGACGCGAAAGGCGCCGGTCGGGCCGCGGGACTGCGTAGGGCTGCCGGAGCTCTCCATGATCGACGAGTATGGCCGTCCGACCGGCGCACCGGCCATCCACGAGGAAGCGCGGATTTCCCTGTTGCCGCGGGGATTGGCGCGTTACTGTCGGCCGGCGATGGGGCGGGGGAGGCTCCGGACGTATCCAGCGGTGACGGACAGCCGTCGCAAGCGGCCGGGTCCGGGTCGTTCGGCCGGCGCCGAAGCGGGGCAACCGCCGCCGATGACGCCGCGCCGTCCAGCCCGCCGCCCTCCGGCGGTCCTGCTGGTGGCCCCTCTCCTGGTGGTCCTGGCCACGCCCTTGCTCGGTGGTCACCGCTCGGCCGGAGCGCAGTCCGAAGCAGCGTCGGGGGCCGAGGCCGGGGGCCAGGTCGAGGCCGAACAGACGTACCTGGCCGACTGCGCCAGCTGCCACGGCGCTGACGGCCGGGGCACCAACCGGGGCCCGACCCTGGTGAGCGTGGGGAAGGCGTCCACGTACTACTACCTCAGCACCGGGCGCATGCCCATCGAGGAGCCGAACGCCAAGATCGATCGGGCCGACCCCGCCTACTCTCCGGAGCTGATCGAGGCGCTCGTCGAGTACGTCGACGGGTTCGGCGGGGGCGGGCCGGATCTTCCTCACCTGGCGCCGGAGGAGGCCGACCTGGGCAAGGGCGGGAGGGTGTACCGGGCGCAGTGCGCCTCCTGCCACACCACCGCGGGAGGCGGCGGCGCCCTGCTGCGCCAGGAGGCGCCCCCCGTGTACCACGCCACACCGGCCGAGACCGCGGCCGCCATCCGGGTGGGCCCGGGGACCATGCCGGCGTTCGGAGAGGCGGCGCTGACCGACGAGGAGCTGAACGACGTGGTGGCCTACGTGGAGTATCTCTCCAGTCCTCAGGACCGAGGCGGCCAGCCCCTCTGGCACCTGGGGCCGCTGATCGAGGGGCTGGTCGGTTGGGTGGTCGGCATGGGGCTGCTCGTCCTTCTGGCCTTGTGGATCGGGAAGCCGACGTGACCGGCGACGACCGCCAAGCCGACGTGACCGGCGACGACCGCCAAGCCGACGTGGTGGGCGACGACGCCGAAGCCGACGTGACCGGGGACGACCGCAACGCCGAGCGGATGGCCGCCGGCGGCTTCGCCGTGTGTGTCGTGGCCGCCCTGGCCCTCGCCCTCGTCTACCGGCGAGGAGGACAGCCGCAGCTCGAGGGGGCCCTGCTCGCCGTGGCCCTCGGCGGCCTGGGGTTCGGCCTGGTGACGTGGGCCCGCCGGGTCCTGCCCCATCAGGAGGAGTTCGAGGACCGGGAGACGCTGCCCACGACCGACGAGGAGCGTCGCCAGGTCCACGACACCGTCGGGGCCGACGAGGTGATCGCCCGCCGGCCGCTGCTGATCCGCATGCTCGGGGCCGCGGTGGGGGCGCTCGGCGTGGCTGCCCTGTTCCCCATCCGCTCCCTGGGCCCGCACCCGGGGAACACGCTGGAGCGCACGCCCTGGGAGAGGGGCCGTCGGCTGGTCAACGCCGAGGGGCATCCGGTCCGCGCTGCCGACATCCCCCTCGACGGCTTGGTGACGGTGTTCCCCGAGGGCGAGGTCGGCTCGTCCGACGGCCAAGCGGTGCTGATCCGGGTGGGGCGAGGGCTGATCAAGGCCGTTCCTGCTCGCGAGGACTGGGCACCCGAAGGCCTGATCGCCTTCTCCAAGGTGTGCACCCACGCCGGGTGCCCCGTGGGGCTGTACCAGGCCGATGTCCACCAGCTCCTGTGCCCCTGCCACCAGTCGGCCTTCGACGTCCTGCGGGCGGCGCAGCCGGTCTTCGGGCCAGCCGCCCGGCCCCTCCCGCAGCTACCGCTGAACATCGACGCCGAGGGCTTCCTGACCGCCGGCGGTGACTTCTCTGCGCCCGTCGGCCCGGCATGGTGGGCCCGCCGGTGACCAGACGGGCGCCCCATGGAGCGCTGAGGACGGGCGCGGTGGCCGCCGCCCTGGTCGCCGGTGCCTGCGGCAGCGGCTCCCCCTCGGCCCTCGACCCCAAGGGCCCCGCCTCGGAGCGCATCGCCGAGGTGTGGTGGCTGATGCTGGCCCTGGCCGTCGTCGTCTACCTGGTGGTGGGTGGGCTCATCCTGGTCGCCTCCCGCCGGAAGCGAGACGCACAGGAGGGCGGCCGGCGGCTGCCGTTGAGCGAGAACGCCTTCATTTGGATCGGCGGCATCGCCGTGCCCACCGCCATCCTCGTGGTCCTCGCCGTGGTGACGGTGTCGTCGACCGCCGAGCTGACCCAGGCTGACGACGACCCGCTGCGCATCGAGGTCGAGGGCTTCAAGTGGTGGTGGGAGGTCCGCTATCCCGACGCCGACGTCGTCACCGCCAACGAGGTGCACGTGCCCGCCGGCCGGCCGGTGGAGATCGAGCTGACCACCGCCGACGTCATCCACAGCTTCTGGGTGCCCGAGCTGGCGGGCAAGGTCGACCTCGTCCCCGGTCAGCGCAACATCCTGCGCCTGACCGCCGACGAGCCGGGCGAGTACCGCGGCCAGTGCGCCGAGTTCTGCGGCATCCAGCACGCCCGCATGGCGTTCCTCGTCATCGCCGACGAGCCCAGCGCCTTCGACGACTGGATAGAGCGTCACCGGGCGCCGCCTCCCGAGCCGCCACCGGGACCGGCAGCCGAGGGCGAGAGGATCTTCGAGAGCTCCTCGTGCGCCGGGTGCCACACCGTGCGAGGCACCTCGGCCCGCGGTACGTCCGGGCCCGACCTCAGCGACTTCGGCAGCCGGCGCACCATCGGGGCGGCGACCGTGGAGAACAACCGGGGGAACCTCGGCGGGTGGATCGTCAACGCCCAGGCGCTCAAGCCCGGGAACCTGATGCCGCCCGTCTCACTCGAGCCCGACGAGTTGCAGGCCCTGATCGCCTACCTGGAGAGCCGGAGGTAACCCGTGGCCGTCGTCGAAGAACGCTCTGCTGAGGAGATCGAGCACGAGCTGCACGAGGTGTGGGAGGACGCTCCGGGCATTCCCGGCTTCTTCGCCACCGTCGACCACAAGCGCATCGGCATGCGGTACATCTACACCGCCTTCATCTTCTTCTTCATCGCCGGCGTCCAGGCACTGTTCATCCGCGCCCAGCTCACCGTGCCCGAAGCCGACGTGGTGGGGCCCGAGACCTACAACCAGCTGTTCACCATGCACGGGACGACGATGATCTTCCTGTTCAACACGCCGGTGCTGGCGGGCTTCGGCAACTACCTGCTGCCGCTGCAGCTCGGCACCAGGGACATGGCGTTCCCCCGGCTCAACGCCTTCAGCTACTGGGTGTTCGTGCTGGCCGGGATCTTCATGTACACCAGCTACCTGGTGGGTGCACCGCCCGACGGCGGCTGGTTCGCCTACCTGCCCCTCACCGACAAGGTCAACTCCCCCGGAGTCAACCTCGACTTCTGGGGGCTGGGCGTGATCTTCGTCGGCATCTCCACCACCGTCGGGGCCATCAACTTCATCGTGACCACGTTCAAGCTGCGAGCGCCGGGAATGTCGATCAACCGGCTCCCCCTCTTCGTCTGGTCGATCCTGGCCATGGCGTTCATGATCATCTTCGCCGTCCCCGCCGTCACCCTGGCCGCCGCCCTGCTCGAGGCCGACCGCCTCTTCGGCACCGCCTTCTTCGACGTCGCTCGGGGCGGCAGCGCCCTGCTGTACCAGCACCTGTTCTGGTTCTGGGGCCACCCCGAGGTGTACATCCTGTTCGTCCCCGCGGTGGGCATGGTCTCGATGATGATCCCGGTCTTCTCCCGGCGGGCGGTGTCGGGCTACGTCTGGGCGGTGGGATCGCTGGTGGCCATCGCCTTCATCAGCTTCGGCGTGTGGGTCCACCACATGTTCGCCGCTGGGCTGCCGGCCCTCGCCATGTCGTTCTTCTCGGCGGCGAGCCTGGTCATCGCCATCCCCAGCGGGGTCCTGTTCTTCGTGTGGATCGCCACCATGTGGCAGGGCCGGGTGCGCTGGACGACGCCGATGCTGTTCTCGTTCGGCTTCCTGTTCATCTTCCTGGCGGGCGGGCTCACCGGCGTGATGGTCTCGGTGCTGCCCTTCGACTGGCAGGTGACCGACAGCTACTTCATCGTGGCCCACTTCCACTACGTGCTCAACGGCGCCGTGGTGTTCCCCATCTTCGGCGCCCTGTACTTCTGGCTGCCCAAGATGACGGGCCGGATGCTGAGCGAGCGCCTGGGCCGGCTGAGCTTCTGGAGCATGTTCGTGGGTTTCAACGTGGCCTTCTTCCCGATGCACGTCCTCGGCCTGCTGGGCATGCCCCGCCGGGTCTACACCTACGCCGAGGGGCTGGGATGGGAGACACTGAACGTGGTGGTGACCGCCGGCTCGCTGCTGTTCGGCCTGGGCACGCTGCTGACCGTGGTCGCGTGGGTCATGAGCCGGTCTCGGGGGGCGCCGGCAGGGGACAACCCCTGGGACGCCGACTCCCTGGAGTGGTCGGTGGCCTCCCCCACGCCGCACTACAACTTCCGAGCCATCCCCGTGGTGGCCAGCCGGCACCCGCTGTGGGACCAGCAGCTCCTCCCCGAGGCCATTTCCGGCGACGACGAGGGCACCCGCAGCATGGGCACGCCGGGCGCGCTCGCCGACGAGACGCCCATCACCACCGGGCTGGACGCCGGTGCCGAGGAGACCATGGAGATCCCCCGGGAGACGTACCTGCCCTTCCTCCTGGCGCTGGGCTTGGCCGTGTTCTTCACCGGGCTGCTGGTCGAGGCCGTGGTGATCGGCGTGGCCGGCCTGGTCGTGGCCACCATCGGACTTCTCTGGTGGGCGTGGCGCACGGAAGCCGACCTCGTATGAGTGCCTGCCGGGTGACGTCATGACCACCGCCGTCGCCGTCCCGCCCGCATCTCCTCGCCGGCGCACCTACCCCACCGGCTGGTGGGGAATGGTCGTGCTGATCATGACCGAGGCCATGATCTTCGCCGGCCTGCTCAGCTCGTACTTCTTCGTGCGGGCCATCTCCCCGGAGTGGCCCCTCGGCCACATCGAGCCCCCCGAGCTCAAGCGCATCTCGTTGTTCACCGTGGTGCTGCTCGGCAGCAGCGTGCCCATCTTCTGGGCCGAGTCCGCCATCCGGAAGGGCAACCAGCGTGGGCTGCGGCTGGGGCTGCTGCTCAGCTTCCTGCTCGGTGCCATCTTCATGGCCAACCTGTTCTTCGAGTACGAGGAGCTGCACTTCGGCGTGCGTGACAACGCCTACGCCTCGCTGTACTACGCCATCACCGGCCTGCACGGGCTCCACGTGTTCGTGGGCCTGGTCATGAACCTGGTCGTGCAGATCAAGGCCTGGCAGGGGAAGTTCACCGCCTCCCGCCACCTCACCGTGGAGATCTTCGGCCTGTACTGGCACTTCGTCGACGTGGTGTGGATCTTCGTGTTCTCCTCCCTCTACGTGTCGGTGGGTCACTGGTGAGCTCCCCTGTCGCCGACGCCGGGCCGGACACCGGCCAGGGGGGCATCAAGGCCTGGACCGGCGCCCTGGTCGGGATCGTGGCGTGGATGGTCCACCTCACGGCCCTGGCCAGCCTGGTCGAGCTGACCTGCGAGCGGCCGGCGGTGGAGTGGGTGCTGCACCTCACCACCGCGGTCACGGCCGGCGTGACCCTGCTCGGCATGTGGTGGTGCCTGGCCCTGGTGCGCACGTCCGGCGACCCCGACGCGGCGGGTACCCGGGGCGGGCGCCACGGCTTCCTCGGGCTGTTCGGGCTCATGATGGGCGCGTTCTCGGTGCTGCTCATCCTGTGGGAGGGCAGCTACGTGCTGTTCCTGGACGCCTGTGCCTGAGCCCTCCAGCCTCGTCCTGGTGGCCGTTGCCGGCGCCTACGTGGCCGGCCTTCGGCGGGTGTGGGCCACCGCCGGCCAGGGGCGCCTGGTGCGGCCGGGCCAGGCGCTGGCGGCACTGGTGGGCCTTGGCGTGGTGGCCGTGGCCGTGGTCTCGCCCCTCCACGCCGCCACCGACGCCCGCCTCAGCGCCCACATGGTGCAGCACGTGCTCCTGGTCGGGGTGGCCGCCCCGCTCCTGGCCGTAGGTGCGCCGCTCCCCACCCTGCTCTGGGCCCTCCCCGAGGGGTGGCGGCGCCGGCTCCTCCCGTGGTGGCGCCGGGCGGCCAGCAGCTGCGCCGGCACCGGGTGGGTTCGGTGGACGGCGGCCGCCCTCGTCGTCCAGGTCGGCGCCCTGTGGGCCTGGCACGTCCCCGTCCTGTACCAGGCGGCGATGTCCTCCGAGGCCCTCCACGCCCTGGAGCACTCCAGCTTCCTCGTCACCGCTGTCGTCTTCTGGTGGGCGGTGGCTGCGGCCCGCCACCGCCCCGTCGGGGGCGCTGCCGTTCTCGCCGTGTTCGTCGGGGCCCTGCCGGCCACGGCCCTGGGCGCGCTGATGACCCTGGCCGGACGGCCCTGGTACCCCGTCTACGCCGGCGACCCCGGAGCGGCGCTGCAGGACCAGCAACTCGCCGGTGTGATCATGTGGGGCTTCGGCGGGGTGGCGGCATTGGTGGCCACCCTCGTGCTCTTCGCCGCCTGGCTGGCCGCCCTCGAACGGTCGTCCCCGGCCAGGCCGGACCTGGTGCGGACATGAGGAGGAGTGAATGAGCACGCTGTCGGGCCACGCTCGGTTCCGGGGGCGGAGCGCGCCCGTGGTCGCCGCCGTGATGGTTGCCCTGGCCCTCGCCGCCTGCCAGGACGACGAGCCCAGCGCCCGCTCCACCGTCGCCACCGGCAATCCGGAGCTCGGCCGGGAGCTGCTCGAGTCCTACGGGTGCGGCTCGTGCCACACCATCCCCGGCGTCAAGGGCGCCGACGCGCTGGTGGGGCCGCCACTCACGTCGTTCGCCCACCGTTCGTACGTGGCCGGCCAGCTGGCCAACACCCCCGACAACCTCGCCCGCTGGATCCAGGACCCCCGGCGGGTCGAGCCGGGCACGGCCATGCCCGATCTCGGCGTCGATCCCGAGGAGGCCCGCAACATGGCGGCCTACCTCCTGCAGCTCGACTGACTGCGGCGCCAGTTACGCCGTCGCCGGTTTCTCCGCCCGGACCGGCTCCTCGGCCTCGGCCTCGGCCTCAGTCTCGGTCAGGGGGTCGTCGGCGGCCAGGTCCCGGCACAGCTTCCAGGCGAACACGGCGGCCAGCAGAGGCACTACGAAGAGCACGATTCGGAAGCCCCACACCACGGGGACGATGGCCACGTCGAGCTTCTGGGCGATGATGTCGTCGCCTCCGGCCAGCAACAGCACGCCGTAGAAGGTCAGCACGCCGACGCCGATGGCGGTGCGCACGGGTCGGTCCCGGGGCCGGTCGAGCACGTGGTGCTCGTCACGGTCACCGGTGAGACGGCGCTCCAGGAACGGCCAGGCGTAGAGCAGAACGAAGGTGACGGTCGGGAGCACGATCCCGGGGATCAGCACCTCTGAAACGGTGTAGCCAAACAGGGTGAAGTCCCAGGGCGGGAACAGCCGGAGGGCGCCCTCCAGCCACCCGATGTACCAGTCGGGTTGCGCCGCAGTCGTGACGTCGGCGGCCTCGAACGGACCGTACAGCCATACCGGGTTGATCTGGATCAAGCCGCCCATCCCGGCCAGCACGGCCGTCACGAGCACGAACACCCCTGAGGTCTTCACCACGTACGTGGGCCACAGGCGAATGCCGGCCACGTTGCGGTCGGTGCGGCCCCGACCGGGGAAGTGGGTGTGCTTCTGGCGCCACATGATGCCCATGTGGGCCACGATGAGCCCGACGATGGCCGCCGGTACCAGCAGCACGTGCATCACGAACAGCCGGCCAATGATGTCGTGGGCCGGGAACTCGCCGCCGAAGAGAAGGAAGGCCAGCCACGTCCCGATCACCGGCACCGCCAGGAAGATCGAGTAGAAGATGCGCAGCCCGGTGCCCGACAGCAGGTCGTCGGGCAGCGAGTAGCCAGTGAAGCCGTTGAGCACCGCCAGCAGCAGCAGGGTGACCCCCACCATCCAGTTCAGCTCCCGCGGCCGGCGAAAGCCGCCGGTGAAGAACACGCGACAGAGGTGGGCGATGATGGCGGCCAGGAACACCAGCGCCGCCCAGTGGTGGATCTGGCGCATGACCAGCCCGGCCCGCACGTCGAAGCTGAGGTCGAGCGTCGAGCGGAACGCCGCGCTCATGGCCTCGCCCCGCAGGGGGGCGTAGCTGCCTTCGTAGATGACCTCTTCGGTGCTGGCCTCGAAGAAGAAGGTCAGGAAGATGCCGGTCAGGACGATGATCACGAACGAGTAGAGGGCGAACTCCCCGAGAAGGAAGGACCAGTGGTCGGGGAAGATCTTGTTGAGCGTGGTCTTGGCGAAGCGCGACGCTCCCAGCCGGTCGTCGAACCAGCGGCTCGCCGCGTTGATCACGCCCGTGCCCCTCGGGCCACGGCGGGCACATTACTCCTCCACCGCCCTGAAAATCTGCCCCTCCCTCACACTTTCAGCCAGACGGACGACGGAAGCATCTCCACAGTGGCGGGTGTCGTCCCCAGAATCTCGCCGTCGGCCTCGATGCTGAACGGCTGGTCCGACTCGAGTCGGATGCAGCGTCCGCGGAGCTCGAGGATGCTCGGGTGGGGCACGTGGCGGCCCCGGTAGACCTTGGGGAGCATGGTGAACGAGTCGGTCTTGCGGCCCGTGAACACCAGCAACTCGAGCATCCCGTCGCTCGGGTCGGACCTTGGCGAGATGTGCATCCCGCCCCCGAAGAACCGGCCGTTGGCGACGACGACGTTCACCGTCCGCCCTTCGTGGGCCACCTGGCCGTCAACCTCGATCTGCATGGTGCCCGGGTGGTAGGACGGCAAGGTCGCCCAGAAGGCGAAGAAGTAGCGACTGGGCCCGAGGAGCCGGGGCAGCCCGCCCGCCCGCGCCGCCGTCGACCCGCCCAGCCCCGCCTCGGCGATGTTGACGAAGTGCCGGGTGCGGCCGGACCCATGCGCATCGACGTAACCGATCCTGGCCACGTCCAGGGCCCGGGTTTCGGCGCCGACCAGGCGAGCAGCCGCCTCGGCGGGGGCCGTCGGCAGTCCGAAGGTCCGGACGAAGTCGCAGCCCGAGCCGGCGGCCACGACGCCGAGCACGGGCTGGGGCACGATCGTCCGGCCGTCGACGAACATCCCGTTCACCACCTCGTGCACCGTTCCGTCGCCGCCCACGGCCACCAGGAAGCGCCCGCTCTCCTCCAAGCGCTCCCGCGCCAGGTGGCTGGCGTGGCCCGGGCCACCGGTCGTGCAGACGTCGTAGTCCATGCCGTGCCCCGCCAGTGCGCCCTCGAGGCGGCGGACCACGGCCTCGACCTTGCGCCGGCCCGCCTGCTGGTTGACGATCAGCAACGGGCGCCCGAGCGGGGACGTCACGCCGGCAAGCCCGCGAGCCAGTCGTGGACGGCGGCATCGAAGGCGCCGGGCTCCTCGGCCCACGGCAGGTGCCCGCTGTGCTCGAGGACGACCAGGTCGGCATGGGCCACGTTGCGGCGGATGCGCTCCGCCTCCGACGGTGGGCAAAACACGTCGTGGCGACCGGCCAGCACCAGCACGGGGACCTGCACGTTGCCGAGGCGCTCGACGGCGCTCCACCAGTGGAGGGCCTGCATCATCTGCACCGCCGTGCGGGCGTCGAACCCCGCTCCGGCGAACACTTGGCGGGGGTCGCTCTGGCCGGTGTCGTGAAAGAAGAACGGGGCCAGCGCGTGCATGGTGGCCTCGAGCTCGGCGTCGCTGGCCGGCGGCACCCGCTGGAGGACCTGGACCTCGGGCGGCGTGGGCGTGGCATCCAATGTGTCGGCGAGGCTCTCGCTGGACCCGAGCTGTCCCGGGGTCGCCGCCACCAGGACCAGGCCGGCGACGCGCGCGGGGTGGCGCAGGGCCAGCTCCAGCGCCACCGACGCTCCGTGGAAGTGGCCGAGGGCCAGCGTCTGTTCGGCGCCGAGGCGGGCGGCCAAGGCGCCGGCGTCGTCCGCCAGCTGCTCCAGCGACAGCGGTTCGGGCGCTGTCCGAGCGGACCGCCCGTGGCCGCGCTGGTCGTAGAAGACGAGCCGGAGCCTTCCCGCTAACCGCTCCAGCCCGGGACGGAGGTAGGTGTGGTCCACGCCCGGCCACCCCGGCACGACGACGCACGAGGCGCCGTCACCCAGAACTTCGTAGTGCAGCACCGTGCCGTTCACCGCCGCGCTGGCCATCGGGCCCTCCCGTCGTCGTGGCGCCATGATGCCCCGTCGCGTGGACGCGTTTCCTCGACGGCGGGAAGGGCTAGGAAGCTGCCATGGCTGACCGCAGCGCAAGTGCCGAATGGCAGGGCGACCTCTTCGAAGGCCGGGGCACCGTCTCGGCGGACAGCAGTGGGCTGTTCTCCGACGCCGGCGTGACCTGGGCCGCCAGGACCGAGTCTCCGGACGGCAAGACCAGCCCCGAGGAGCTGATCGCCGCCGCCCACTCGGCGTGCTTCTGCATGGCGCTGTCCAACGAGTTGAGCACCCGGGGCCATGCGCCGGGACGACTGCAGGCCGACGCAACGTGCACCTTCGTCGACGGCAAGGTCACCACCATGGTGATCGACGTCACCGCAACGGTGCCCGGCGCCGACCAGGCGGCGTTCGACGAGGCCCTCGCCGCCGCCGAGCAGTCCTGCCCGGTCTCGAACGCCCTCAGGGGCAACGTCGACATCCGGGTGACCGCCAGCCTGAGCTGATCCGTCCGGGACCGCGCCGTCCCGGCACCGTCCCCAACCGGGATGGTGGCTACAGCGACCGACCTCGGCCGCGGTAGCCACCATCCGGCTAGCCCTGCTCCGTGTCGATCTGCTCCTTGCGGACCTGCTCGGAGATCTGCTCCTCGTCGGTGGTCACGGTCTTGTCGAGCCGGACCCGCTCCTTGGGAACGACCTGCTTGTCCACCACGACCTCTTCCTCGGTGAGGACCATCTCGTGCTCCTCCTCGGAGATGGCGGGCCCGTCCGTGGCCTGGTCGACGTTGGCATCGGTGATGGGCTCACGCTCGATGCGCACCTCTTCACGCTGCACCGGGACGGTGGTCTGGACGTCCTCGGTAATGACGTACTTCTTGAGCCGCACGAGTGAGGAGGGCCGGCGCACCTTGCCCACTTGCAGCTCCTCCTCGGAACGGGTCATGGCGTCGTCGGTCGTGGGACCGCTGGTGTCGTAGCCGGCGCCCCTGGTCGCCTCAGGCGAGGGCTGCACGTCGCCAGGAGCGATCCCGTAGTGCTCGTAGAGAGTCGCCTCCTCGTCGGGCGTGAGCTCCTTGTCGGGCTCGATGCCGGGGGCACCCTTGATCTGCGACTCCTTGAAGTTCGCCCTCAGCTTGCCACCGGCAGGGCTGGCGCCGATCAGGGGAACGTAGGAGAGCTTTCGGCCCAAGAGGCCGGTGTGGACCAGTGCCCACTCCGGCTGCTGGGTCTCGTTGTCAAGATAGATGTCTTCGATGTTGCCGACCTTGTCGCCATCGGCATCCACCAACTCGCTACCGACGAGCGGACGTACGTCCTCGAGGGTCAGTTGCATGTTTTGGTCCTTTCCGCCGTTGCGACCGGTTGGCCGCTTGTTCGCGTTGCACAGCCTGCCCCTGGACCACGGGCCGGAAACTGGCGGTGACACCGCCGTCCGCCGACGTTCGCTCACACAGAGCGCCCTGGAAGGCTCGCGGTGATCAACCAGGCGGCAGACCCGAACAACACGCCGTCGTCGGTCTCGTAGTGGCGGGTGATGCGGCGGAGCCCGTCGAACGCCCGCGCTCTGCTGTCCTCGTCGAGATCCTGGGTCAGCCCCTTGGTGATCCCGAACGTTCCCACGAAGGCGAACGCGTCCTCGGCATCCGCCCCGATCTCGACCGGTTCGTCGACCTTTTCGAGCTGCACGTCGACGAACCCGGCGGCTCCGAGGGTGCGCCGGACATGGTCCGCTGCTGAGAGCCCGAACGGGCCCGGAGCGCCGGCCGGCGGCTCCGGCAGCTCCCGGCCCACGGCCAGGGCGCCGCGAATGACGGTGAGCCACTCGTTGCGGGCCAGTTCCCTCCACGTCAACAGCGCCAGCCGCCCCTCTGGGCGCAGCGCTCGGGCGATGTTGGCGAACGCGGCCACGGGATCAGCGAAGAACATCGCCCCGAAGCTGCTGATGGCCACGTCGAAGGCGCCGTCAGGGAACGGGTGGACCTGGGCGTCGGCCTGCTCGAACCGCACGTTGGTCAGCCCTTCGGCCCGCGCGGCTGCTCGCGCCCGCTCCAGCATCCGCGCCGACAGGTCGACGCCCACGGCCGAACCCGACACCGCCATGCGGGCCACGTCCCGGGTGGATCTCCCGGTGCCGCAGCCGATGTCGAGCACGTCGTCGTCGCGCTGGATCGGAACGGCTTCCAAGAACCGGGCCCAGTGGCGCCGGCTGGAGCGCTCGTACCGCTCGGCGTGCTGCGCCCAGTGCTCCCCCTCGGGCCCGTTCCACGCCGCTGCCATCTCCGCGTTGGCCACGGTCATGGTCCCCCCTCCCTCGCCTCACTCCCACCTGTCCGGAGGTTCATGGCCCGAACGAAAATGTCAATGCCCGGGGTCGCACGAGACAGCATCGCATGCCGTCCTCCCCAGCGAACTCTCGACCACGGCGCGCCGCGCAACGAGCGAACTCCATTGGCACGTGGTCACCCGGCCGGAATGGGGCTCCGGCACCCTCTCGGCGGAGCTCAGCTTCTCGAAGGCCCCGCAGCTCACCCTGGAGGTCACCGTAGGCGAGCGTCACTCGACCGGCGTGGCGAACACCAGCCACTCCGGGCGTCGAGGGAGTCGTTGCGTCTCGACGGAGCCGTAGCCGGCCTGGGTGAGCCAGCGCCGGTGGTCGTCCTCGCTGTGGCTGTCCCCGCCGGTGGCCCCCAGCATCTGGACGGCGAAGAGCGTGGCCAGCGGGTCGGTGCCGCGCAGGAACGTGTGCACGGCCAGGCTGCCGCCGGGCAGCAGGAGGCGCTTCACTCGACGGAACAGCTCGACGTTGCGCTCGGCCCCGAGCGTGTAGACCACGCCGGCACAGAAGACCAGGTCGAAGGTCGTGTCGGGAAGCACCTCGAAGAAGTCGCCGGCGAACAGCTCGACGCCCGCTTCGGCCAGCGCCGGTTTGCGCTCCGCCAACTCGATCACCGCCGGCCGGTCCTGCATGGTGACCCGGAGGCTCCGGCGGGCGAACTCGAGGGCGTACTCCCCGTGGCCGCCGCCGAGGTCGAGGACGTGGCGGGCACCGGGCACCCGGTCGAGACAGGCGTCGACGGCGGCGGGGGCAGACTCGCGGCCGTTGACGGCGAGGGCGTCGAGCATGATCTCGACGCCACGGGGATCACCCCGGTGGCCTGCGGGCTGCGACCCGCGCAGCCGGTCGGCGATCGACCCCCAGTTGCGAATGCTCCGGGCGTGGTGGCGCAGCACGGCGGCGGCCTCCGGACCCGGTGCCGCGGCTCCGAGGACGTAGCTCCCGTCGTCGCCCACCTCGACGATGTCCCATACCGCCAGCGCGTCGAGCACCACGCGTACGGCGTGCTCCGAGAGCCGGAGGCGCTCGGCCAGGCCTGGAGCATCACCGGGGAGCTCGGCCAGGAGGCCGACGTCGACGGCGGCGTCGTAGGTGAGGACCATCCTCCAGTCGCACAGCTTCCCGGCGGGGACCAGGAACGACCACTGCTCCCAGACCAGCCGCCCCTCACCCATCGGCGAGGGCCCCCGAAGGCAGGTCCCTGGCTCCGCCGAGGGCGATGGCCCGCAGCTCGGCCGCCGCCGCCTCCTCCAGGGTGACGAGCAACTTGGCCGCAGCCATGGGGGACGACCCGAAGACGAGCACGCCGTGGTTGCCCAGCAGCACGGCCCAGCTGGCGGCATGGCGCTCCACCGCTCGCCCGACGCCCTCGGTGAAGGCAGCCGAGCCGCGGGGGGCCCAGGGGACCACCGGCACGGCCGAGCGCTGACCCCGGCGGAGCAGCGCCTCGTAGCGGCAGGCCAGTGGCTGATTGGCCAGAGCGAAGGCGGTGAGGTGGGGCGAGTGGGTGTGCACCACCGACTGGGTCGCCGCACGGCACCGGTACACGGCGGCGTGCATGCCGACGATCTCCCGGGTGGAGGCGTCGAGGTGCCCATCGACCACCTCGCCGTCGAAGGTCACGGTGGCGAAGGTCTCGGGCGTCAGCTCGTGCACCAGGCCGAGCGAGGTGAGCAGCATGCGCTCGTCGCCGGTCCTGGCGCTGGCGTTGATGTGCCCGGTCGGTGACATGACGCCGGCGCCGACGAGCACCTTGGTGGCGGCGACGAGCTCGTCGACCGGGCGGGGGGTGCCGGCGGTCACGGGGAACCCACGGCCACGCCGACGCCGGCGCCGGGCAGGTCCAGCCGGCGTTCCGCCTTGGCCACCACGGCGTCGACCATCGCCGCGGAGCACCCGAGGTGGCGAGCGGGATCGAACACGGCGTCGAGCTCGTCGGGGCCGAGGTGCCCGGCGATGTCAGGGCGGGCTCCCAGCAGGTCGCGCAGCGAAGCTCCTTCCTGCTGGGCCTGCTGGCTCACCTCGTAGACCACGGCGTGGGCCGTCTGCTTGCCCATCCGCCGGGACAACGCCAGCATCAGCGCCTCGGAGCAGATGGCCTCGGCGACGGTGGCGGCGTGGTCGGCCATGCTTTCACGGTCGACGGTGAAGGCACCGAGGATCTGGTCGAGCGCAGCCAGGGATGCCAGCGTGTAGTGGGAGACGTCGGCCACGGCCACCCACTCGAGACGCAGGCCGCGAGAGTCGCGTTCGTGCTCGCCGATCATGCTCTCGAGCCCCAGCGGTGCCAGTGTCCGGGCCAGCCGGGCCAGGACCACCGCCTGCTCGCACGCCTCGGACAAGGCGTTGCGCTTGTGGGGCATGGTGCTACTGCCGATGGACCCCGGCTCCCAGATCTCGGTGAGCTCGCCGAACTCGGGTCGGGCCAGGGTCCGCACCTCGTCGGCGATGCGTGCCCCGGTGGCGGGGATCATGGCCATGGTGGCCAGGTACTCCGCCACCCGGTCACGAGCAACGTGCCACCCAGTGTCCGGCGCGTGCAGCCGCAGCCGGCCGGCGAAGCGCCGGAGCAGCTCCGGGCCACGGCCCTCGAAGCCGGCCATCGTCCCCACGCCGCCGAACAGCTGGGCCACCAGCACCCGCGGGCGCATGGCCTCCAGGCGCTCGGCGTGACGCAGCAGCTCGTCGACCCACCCGGCCACCTTGAGCCCGAAGGTCGTGGGCAGCGCCGGCTGGGCGTGGGTCCGGCCGACCATGAGCGTGTCGCGGTTTGCCCGGGCCAGGGACACCAGGCGACGGAGGACCCTGACCAGGGCGGCGTCGACCTCGTCGAGCACGTCGCCCATCTCCAGCGTCTGGGCGGTGTCCTGGATGTCCTGAGTGGTGGCCCCCCGGTGCACGTACTCGCCGGCGTCGCCCTCGCAGGCCGATTGGAGCTCGTGCAACAGCGCGACCAGCGAGTGGCCGGTCCGCTTGATGCCCTCCTCGAACCCGTCGAGGCGGACGCGTTGCAGGCGGGCGGCCGAGGCGATCTCCTCAGCCGCCTCCCCGGGGATGAGCCCGACCTCGGCCTCCGCCAGCGCCAGCGCCGCCTCCACGTCGAGCCAACGCTGCACCCGGCAGACGTCGCAGAAGATCCGTCTGCTGACCGTCGTGGCGTACCGGCCGCCGTGGAAGCGGGAGTCGGTGATGTGGCCTCGCTCGTGACGGCACTCATCCGTGGTTCCGGCGGGTCCGGCGTGGCCCGGCGTCGGGGCAGTGCTGGTCACGCGAACCTCCTCGTGGGGCTGAGCGAGAGGCACAGGCGTCAGTGTGGGCCCGGTCGACTCGCGGCCACAATAGGTGTGCTGGGCGCTTGACATCGGTTCGGTCAGCCGGAACGGTTGCGCCGGTGGAGCCTGGCACCGCCGCACCTTCGACCGCAGCCGGCCCCCGCTTCGACTTCCGCCTGCTCTATGTCGGGGCGTTCGTCGCTTACGGCGACCGCTTTGCCATTGCCCCGATCCTGGTGTCGGTGGCCGGCGACCTCGGTGAGTCGCTTGCCGCCGTGACCGTCATGGCGACGCTGTACTTCCTGTTGTACGGCCTCCTCCAGCCCGTGTACGGCATCGTCTCCGACCGGGTGGGCCGGGTGCGGGTGATGCGCTTCGCCCTCTGCGGCATGTTCCTGGCCAGTGCCGCCTCCGCGTTCGCCCCCAACCTGCCCACCCTGGTCCTGGCCAAGGCAGCTGCGGCTGCCTTCGTCGCCGCCGTCCTGCCCACGTCGCTGGTGTACGTCGGCGACATGGTGCCCCTGCAGCACCGCCAGCACGTGATCGCCAACGTGCTCGCCGCCGGCTCCGTCGGGACCGTGCTCGCCACCGTGGGGGCCGGGATGGCCGCCCGGTACTCGACCTGGCGACTGGTGTTCCTGGTGCCGGCGGTCATCTCCTTGTTGCTCGCCGTGGCCCTGGGCCGGCTACCGGAATCGCTCTCGAGGACGGCCCGGACCGGTGCTCTCACGCCGGTGCGGCAGGTGTTCTCCCACCCCTGGGCGGTGTTCCTCGTCGTGCTGGCGCTGGCCGAGGGAGCGTTCATGCTCGGCTTCCTCACCTTCCTGGCGCCCGCGCTCGAGGCGAGGGGGCACAGTGCGGCCGTCGCCGGCGCAGTCACCGCCACCTACGGAGTGGCGGTGTTCGTCGGCTTGCAAGGTGTCAAGAGAATCGTGCGGCAAGCGTCGCTGCCGCCGTCCGCGCTCATCGCCGGCGGGGGGACACTGCTCGTCGTGGCCTACCTCGTCGCCGCGGCCAACCAGCAGGTGACCAACGTCCTGCTCGCCAGCGTGCTGATCGGGGTGGGATACGCCCTGCTGCACTCGACGCTGCAGACGTGGGCCACCGACGTGGCGCCCGAGGCTCGCGGCACCGCCATCTCCTTCTTCGTCACCGCCGTGTTCACTGGGGCGGCCCTGGGCACTGCCGCGGTGAGAGGTCTGGCGGATACCGGTCGCTACCAGGAGCTGTTCCTCGTGGCGGCGGCGCTGACCGTGCCGGTGGCGGTGATCGCCTCCGTCGCCCGCACGCGCTACCCGCCTGGCGGCGGGGCCGGCACCCCGTGACCGACAGCGGGCGTGGAGACCGCCCTGGTGCGGCGGTCGACGCCGTCGCCGCCCGGGGCTACCAAGCGGGCGGTGACGATTACGAGCGGTCCAGACCGGGCTACCCGGACGCAGCGGTCGATCTCGTGGTGCAGGAGTTGGCGTTGCCACGCGACAGCCGTGTCCTCGAGCTGGCGGCCGGCACCGGGAAGCTCACCCGGATGCTCGTCCGCCGGGTGGCGGGGGTGATCGCCGTCGAGCCAGTGCCGGCGATGCGCCGGCGCCTGGCCGGCGCCGTGCCCTCCGTGCCGGTGGTCGCTGCCGTGGCCGAGGCCATCCCGTTCGCCGATGACTCCGTCGACGGGGTGGTCGTGGCCACGGCGTTCCATTGGTTCCGGGGGGAGGAGGCCGTGGAGGAGATCGCCAGGGTGCTCCGGCCCCGAGGTGGCCTCGGTTTGCTCTGGAACAACCCCGATCGGTCCACCTCGTGGATCGCCGACATCTGGAGCGTGGTGGACGAGCACCGGGGCGACACTCCGGGCAACCTCGACCAGACCTGGCGCACGTCGTTCCGAGAAGAGGGACCCTTCCAGGCTCTCCAGCAGCAGGCCTTCGCCCACGAGGTGGAGATGACGCCGGACGACGTCGTGGCCCGGGTGGCGTCCATCAGCTTCATCGCCGCCCTGCCGGGCGCCGGACGCGCCGACGTCCTGGAGCGGGTCCGCACCATCATCGCCACGCACCCGGAGCTGGCCGGTCGGCCGAGCTTCCCGCTCCCCTACCGCACCAGCGTCTTCTGGTGCCGCAGGCGCTGACCGACCGCCGCCTCACCACGGCCGCGCGGGGCCTGACGGTCGGTTGAGGCGGATGGGCGCCTCCCTGGCGTTGTCTCCCTCGAAGTAGGCACGCAGGATCGGGTTCTCGGGGTCGACCATCGACAGGATGAACATCCACAGACCCGAACCGCTCGCCAGCTCGGTGTCCACCTCCGTGCAACCGTCCCGCCGCGGGTCGTGGTCCCATGGCACCCGGTGCATGTGGTAGCCGCCCAGGAGGCTGGCGCCGGCCCGGTCGAACAGCTCCTCGGCAGCGAGGACCTCCCGCGGATCGCTCACCCATCCGCGCCGGTCGAGCGGCGTCTCGGACGGGACCGCAAGCTGGTCCATGACCCGGTCGACGACTGGCTTGAGGTGCGGCTGATCGCGCTGGTTCCGAAGCAGCGGCACCACGTGGGTGACCTCGGCGAGGCCGTCCGCCAACCTTCCCCCCACGAGCCCGTAGGCCTTGGGCGCATGCTCCTCGTCGGGCCGGTAGGCGCCGGAGAGCTTGCGCCGGGCATGGCCAACCAGCTGGTCGTAGAGATGCTCGGGGAAGGCGACCTCGTCGATCTCCGCCAGGACGGTCATCCCCGCGCGCCTCCCGCAGTTGCGCCGGCGGCAGCCACCCGGCGAGCCCGCCCGTACGGCTTTCCCGGCGGGACCCTGAACCGGGACATCGCCATGGCCGCCTCCCGAGGTCTGATGTCGCCCGCCCGAGCGCGCCCCAGGACCTCGTGGACGAGCTCGCCCAGGACAGCGGCGGTGGCGGACAGGACCTGGCCGGCGTCAGGGCACAGCGGCGGCCCGAACAACGCATCCATCGACGCGGACCCGCCGGATCCGGCGACGAAGTCGGGGACGACGTCGACGCCGCGCCGGTACAACAGCTCCTCGACCGACGGCCGCAACCCCAGGTTGGCACCCACGGCGACGGCCGTGGCCGGCAGTGCCCGGGCCTGGGCGAGGGTGACCGCGTCCCTGACCGCGGCCAGCACCACGACGTCGACCGATGCCTGCAGCACCGCCTCGCGAGCCTCGGTCCTGGCTCGCCCTGCGGCCGCTTCGGCCAGGGCGGTCCCTGGTGGCGAGTCGAGCAGTGCCCGCACGTCGATCCCTTCTTCGGACGTCACCGACGCGTGCTCGTCAGAGACGGCGGCGATCGTGACACCGGCTTCGGCCAGGGCCAGCGCCGCCCCCCTGCCGAGGTTCCCGAAGCCCTGGATGGCCGCCACCAGAGGCCGATCCGCCGACCGCCGTCGGCAGGCGGCGATGGCGGCATGGGCAAGGGCGTGGCCGGCCCGCCGCTGCCCGACGGTGAGCCCGCTGGCGTCGACGTCGAGCACCGCCAGCCGCCGGCGGAACTCCTGCTCGTCCAGCTCCTGGGCCCGGGCCACGGCACCCTTGACCGAGACCATGCCCTCCTCCCGGGCGAGCGCCTCGAGCTCCTCCCACGTCGTCCCCCGGTCGGGCCCTGCCGAGTACCGCTCCAGCAGGTGGGGACGCAAGAAGCGCAGGAACCGGCGGAGCGCCTCCCGCTTCCCCGGCGCGTTCGGGTCGTAGTCGATGCCCGCCTTGGCGCCGTCGACGGCCAGGCCCAGCAGACGCTGCTTGAGGGCCATCGCATCGGCAAGGGCCACAATGGTGCCCTCGTTCAGTCCCGGGACCACTCGGCACCCGCCCGCTGCCAGCCGGTGGCCGTGTCCGGCGATGGCGAGGAAGCCGTGGAACCCCTCGATTGGATCGACGTAGCGAATGAGGCGATCGCTCGGCGCATGGTCCTGCATCGATCGCTCCTTCGCTCCTCGCCGCGTTGGTCGCAGAGACGGTCTGGGGCGACATGCGACGGGCCCGATGGTGTTCTTCTCAGTTAGCCCCCCGGGAGCGTATCGCCACACGGTGCGTCAAGTGGTGAGCACCACCTTCATGCAGTCGTCCTGCTTGCGCTTGAAGATGTCGTAGCCATGTGGAGCGTCCGACAGCGACATGCGGTGGGTGATGACGAAGGTGGGGTCGATCTCCCCGCTTCGGATCCGCTCGAGCAGCGGACGCAGGTACCGCTGCACGTGGCACTGCCCGGTCTTGACGGTGAGCGACCGGTTCATCAGCGAACCGAGGGGGAACTTGTCGACCATCCCGCCGTAGACGCCCATGATCGACACGGTGCCCCCATTGCGGCAGCTGATGATGGCCTGGCGCAGGGCATGGGCCCGCTCGGTCTCCATGCGCAAACTTTGCTTGACCTTGTCGTAGGCGTGGATCGGTCCCGACCCATGGTGGGATTCCATCCCCACGGCGTCGATGCAGGCGTCGGGGCCGCGCCCGGCGGTGAGGTCTCGGAGCGCCTCTCGAACGTCGACCTCCTCGTAGTTCAGCGTCTGGGCGCCGGCGTGCTCGGCCGCCATGCGCAGCCGGTACGGAAACCGGTCGATGACCACCACCTGGCCGGCGCCGAGCAGCGCGGCGCTGGCCGCAGCGAACTGGCCGACGGGGCCGGCGCCCCAGACGGCCACGGTGTCGCCGGGCTGGATCTCGCACAGCTCGGCACCCATGTAGCCGGTGGGAAAGATGTCGCTGAGGAACAGTACCTGCTCATCGGACAGGGAGTCGTCCTCGATGACGATCGGTCCGACGTCGGCGAACGGTACGCGGACGTACTCGGCCTGGCCACCGGCATAGCCCCCGGCCATGTGGCTGTAGCCGAAGATCCCCGCCGCCGAAGAGCCCCAGGCCTTCTCGGCCATGCCGGCGTTGGGGTTGGAGTTCTCGCACAGCGAGTACAGCTGGCGGTCACAGGAGAGACAGCTCCCGCAGGCGATGGGGAAGGGAACCACGACCCGGTCACCGACCCGCAGCTTGGTGACGCCTTTGCCGACCTCCACCACCTCGCCCATGAACTCGTGGCCGAGGACGTCGCCCTTCTCCATCGTCGGGATGTAGCCGTCGAACAGATGGAGGTCGGAGCCACAGATGGCGGTGGACGTGACCCGCACGATCGCATCACCGTCGTTGAGGATCTTGGGATCGGGCACGTCGCGCACGTCCACCCGGTGGACACCCATCCAGCAATTCGCCTTCATGTCCCTCGTCTCTCTCGTCGAAGCCGGTGGTGATGGTCTCGAAGGTCGCGCTCAGGCCAGCGGTCGGGCCTCGCGCTGGTGGAGCTGGCGCTGTGTGCGCGTCCCGTCGGGCGAGCCGTCGGAACGGACAACCTGTCCCGTCTCGACCACCTGCTTGAACCGCCGGAGGTCGTCCTTGATCTGCTGGGCGGGGTCCTCTCCGAAGAGCCGAGCGGCGGCGGCGCCCACCGCCCCCAGCGGCGGCCGGTACTCCAGGTCGACCCGGACCTCCGTGGCCCCTCTTCCCGGAGCCGGCGCCAGCCGCACCGTGCCGGAGTTGGGCACCTCGGCGCCGTCGAGCGACCGCCAGGCAACGAGGCTGCCCGGTACGTCCTCCACCACCTCGGCGTCCCATTCCACCGTGCCGCCCGCCGGGGCCCGGGCGACCCAGTGGGAACGGACGTCCCCCTGGCCGTGGACGGACTCCAGGTGAGCCATGAACCGGGGCAGGTTCTCGACGTCCCGCCAGAAGCGGTACACCTCGTCGGGAGGACGGTTCACGGTGATGGCGCCCTGCGCCCGCACCGCCCCACCGCCCGTCGTCGGATCGGCTGATCTGCTGGTCTTGGCGCTGGCGATCACATCGAGCACCGTGACCCCGGCGACGGCCGCCATCGCCGCTGCAACCCGGGCGCGAACGCTTCCTCTCGCCCGGAGGGCGGCACCGAGCACGGCCAGGTCGAGGGCGTCCCCCGCCACCCGTGCGAACACGAAACCGGCGGGCCGGGGCCGGTCGAGGATCCCCGGAGCGCTGGCGAGCTCGCGGACTCCCATGGCCCGCATGACGGCCCGGTTCTGGCGGCTGTCGTCCACGCCGATGAGCCGGTTCATCCGGCCCGGAGCCAGCACCTGCGGGATGCCAAGACCAACGCTGAACCAGCCCAGCCCCTTCGCCAGCCGCTCGGCCGCGCCGCGGCGGCGGTCAGTCCCCGTCGGATCCCCGGTCGTGGCATGCCCTGCCCCGTCGGACGTCGTCGGGGTCCCCGTTCGAGCATCGCCCATCGGCGGTCCTTTCCCCATTGCGTCCCCCCGTGCTTCCCCGGGACGGGAAACCACAAACGGGCGAGGAACGGGCCCTCGGTGAGCCAGGCCGAGGGCTGCTCAGCCCTCCACGGGCGCCAGGCTGAGGCTGTACTGGGTGAGGAGCTCGCCGGCTTGGGCGGACTCGCCTTGCTCGAAGGTGCCACCGGGGGTGGCGCTGACCGTGAGCACCCGGCCCCCTTCGAGCTCCCAGCGGCCGCGGTACGTGTCGTTGCCGACCTCTTCGGGACCGCTCACCAGCGTGGACTCCGCCAGCTGCTGCTCGTAGAACTCCAACACCTCGGCGGGCGTCGTGTTGCGCACGACGTAGGAGCGGCTGTCCACCCCGCTCTTCTCGTTGGGCGGTGTGACAGGATCGGACTCCGCGACGAGTGGGATGTTGTCGAAGCTTCCCTCCTCGAAGGTGGTGACGTCGGGGCGCGGCTGCGCGCCCTTGTCGCTGTCGGTGCCGCAGCCGGCGACGAGCAACGAGACGCCGATCACAAGGGGCAAGAGCCGTCGTGGCCCAACTGCTGCCGGCCGATGTCGCTTCACGGGGCCACTCTAGGTGGGAAGCCAGTCCGCACCCCAACGCCGTAGCGGTCGCCGAACTGGTAAGTAACGTCACAGCATGTGGTTCGACAGCTTGTCCGACACCGTGAGGGTGGCCCTGATCGGGCCCCTGGCCTACGCAACCCTCGTCCTGTTCCTGCGCCTGTCGGGCAAGCGGACGCTCGCCAAGCTCAATGCCTTCGACTTCGTCATCACCGTCGCCATTGGCTCCACCCTGGCGACCGTGCTGCTCTCGTCGGAAGTGTCCTATGCCGAGGGCGCTCTCGCGCTCGGGTTGCTTGTTGGGCTGCAGTACGTGGTTGCGAGCGCCAGCCGGCGGCTGCCGGCGGTGCGGCGGCTCGTGAAGTCAGAGCCGCAGGTGGTGATGCGCGACGGGCAGTTGCTCGATGATGTGCTGCGCAAGGAGCGGCTGAACGCGGAAGAGGTGCACCAGGCGCTTCGCCAGTCCGGCATCGCGGAGATGGCCGACGTCGCCGCCGTCGTGCTCGAGACGGATGGGTCGTTGAGCATCCTGGCGACCGCCGCGCCCGGAGCCTCGGCGCTGGTAGACGTCAGAGGCTGGAGCCGAGATCGGCGCCCCGAGGACCAGGGCGGATGAAGGTGGTGAGGGGGACTGGACCGGCCACCCTCCCCGTACGCTGGATCGGTGCGCACCCCAGTTAACCGACCGAAGTCTCGGTGAACGAAGGCCGCCGGGGGCTGGCGTGGGCCACCGCCGTCGTGCTGGTCGTCGCCGCCCTGGCCCCCGTTGGGGTCTCTGGCATGGTGGCGGCCGCACTGCTGGCGCCCCCGTCGATCGACGAGCTGCCCGAGCGCCGCCCTCCCCGGGGCGGCTTCCTCAGCCGTGTCTACGACCTCCACGGCCAGGAGATCGCCGTCTTCCGCCAGTTCGAGCGACGACTGCCCATCGAGCAAGGCGACATTCCCGAGCACCTGAAGCAAGCCGTGGTGGCGGCTGAGGACCAGTCCTTTTACTCCCACAGCGGGATCGACCCTCTAGCCATGCTGCGGGCCCTGATCGCCGACATCAAGGCGGGTGAGATCGTCGAGGGCGGCTCCACCATCACCCAGCAGTACGTGAAGAACGCGTACGTCGGCGCAGAGCAGACGCTCGGACGCAAGCTGAAGGAGGCGGTGCTGGCCCGCCGGCTGGAGCGCCTGGAGGACAAGGACCACATCCTCTTCAAGTACCTCAACGGGATCTACCTGGGCCATGGGGCCATCGGCGTGGGTGCGGCATCGATGACCTACTTCCGGAAACCGGTGAGTGACATCGACGTCTCGGAGGCCGCGCTGCTCGCCGGGCTCATCCCCGCACCGAGCCGCTACGAACCCCTGGGCGACCGCGCCGTGGCCGAGCAACGCCGGGTCCTGGTGCTCGACCAAATGCGGGACCAAGGTCACCTCAGCGACCAGGAGCACGAACAGGCGGTCGAGCGGAGCATCTGGCTCGCCGAGAACGGCGAGCCGCCACGGCCGTCGACCGTCGTCCATGGACCGAGGGAGCCCGTCAGCCGCTATCCCTACTTCGTCGATTACGTGCGGCGCTACCTCGAGGATCGGTACGGCGATCAGGTGCACGCCGGTGGGCTGAAGATCCACACCACGCTCGATCCCCGCATCCAGGACATTGCTAGAGCCACCGTTGCCGGCGCCCTCGAGGGCACACAGCCGCCGCTGGAGATGGCGCTGGCCTCGGTGGAACCGAGGACCGGCTTCGTCGCCGCCCTCGTCGGTGGCCGTGACTTCAGAGCCCCTGGCGGGCAAGTGAACCTGGCGCTGGGTAGGTGCCCTGCGCCACCTCCGGAGCTTGAGGGGGCCATCGATGTCCCGGCGGCCTGCTGGGATCCCGAGGTGGCGTACGCCAACGGGGGCGGCACCGGGCGTCAGCCCGGGTCGTCATGGAAGCCATTCGTACTGGCTGCCGCTCTCGAGAGCGGCATCCCCGACACGAAGGTCTACTCTGCCCCCAGCGCCTACCGGGTTCCCGGCTGCACCGGTGACTTCGGGTGCGTTGTCCGCAACTACGAGGGTTCAGCCGGCGGACGGGTGAACCTGCGTCGGGCCACCCAGCGCTCCTACAACACGGTGTACGCCCAGCTCATCCAGGACGTGGGCGTGCCCCGAGTGGGTGACATGGCGAAGCGTCTCGGCATCACGTCGGCGTGGGTGGCCAATCCTGAGGTCCACGGCATCAGCTACGCCCTGGGAGTGCAGGAGGTGTCACCGCTGGAGATGGCGTCTGCCTACGGTGTGTTCGCCAACCGCGGCCGGCGCCAGGCCCCTACGCCGGTGATGTGGGTGGAGGGGCCGGACGGCGAGATCCTCGAGGACAATCGGAACCGCCCTCCCGAGCCCGTCCTCGACGCTCGGGTGGCGTTCACCGTGACCGACATCCTCCAAGGTGTCATCGCCGGCGGCACGGGCACGGCGGCCGACATCGGTCGGCCGGCGGCGGGAAAGACGGGCACGGCGCAGGAGTGGCGCGACGCCTGGTTCGTCGGCTACACGCCGACGCTGTCGACGGCTGTGTGGATAGGGAACAAGGAGCGGCCCACGTCGCTGTTCAACGTGAACGGCGTCGGCCGGGTCACCGGTGGATCCATTCCTGCCGAGACGTGGAAGGCGTTCATGACCGCCGCACTCGAAGGAGTTCCCCCTGGTCATCTCCCCTAGGACCGGCGTTCCCTGCGGCGTGTCATCGCTGTCCTGGGGCTGGACGAGCAGCTGGCTCGGCGCGCCCGGCAGTGGACCACGGACATGGCCGCAGTCGGGCGGCTCCAACACCAGGACCCACAGGAGATGCAGGCGGCGGTGAACGGCGACGCGGCACTCGGCGAGAACATCTTCCAATCCAGCGATCCGGTAGCGGCGGGGCGGATCCACGTCGGCTGGATGCGCTGGGAGGGCCACCGCGTCAACGTTCTGAAGCCCGGCTTCGACCGCTTGGGGGTGGGCGTGGTGTGTGACGAAAGCGGTCAGGTGTGGGCGACACAGCGCTTCGGTCGCACCGCAGGTGCCGACCGACCGGATCTCGACCGCGATGTCCCTCCGCAGGAGCGCTTCGTGGCCGAGGCAGACCAGAGCCCCGCCTGCCCGCATCGGCTTGCCTCAGGCTGAGCTCGTCTCCACGTCCGCACCGAGTGGCAGCCCACCCCACTCTGCCTCGCCGAAGGACGTCGGCGAGACGGCGGCGTCCCTCGGCCCGGCAGCCGCTTCTCGCGGCAAAGAGGTGAACGGAGGCGCCTGCCGCAGCTGGCCCGGCCTTCCCTTGGCCCGTCCCGTCCGACTGCGGTAGGGGACGACGAACGCCGCCGCGGTGGCCGCTCCGGTGACCACCATGGCAGCCACGATGATCATGGCGCTGACGGCCAGGACCGGCAACCACAGCCAGTCGGAACCTACGATCCAGTGCACGACGCTGTTCAGCTCGACTCACCCTCTCCGAGCGGCCGCGCGGCGCGGCCGTCATCTCCCACCTGCCCGAAAACGGGCTCGCCCACTCGCCAGCCACCTGATCCCATGGCGGCGACCACGGCGCGGCTGCCACGGAGACCAGCAGCGCTGATCCTCGCCAGCACCGTTCCCCTCCTCACCCGGACGGCTGGCAATGAACCCTTGACGACTGCGGTGACCGGTCGGGGACGAATGGCACGGGTGCTAGGCGGGTAATGCGGAAGACTAACGGGATAGATGCGAAAAGGAGACAGTAAATGGATCATTACTGCACGAACCGAACCATCGGTGAGACGAACCGACAACGGCAACTGGGTGCCGCAGCGGTCCTTGCCCTCGGGGCCCTCGCCTGCGTCGGTGCCACCCTGGCCGGGTGGCCGCTGTACCAGACACTGATCGTGCTCGGAGGCGCGGCCACACTGGCATGGCTTGTCGACGGGAGCAGTCAGCGGTTCATGGGCCCGGGTCTGGCCGCCCTGGCGGTCGGGGGCGGCATCACCGCCTACCAGGCGCTCGGCATGGACGTCGGGAAAGGCGAGCACGGGGTGGTGTACCCGGTCCTGGGCGCAGCCCTGCTCCTGGCCTCGCTGTTCAACCCCCTGGCCATCCGAGGAGCGGGCACCTTCTTGCTGATCGTGGGCGTCATCGCCCTGGTCGACACCCCTTGGTCGCCGGGATGGACCCTCGCCGGCATTCTGGCCATGTGGAGCGCCTTCGAGGTCGCTCGCATCTCGAAGGGACAGGACACCCAGGACGAGCACGCGCCGGCGTCTCCCCAGGGCAGCACGGTGGACGCCACCCGAACCCCTGTCGAAGCTGGCGCTCGCCACTGACCCTGACACCGAAGGCGGAGTGAAGCGCCCCGGGCACGGGACGGCCGTGCCCGGGGCGGACCCCCTCTCGGAGGAAGCTCGACACGGCGGGGCGATGTTTCCCCGGCACTGGCCACAGGGGAAGCGAATCTCCGATGCTGTTTCAGACGTCGGAACGGATTCAGTCGTGCCAGCGCCCTTCGCCATGGGTGCTGGCGCTCGTCACCACCTTGTCCCTGGTGGCCGCCGCCTGCGGCAACGGCGACGTCATCGAAGCCGACGACACCACGGGGACGAGCAGTGCCACCACGACCAGCACCACGATGACGACCACTTCGGGGGCGGAGACGACGACGAGCACCCAGGCCGGCGCGGTCGTGCTCTCCCAGTCCTGCACCAATCCCGAGGACGGCTACAGCATCCAGTTCCCCGACGGGTGGTTTGCCAACGAAGGTGAGCTGGTCCCGACGTGCCGTTTCTTCCATCCAGAACCCTTCAAGGTTCCGGAGGCCACTGAGGTGTTCGACCTGGCCGTGACGGTCAGGGTCGACGACGTGCCGTTCAGCCGGGTCGCCAGCGACGTGGACTCGCTCGGCGAACAGGTCCTCTCTCGGGAGGAGATCACCGTGACCGGCCACCAGGCGGTGCGAGTGGAAGCTGAGTCCACGGGTGACGCGCTGTTGCCGGAGGGCGTGCGCAGCTACCGCTACCACGTCGAGGTAGACGACGGCACGCTGACCGCCACCACCCACGACGTGGGCGACCTCGCCTACGAGACCAACAAGGAGGTCCTCGACGACATGATGGAGACTCTGGAGCTCGACGCAGCCTGAGGCTCAGCGTGTTTCCGCACTGGGCTGGTGGGAGGGCCCTCGCTAGGGCAGCGGGCCCTCGAGCTGCACCTCGTCACCTTCGGGCACCTCGATCCCTGTCGCTCGGCGGTACCTCCGGACGGCGAAGCCCGCGGTCAGCGCCTGCCCAAGTACTGAGACGGTCACGGCCAAAGAGCCGGCCAGGAAAATTCGCTCGTACTCGGGGAGGCGGTAGCGCTCGATGTAGGCCAGGTAGTAGATCGCAGCCACACCGAGCGGCCCGGACCACCCGATGAAGGCCGAAGAGATGCGTCCGGTGCCCGTGAGCAAAAGGGCTGGGAAGCCCGCCGGCAGGCGCCGGAGGAGAAGCATCCACACGGCGAAGCCGAGGCCACCGGCGCCGAGCACGGGCCACCATCGATCGACGGGGAGTACCATGCCGAAGGCCAGGAACACCACGGTCAGGCCGACTTTGGTCACCGATCGGTGCACGATGTGGATCGGTTGGCGGAGGCCCTCGGGCATTCCCTCACTGAAGAACAGGCCGGCAACGAACGCGGCGAAGATGCCGGTGCCACCGAGAAGGTGAGCGAGCCCGAGCACGGTGAGCGACACACCGCTACTGGCGAGCGGGAACCAGTCCTCCTCGGCGAGCCGTTCTACGCCGGCGGTGTCAGTGAGCCAACGCATCAGCAACCCGACGACTGCTCCGACCGCCAGCGCTGTCCCCAGTTGGCGGGCGACCTCGACCGCCCATCGACCCAGCACCTCGCCGTCGGGGAGCGTCACCAGGAGACCAGCGAAGAGGACAAAGGGAAGGGCCAGGCCGTCGTTGGCGGCAGCCTCCACCTGGAGACTCATCCGCACCCCTCGCGGCAGGAAGCGGTTCGGCAGGATGCCGGTGACCAGTGCAGAGGCGACGCCGGGATCCGTCGGCGTCAAGGTGGCACCCACCAGAAGGGCCAGCGCCAGCGGCAAGCCCAGCACCAGACCAGCCCCGAGCGACGTGAGCAGCCACATCGCCGGCATGAGGACGATCAGCAGAACACCGATTCGCTTGGCGTTG
Source organism: Acidimicrobiales bacterium (assembly GCA_035942035.1). GTDB lineage: Bacteria > Actinomycetota > Acidimicrobiia > Acidimicrobiales > CADCSY01 > JAHWJR01. The sequence continues at coordinate 34,281 of DASZDK010000019.1, forward strand.
GCGCGTAGGTCCGCCGGGCGGGTACGAAGCGCGATGTCGAACACGGCAAGGGCGAGCGCCACGCGTGAGAGCTGCTCGAGGAGCTTGCCCCTTGGCACCACCGTCTCCGGCTCGATGATCGCCAGCACATGGGGGCCCACGAGGATGCCCGCACCGAGCGCCAGCAGAACCGGGCTCAGGGCGTGGCGCTTGACCAACCGGGACGACAAGCCGAGCAGAACCAGCGCAAGTCCGGTGAGCGCGATGACGCGATCGGCGTGGATCACGCGCTCAGGTTCTCACTTCCCGCCGCCCGCATGCGAAAGCTTGCCAGGCCTGCCAACACAACTGATGTCGCTGGTTGAGCCTCCCGCTGGCTCAGGGAAGTACAGCTATTGGAAGTCGCTGCCGACCCTGTCCGCCCGGTCCCGCCTGGATTCAGCCGTCGTAGAAGCGGGTCTCCTCCGTCTTCGCCGAGCTCCGTGTACAACCGGATGACACGATCGTTCCCGTCGGTGGAGAGCCGGCGCTTCAGTTTTCGCTGCACGGAAGGGGGACGACCGGCGTCCGATCGGGTAAGGGAACGACCATGAAGTACAACAGACGACAGATCGGTGGGGTGCTCCAGAAAGTCGGCCGTGCCCTGAAGGGTGGATCCGCGGGGGGCCCCGCTGCGGAGCCTTCCGGCAGACGGTCACGGGCGCCTTCCCGGCAAGGGAGTGGTGGCCTGGCATCGGTCGCCAAGCGTTTCCTGAAGCGCTGACGTCGCTCGCCGGGGCGGGGAGTCCGGCACGCCGCCGGTTCCCGTCGCCCCCGGTTTGACGGAGGCATCGACCTCGGCAGAGCCTTCAGGCCGTGGCGCGGGCGAATCGTCGTGTCCGGGCGACGGCATGCGCCGCACGGAGCCGAAGTACGGCAATAGCGAAGTATCGGAGGGAAAGGCAGATGGCCGAAACCGTTACGAGGACGAGGATCAATGCTCGCGAGCCCAGCACGCGGGTGCGTCGACCCCACACGCCCCGTCGCCGGACACGCCGCCTGGTCGCTCTGGCGCTCGCGTCAACCGCGGTCCTCGGAGCGTGTGCGGGCGAAGCGGGTGACGATCTGTCACCGGTGGAGCCGGAGGCCGGCGAGCACGATACCGAGGTGGTCCCCGGCGAGGAAGGCCCAGTGGAGTGAGGCACCCGCGCAATGCAGGAGGGCTGTGCGGCTGCGGGCGGCCGCCGACTTCAATGCCGACTTCCGGCGGAGCGCCGGCGCCGCAAGGGCAGCACGAACCACGTCCCCACGGCCAGCGACCCAAGGAGGCCGGCGCAGGCTGCCGCCCAGCTCGCTCCGTAGACCACAGTGGTCACCAGGTACACCACCGCGGATAGGCCCACGGCGAGAAGGACGAGCGCGGCGACGGTCTGACGCGTCCCAGTCCGCAACATCCTTTGCTTGTCGTAGGGCTTGCCCCGGAGCCGGTGGTAGCCGGTCTCGCCCACCAACAGCACGATGGCCGCTCCCGTGGTGATGAAAGCCACGAAGTAGGCCGCTCGGGCCACAAGCGCCAGCTGTTCGAAGCGAGCGGTAAACGGAACCGTGAGCAGGAAGGCGAACAACACCGTGACGGCGGGCAGTACCACCCGGACCTCCCCCAAGAACTCATCCAGTTCCCGGTCGAGGTCGCTGCGCACGGTGGCTGCTCTACCCCAAGCCCGCCCCGTCGCATGATCGCCTCCGATGCCGGGGAGGTAGGGCCGGTGCCGCCGTCGCGCGCATTCCGTCGCCTCGTCGCCCCCGTCGTCGCCGCCCTGGCGGCAGCGGCGTGCGCCACGTCCGACGAGTCACCGGAGGCGCTGCGGCCCGCTCAGCAGCAGCCCGCTCCCCAGGGGCCGGCGACCGGTCCCGTCGACTCAGGCACTGGGCGGCAACCCTACGGGTTGGAGGTGATCCCTGAGGTCGTGGCCGAGGTGGCGCCCTCGGTGGTAGCCGTGCTGGCACGAGGCGGTGAGGGCAGCGGGGTCATCTGGGACCAGGACGGCACCATTGTGACCAACGCCCACGTGGTCGGCGCGGCCGACGAGGTGGTCGTGGTCTTCGCCGACGGGAAGCGGGCACCGGCAGAGGTCGTGGCCACCGACGAGGTCGTCGACATCGCCGTGCTCCAAGCCAAGCGAGACCAACTGCCACCGGCCACCTTCTCGAAGGACCTGCCCGCCGTCGGGGAGCTGGCCATCGTCATGGGGAACCCGCTCGGCTTCGAGAACACCGTCACCGCCGGCATCATCTCCGGGGTGCGCCGAGCCATTCCCGGCTCGGGTCTGCAGACCCAGTCGCTCGTCGATCTGATCCAGACCGACGCCCCCATCTCCCCGGGGAACTCCGGAGGCGCCCTGGTGAGCGGCGCCGGCGAGGTCGTGGGCATCAACGTGGCTTACATCCCACCCCAGGCCCGAGCCGTTTCCATCGGGTTCGCCATTCCGGCGGCGACCGTGGTGGAAGTGGTCACCGAGCTGCTGGCCGACGGGCAGGCAACGCACGCCTACCTCGGCATCCTTCCCGGCCAGGTCACGCCGTCACTGGCCCAGGAGTTCGACATCGAACGGCGCGACGGGGTTCTGGTGCTCGACGTCAGCGGAGGTGGACCAGCCGATCGTGCCGGCGTGCAAGGAGGTGACGTGATCGTCGGCATCGGCGGAGAACCGGTTACGACTGTGGAGCAGTTCCTCGCTGAGCTTCGCGACGTCGAGCCCGGCCAGCGAGTGGAGCTCACGGTTCTGCGTGACGGTGACGAGCGGACACTTGACGTCGAGGTCGGCGATCGGCCGTAAGTGGCTGGTGGCAGGCAGGATGGCGGGCCATGTCCGGGCTCCTGATCGTCATGGGCCTGGCGGTGCTCCCCCCGCCGTGGCCACATTCTCGGCGGTGGCTTGGCAGAGGTCTCCGAAGTGTCGGCGCGGTCACTGAGCCCGCCCTTCACCTGGCGGCGGGCATCATCCTTGCCGTGGTCGGGCTCGAGTCGATGCCCGAGGCCTGCGCGGCGCCGAGGAGCTGGCGGTAGCTGGTACGACCGTACCCACGTGTGGGACGGCATCGCCGGTGCATCCGGCCGCCCGCCCCGCCGACGCCGGGGTCCCCCCCCGGCAGTCAGGCAGCTTCCCGCGCTCGTACCCCACCTGAAAGTCATTCCCGCGTCGCAGTAGCCTCCGTCGGTGCTCTCGCGTGCCCTGTCCTTCTTCGTGGGCAGCACGCTCTTGGGCGTGATCGCTGGCGTGCGGTTCGTCACCGAAGCGGACGTCGTCCCGGTGGCGACGGTGGTGATCGCCCCGCTCCTCGTTGCCGCCGTCTCCAAGCCGTTCCCCACGGCCGCGGTGGGATTGGCTGCCCTGGTGGTGGCGGCTGGCATGGAGATCGACGACGGGTGGGGGCCGTCGTCGCTTCCTCGACTCGCCGTGATCGGAGCGGCCGCCGTCCTCGGCGTCATTGTTGCGTCCGAACGCGAACGTCGCGACACCGAGCTGGTCCGTCGACGGGAAGACAGCGCCGTGGTCCGGCGTCTCGAGCTGGCGCTCGACGCAGGAGCCATGGGCACCTGGTCCTACGACGCCGCTTCCGGAAGGACCGTCTGGGACGAACGGCTCGAGGCGCTGCACGGCCTGCGGCCCGGCGAGTACGACGGGACCTTCCAGTCCTGGATCGAACGGGTGATGCCCGAGGACCGGCCAGCGCTGCTTGCCGCTTCGGACCGGGCGCTAGAGACGGGCGGGCACTACGAGGCGGTGTACCGGATCGTGTGTCCCGACGGTGCCATGCGGTGGTTGCAGGCGCGGGGCGAACCGTTTCGCGAAGGTGGTCGGGCTAGGGGAACGGCTGGTGTCGTCGTCGACGTGACCCGCCAGGCCGTGGCTGCGGCCGAGCTCGACAAGGCGAGGCAGGAGGCGCGCCGGTCCCTCGCCGAGCGCAACCAGCTCGGCCTGAGCCTCCAGGAGAACCTGTTGCCAGCGCCCCGCCTGGAGTGTGGACGGGTCGACGTGCTCACCCACTACCAGGCGGGCGAGCGGTTTCTTCTCCTCGGTGGTGACTTCTTCGACGTGGTCCAGAGGGGCGACTCGGTGCGCTTCGTCATCGGCGATGTCTCGGGTCACAGCGCCTATGCCGCGGCCCTGGGCACCGCCCTGCGTGCCGGGTGGCGAGCCATGGCCCTCCGGGGCGCCGATGAACCCGGTCGTTGGGTCGACGACCTACAGGCTCTGCTCGAGAGCGAGACGGACGATCCCGAGTGCTTCGCCACGATCTGCACGGGGGCGCTGACTGCCGGTGAGCTGTGTGTTGCCGTCGCCGGGCATCCCCCGCCCATGCTCCTCGATGACGAAGGTCTCCGGCCGCTTCCGGTCACCGCCTCCCCGCCACTCGGGCTCAGCCTCGGCCCGGCTGTGCAGCTCACCGTCCCGTTGCGGGGGCCGTACGCGGTCTTCCTGTACACCGACGGCGTCGTCGAGGGTCGCAGCGCACCCGGGTCAGCCGACCGCTTCGGCGTGGAGCGTCTCGCCCTCTGGCTGGATGAGCACACCCCCCAGAGACGGTTCTTCGAAGCCCAGGACCTCGCTGCGCTCGTGGCTGAGCTGCGCGAGGCCAACGGTGGGCCACTGAGCGACGACGTTACGATCCTCGTGGTCCAAGACGGCGAGTCTCTTCCCAGGACTCCTCCTCGCCGCTCAGTACGCGAGCGCCCCCACGCACACCTGGAAGGGGCCCATGAGAGCCGCACCCGCGCCCGAGAAGTACCACCGCAGGAGGCGTAGCGACCGTGTCCATCATGAATGGGGCTCACACAGAGGCCGAGACCGGGCCTTCCAGTGAGAGCCTCGGGCACTCTGACGGTTCGTTGAGAGCAGGCCCAACGGGATTCGAACCCGTGTCTCCACCTTAAGAGGGCGGTGGCACCTACCGCTGGAGTCCGCTCCCTCCGCTCAAGTCCTGGTCACGGGCCTGTCGTTCCCGCTGGAGCCCGCTCGTTCCGCTCGGGTCCGCCTGGTTTCAGTAGCAAGACCAGTAGCACCTTCCGAGGCGGTGCAACCGCCACCGGCCATCGTCGGGCGGTACTCCCGGGGCCTTTTGCGCAGCGCGGAGGTGGCGTCTGTGGGTTGGGATCTGTCCACCCTCTCCTGGCAGCTGGACGGACGGGACTCGAGGAGCTTCCCCCTGCCTGGCTCGGGTCGCACGGTCCCAGCGGGGCACCTGAGGAGACCGACCCCGACCGAGCTCACCCCACCGATCGCCGGCTGGGTGCGGCCTGGCGGTGGCGCGTTGTCCGGTTCGTGCGGTGACAGTGCGGCACATTCACGAGCTGGGCGGGAACCGCCTGGCTCGCGCTCGGCTCCTGGTTGAGAGGAGCCAAGACATGGCTGTGACGCACTCGGTGGTGTTGTACGACCCCAAGGAGACGTCAGCGGAGGTGAAGGCGGCGGCAGGGTTCCTGGCCGGCTACTCCGGACCCACCCGCCAGGCGTACACGCTCATCTGCGCCAGTTCTACGGGTGGTGCGAGAATCACGACCTCGGGCTGTTCGAGGTGAAGCGCACGCACATCGAGCGCTACGCCCGAGAGCTCGAGGAGCTCGGCCGCGCGCCGGCGACGATCGGCCGCCGCCTGTCAACAGTGGCGGGTTCTACCGCTACGCCGCAGAGGAGGGCGTGATCGAGCACTCGCCGGCAATGCATGCTCGCCGGCCGAGGCTCGACTACGAGCCCCACGCCGTCGGGCTCGACCGCAACAGCTCGGCGCCTTGCTGGTCGCGGCAGGGCTCTCGTCGGCTCCCGACCACGCGTTGTGCTCCCTGCTGGCGCTGAACGGCCTGCGGACCTCAGAGGCCCTCGGCGCGGACATCGACCAACTCGGTCTCGAGTGAGGTCATCGCATCCTCGTCGTGCATCGCAAGGGCGGCAACACGGTGACGATTCCGCTCGCACCGCGTACCGCTCGAGCCGTGGACCTCGCTGTCGGCAAGCGGTTCGGCTTGATGTTCCTCGGTCACAACGGCGAGCGGTTGACAAGGGACGCCGCCCCCGAGTGGTTCGGCGTCTGGCCAGGGCGGCGGGGATCTCCAAGCGCATCGGCCCGCACCAGCCTTCGCCACAGCTTCATTACCGCCGCCCTACACGCCGGGGTGCCGCTACGAGACGTGCAGGAGGCCGCGTCGCACGCCGATCCGCGCACGACCATGCGCTACGACCGGGCCCGTCAGTCCCTCGACCGTCACGCCACCTACATCGTCGCCACCTTCGTCGCCGGCTCCAGCCGCGGCGACACGACACGATCCCGGCAACCGACATGGAACGGACCCCTCACGCAACCGGCGCTCCGTAATCCCAGATCTGGCGGTCGCCGCTGGGCTCAAAGGCTTGGCGGCGACCGCCAGATAGCCGGCTACTTGTTCTGATGCGTGTGGGATCGGGGTCGGCCAACCTCGATCCAGGTGTCCGGCGGGTAGCTCGCGAACCGGCTGCCCACCCTCGTGGTGTGGCTCGTGAATGGATCGCTCCTCGCCGGGCACCGCCTGGCGA
>DASZDK010000020.1:0-31314 GCA_035942035.1 Acidimicrobiales bacterium
CGGATCTCGGCCCGCGACAGCGCCGGCAGCCGGAACGACTCGATCCAGTACCGGGCGTAGGACTCGAAGGCCCGGCGCACCTCGGCCTGGAGCTCGTCCGTGCCCAGCTCCGGCCCGTGGACCCGCCGCAGGTGGCGCTCGACCAGCTCACGGCGAGCGGACAATGCCATCGACAAGCCGGCTCCCAGGGGCCGCTCGGCGGCGGCGGTCACCGGCGCCGGCAGCACCCGCACCAGCGAGGAGGCCAGCCGGTAGGCGGGCAGGGCCAACCCCTGGCCGACAAGCCCCCAACGTGGCCCGGCCGGTTGGGTCAATCGAGCGCTGGGAAAGCGAGCGGGCTAGGAGCGGCGGCTGCGGTAGGCCTGGCGGCGCAGGGCCGGATCACGCGGCCTGCGGGCCACCCGGCGAGCTCGCCAACGTGGCCGGGGCGCTGCCGGGACCGGCACGCTCGCCTGGCGCCAGACCTTGACGAAGCGCTGCACGGCCGTGAACAGCGTGAGGGCCAGCATCAGCCACAGCACCGGGACCAAGAGGACGTCGAACAGCAACCCGATGCCGAGGGCGACGATGCGTTCGGCCCGCTCCATCAGCCCCCCCCGTGCCTCGAAGCCGAGCGACTCCGCCTTGGCCCGCTGGTACGACACGAGCGTCGACGTGGCCAGCACGGCGAAGGGCAGGAGGACGATGCGGCCGCCCATGGTCGACGAGAGGTACCACGCCACGCCCCCCAGCAACAGGGAATCGGTGACGCGGTCGGCGACCGAGTCGAAGAACGAGCCCCGCGGGCCGGCCGTGCCCGAGGCCTTGGCCACGGCACCGTCGAGGGCGTCGGGCAGGGCGCTGGCCACCAAGAGCAGCACGCCGAGGCGCAGGGCGCCGTTGGCCACGGCGACGGCGGTGGCCACGGCCATGACCATCCCCACCATCGTGAGGTGGTCGGCGCTGACGCCCGTGCGGCTCAGATCGGTGCCGAGGGGGCGCAACCGGCGCTCGATGTCGCTCTTCCAACGTCCGTCGAGCATCGCTCGCTCCTGGCGTGGCCGGGTACGGGCCCCGGAACAGGGCTCCCGCGCAGGCTACCAGCCGAAGCCGTCGGGCCCCGGACCCGCCCGGCGCCGCGGCATGCTCCGGGTCCGCACCGGCGACCTCCACCATCGCCGGGGGGCCGACGCGCCGGCCGCGCGCTCGTTTAGTCTCGGGCCATGCCGTGAGCCGCAACCGTCCCCGGGGAAGGGTCGGGGACGGTGCCGCCGGAGAGGGGTCCGATGCAGGAGTACCCGCCAGCGAAGATCCGCAACGTCGCCCTCGTCGGCCATGGTGGCGCCGGCAAGACCAGCCTGGCCGAGGCGTTGCTCTACCGGGCCGGCGCCACCAACCGGCGAGGTCGGGTCGAGGACGGCACCACCGTCACCGACCACGAGCCGGAGGAGGTCAAGCGGGGCATCTCGCTGTCACTGGCGCTGGCCCCCCTCGAGTTCGAAGGGTGCAAGATCAACCTGATCGACACGCCCGGCTACGCCGACTTCATCGGTGACGTCCACGCTGCCCTCGAGGTCGCCGACCTGGCGGTGTTCGTGGTCAGCGCGGTGGAGGGGATCGAGGTACAGACCGAGGCAGTGTGGCGCCTGGCGGAGGCTCGCCGGCTCCCTCGCATGGTCTTCGTCAACAAGCTCGACCGCGACCGTGCCGGCTTCGAGCGCACCCTCGAGCAGTTGCGCGACGTCTTCGGCAGCGGCATCGCCCCCCTCGAGCTGCCCCTGGGTGAGGCCACGGAGTTCCGGGGAATCTGCGACCTGCTGGCCGACACGGCGTACCTCTACGACGGAGGCGAGCCGGTGGCCGGCGAGATCCCCGAGGACATGGCCGACTTCGAGCACCGGGTGCGGGAGAACCTGGTGGAGGGCATCGTCGAGGCCGACGACGACCTGCTCGAGCGCTACCTCGAGGGCGACATGCCCTCGTTCGAGGAGTTGGAGAGCGTCCTCGCTCGCGGCGTGGCCGAGGCCAACGTCTTCCCGGTGGTGTGCGGCTCGGCCACCGCCGACATCGCCGTCGACCGGTTGGCTCGCTTCCTGTGCGAGATCGGTCCGTCGCCGCTCGACCGGCCGAGCGCCGCCGTTCGGGCCGGCGACGTGGACACCGAGGTGGCGCCCGACCCGGCCGGCGAGCCCCTGGCGCTGGTGTTCAAGACCATCGCCGACCCTTACGTGGGGCGTATCTCGCTGTTCAAGGTGCTGTCGGGCACCATCCGCCCCGACGACCACCTGGTCAACCCCCGGACCGGGCACGAGGAGCGGCTGCACGTCCTGTTCGGACTGCGGGGCAAGGAGCAGCTCGAGGTGACCAAGCTGGTGGCCGGTGACATCGGGGCGGTCGCCAAGTTGGGCTCCACCATGACCGGCGACACGCTGGCGCCCAAGGCCATGCCCGTCGTGGTGGCCCCCGTGGAGGCGCCCGAGCCCTCGCTGGCCACGGCCATCCGTGCCCGCAGCCAGGCGGACGACGACAAGCTGGCCAACGCCCTGCGCCGCCTCCAGGAGGAGGACCAGGCCCTGCGGGTCGAACACGACCCGGAGACCCGCCAGACCCTGCTGCGAGGGCACGGGGAGGCCCACCTCCAGCTCACCCTGGAGCGCCTGGCTCGCAAGTTCGGCGTGGAGGTCGACACTGACGAGGTCAAGGTGGCCTACCGGGAGACCATCACCACGTCGGCCGAAGCCGAGGGCAAGTACAAGAAACAGAGCGGCGGCCACGGGCAGTTCGGGATCGCCTTCCTCAAGGTGGAACCGCTCGAGCGCGGCGCCGGCTTCGAGTTCGTGGACGCCATCGTCGGCGGCGCCATCCCCCGCCAGTTCATCCCCGCGGTGGAGAAGGGCGTCGTCGAGGCCATGGAACAAGGAGGCGTGCACGGGTACCCGGTGGTCGACGTCAGGGTCACCTGCTTCGACGGCAAATACCACTCGGTCGACTCCTCGGAGATGAGCTTCAAGATGGTCGGCTCGCTCGGGTTCCGGGAGGCGATGGCCAAGGCCAGCCCGGTGGTGCTCGAGCCCATCTCGCTGTTGACCGTGGCCGTCCCCGACGACCAGCTGGGCGACGTCATGGGTGACCTCAACGCCCGCCGGGGCCGGGTGCAGGGCACCGAGCCACGGGGTGTGGGCGAGCAGGAGGTCACCGCCCTGGTCCCGACCTCGGAGATCCTGCGCTACGCCATCGACCTGCGCTCGCTCACCGGAGGCCGGGGCCAGTTCTCGGCCCGTCACGACCACTACGACGTCATGCCCTCCCACGTGGTGGAGCGCCTCCCCGCCGGTGTCGCCGGATGAGGAGCAGTGGCGACGGGCTCGATCCCGCCTCCATCACCGCGCCCGACGCCGTCGTCGCCCTCAAGTCGTTCCCCCGGCGCTGGCGCTCGGCGCTGGGGATGCTGGCCGACGACCCGGAGGCGGCGGAGCTCGTCCGCCGGCGATCCGACCCGTCGTCGTGGTCGGTCGTCGAGCACGCCTGGTACGTCGCCGACCTGCTCGCATGGCACCGCCAGCGGGTGGACCGGGCCCGGACGAGCGAACGCCCGGCGCTGCCCGACGACGACCCGCTGCGCTGGCCGGACCAGCGCGGCTACCGCGAGCGCGAGCTGGGCGCCGCCCTCGACGCCATCGGCGAGGCGGCCACCGGTCTGGCCGCCACGTTCGAGCGTCTGCAAGGCGACGACTGGCTGAGGGTGGCACGGGTAGGTGACGAGGACGTCACCCTCCTGGCCATGGCCCAGCACGCGGTGCACGAGAGCGCCTACCACCTGCGTGAGGCTCAGCGCACCGTGCGGGAGGTGCGGGGCCGGCCCTGAGCACCAACCTCAGACGCGGGCCACCTCGCCGGCCCCGTCCTCGGGGTTGTAGCGGCTGAACGCTATACGGAGCCGAATAACCGCAGGTCGGGTCGAAGCGCTCTGAGTCGGGTTTGTCCCCGACGCCACGGTCTCCGCACTCCGGGTGGGGGGCATTGCCGCGTCCGGAGTTGGGCCAGCGTGGGCAGCCGAACTCGTTCATCCCCTGGCCGAGCGCCGTCAGGAGCTGGCCACGCTCGGGCTGCTCGGTGACCTCGGCGTCGACCCGCCCCACTCGGTAAAAGCGGCGCATGGTCCGGCGAGGGTAGGGGCCCGATCAACATGACGGACCGGCCACCTCCGGCTCCGCATACCCATGCGCTCGCCCGCCCGGCGCTTCCACGCGCCAACTCGCACTCCCGGTCGTAGGGAACCTCCTACTGGAGGAAGCAGCGCGCCTACACTCCGCCGGCTCGGAACGGACCGCTGAGGCAGTTCACCGTGCGGCGGCTCGCCGCGGCCAGGCGTCGTTGACTGGCCACGACCATCGCCGCACCGAGGAGAACGAGCCCGCTGCCTAGAGCCGCACCTGGTCCCGAGTCGACGCCTGTGCCGGCGAGTTCTGCCGACCGGCTCCTCGCCGCCATGGCTCCACGAGTTGCCCCCATGGCAGATGCCTCTCCAGCCGCGGTCGCCGTCACTCCACGGGCTGCCCCCGTGGCAGGTGTCTCTCCAGCCCCGGACCTAGGCGTCCTGGCGGCGGGCGCCGGAGTGGCTGCGCCTCGGCTGGGCAGTTCCTTGCAGGCAATGCCGTCGTCCTTGTCCGGCCCCATGGAGCCGTCGAGCCCGTACGGATCCGTTGGATCGTCGTCGTAGACCGCCTGCGCGTCTTCTTGGAACTCGAAGTCAGAGCAGTCGTAGAGGTCGCCCTGCTGCGCAGCCGACAGCCGTGGTTCGCCCTGCTGCGCAGCCGACAGCCGTGGTTCGCCCTGCTGCGCAGCCGACAGCCGTGGTTCTCCCACAGCGGCCGCACCCACATCGGTGTCCTCGAAGCCGTGCCTGACCGTTCGGGCGGGTTCCACGACCTCAGTCGTAGCGATGGTGTCGGGGACCGTGGTAGTGGTGTCTTCCTGAGCAGCCGCGGGGCTGGCCAGTCCGAGGAGGGCCAAGGCGGCGACCGGAAATACCAGGGGGGACCGCATCGGCGGCACGCTAGGCGCGCTGCGGGTAGCGTGTCTAGGGATCACCTATTGACAGTGGGAGCTTAGTCCGCCGTCCATGGCGGCGCCGTCGACCGGCCCCCGCCTCACCACTGGCTACACCCAACCACGAAGGGGCGGGTGGGCGGTCGTTGGCGCTGTGAGCCCCCCTGAAATCGAGTTCCTGACCGCCCCCAGCGAAGGGACTGCCCAATGGAAGAGAACGTCGAGTCCGTGCCCCAAGGAGCTACCGAGACTGTGTTCGGCTGGGCCGATGCTGCCCTCGTCGGCGACTTCGCCACGATGTGGCGGCTCATGGACCCCGACCTCAGGTTGGCTGAAGCGCAGACCTGGGTGCTCGCCAATGAAGGGCGTCCCGGCCTCGAGCGTGAGGACCAGGACGAGCTGGCGACCGAGCTGGCGCAGTTCCACAGCACCCACAGACTGCGACCGATCTTTGAGGAGGCACGCGTGGCAATGGCGCGCACGTCGCTCCCTACGTGGCCACGCGAGCGCTGGTCCCCCTCTTCCGACCGGCGCCTCATCGGTGAGGACCTCGACGTGGTGCTCATCGTGGACCCGCACGTCGTGGGCAGCTACATCCCGCCCGGCGGAATCGTCGGCCCCAGTGGTGTGAAGGTCTACGTGACTCGCTTCAGCGCCGCTGGCTGGCACTTGGCGGGAATGGACTACACGGTGGCCGTCCCGGGCTGGCCGCCGTCCATGGCCACGCCATGGGCCTAGCGGATGCGAACACGAGCGGTGACGGCGTTGAAGCGGACGATGCGGTGCCGGTCCCCCTTGCCCTCAACCTGGCTAAAACCGCCTGTCAGTGACCTGCGGTTTCGCGTCTACGTGCTACGCCCAGTCCTCGGGGTTGTCCTCGACGAAGTGCTCCAGCACCTGTCCGTCCACGCCGTCGACCAGGACCAAGCCTCGCCGCACCGGGGGCTCCTCGGCCGAGTACAGCAGGATGCGCCACGTCGGGCGGCTGCGCACGCCTCGCCAGCCCAGCGACGCCGACGCGTGACCCACGGGGAACCCCACCTGGCGGCTGGCCTGGACCAGCGCGTCGGTGGCGTCCACGGCGAGGTGCCAGCCGGCCGAGACGCAGTAGACGCCGAAGACCGCCAGCGCCACGCCGGCGGCCAGGAAGCCGTCGTTCACCAGCACGCTGTCGCCGGCGACCGCCCACAGCGCCACGGAGATGGCCGCCACCACCAGGTAGAGCACGCCGGGGATGCGCCGGCGGGAGTTGTCGGGAAAGGTGGTGATCCCGACATAGGCGGAGACGTCGAGGTCGTCCGGGAGGGTGTCGCCCGCCTCCTCGAGCCCGTCGTCGGCCGGGGAGCCCTGCGGTTGATCGGCGGCGGCCATCCCCGGCGAGGGTACCGGCCGCCGCAAGGCTGCGGAGTCCGCCAGGGGGAGCAGCGACGGAGGTGTCGGCAGCTCCGTGCACGGGCGGCGGCGGATTATCGCCGCCGCTAGCGGAGTGGCCAAGTGGTGCGCAGCCGGGACCAGGTGGTGGCGAGCGCCTCGGGCAGGACCCGGGTGTCGGCCACCGTGGTCATGAAGTTTGTGTCGCCGCTCCAGCGAGGCAGGCAGTGCACGTGCAGGTGCCCGGGCATGCCCGCTCCCGCCGCCCGCCCCAGGTTGACGCCCACGTTGACGCCTTCTGGTTGATACGCCGCCTTCAAGGCGACGACCGCGGCGGTCACCGCTCCCCACAGCTCGGCCCCCTCCGCGGCCTGGAGCGACTCGAGCTCGCCGACGTGGCGGGTGGGCATGAGCATCAGGTGCCCGGCCGTGTAGGGGAAGGCGTTGAGGATGGCGACGCTGGCCCTTCCCCGCCACAGCACGTAGGTGTCCTCGTCGGGCTCGTCGCTGGCCAGGATCCGGCAGAACACGCAGTCGTCGCCGTCGGGGTCCTCGCCCTCGCCCGGGCCCTCGGCCGTGGCCGAGCCCACGTACTCGCCGCGCCAGCCCGCCCACAGGCGCTCGAGCGACACGGCTTCAGACCCGCGTGCCCGTGACCTCGACGGTCAAACGGGCGACGAAGTCGTCGACGCTCACCCCGCGCTCGACCTCACCCTGCCTCCCGTTGACCCCCACCGTGCCGGCGGCCACGTCGTCGTCACCGACCACGAGCACCCATGGCAGCTTCTCGAGCTTGGCCCGGCGGATCCGCGCCCCGAGGGGCTCGTCGGCACCGACTTCGTCGACCCGGAAACCTGCGCCGCGCAACCGGGCGCCCACGTCGGTGGCATAGGCCTCGTGGTCGTCGCGCACGGGGAGCACCCGCACCTGCACCGGTGCCAGCCACGTCGGGAAGGCGCCGGCATAGTGCTCGAGCAGGATGGCGAAGAAGCGCTCCACCGAGCCGAACAGGGCCCGGTGGACCATGATCGGCCGGTGCCGGGCGTTGTCGGCCCCGACGTACTCGAGCCCGAAGCGCTGCGGCAGCTGGAAGTCGACCTGGATGGTCGAGAGCTGCCAGCGCCGGCCGATGGCGTCCCGCAGGTGCACGTCGATCTTGGGCCCGTAGAAGGCGCCGCCACCCTCGTCGACGTCGAAGCTGAGGGAGGTGCGCTCCAGCGCCAACCCCAGGGCCTCCGTGGCGGCCTTCCAGTCGTCGTCGGAGCCCACCGACTTCTCCTGGGGACGGGTCGACAGCGTCGCCTCGAACTCCTCGAAGCCGAAGGCCCGCAGCATCCGCAGCACGAAGTCGACCAGAGCCGTGATCTCCTCGACCGCCTGGTCGGGCGTGCAGAAGATGTGGCTGTCGTCCTGGTTGAAACCCCGGGCCCGCAGCAGTCCGTTGAGCACGCCCGAGCGCTCGTTGCGGTAGACGGTGGCGATCTCGAACAGCCGCAGTGGGAGCTCCCGGTACGAGCGCTGGTTGCTGCGGTAGATCAGCACGTGGAACGGGCAGCTCATGGGCTTGGCGTAATAGCGGGCGCCCTCCATCTCCATGGGCGGGTACATGCTCTCGGCGTAGAAGTCGAGGTGGCCGCTGGTCTCCCACAGCCCGCTCCGAGCGAGGTGGGGCGAGTAGGCGTACTGGTAGCCCGCCCGCTCGTGCTCGGCCCGGCTGAAGTCCTCCATGAGCTTGCGCACCATGGCCCCCTTGGGATGCCACACCACCAGCCCGGCGCCCAGCTCCTCGGGCATGGAGAACAGGTCGAGCTCGGTGCCCAGGCGCCGGTGGTTGCGTCGCTCGGCCTCCCGCAGCCGCTCGAGGTGGGCGTCCAGCGCCGCCTTGGACTCCCAGGCGGTGCCGTAGATGCGCTGGAGCATGGGCCGGCGCTCGTCACCGCGCCAGTAGGCGCCGGCCACCTTCTGGAGCTTGAAGTGGCCGAGCCGGCCAGTGGACGGCACGTGGGGCCCGCGGCACAGGTCGACGAAGCGCTCGGTGTTGCGGTAGGCGCTCACCTGGCCGCCGCCGGCGCCCTCGGAGGGGTCGACGCCCTCGATGATCTCCCGCTTGTAGGGCTGGTCGGCGAACAGCTTCAACCCTTGGTCGCGATCGTGCTCCTCCCGCACGAAGGGCTGGTCCTCGGCCACGATCTCGCGCATGCGGGCCTCGATGCGCTCGAGGTCCTCGTCGGTGAAGGTGGCGCCCCCGGGCAGCTCGAAGTCGTAGTAGAAGCCGTCCTCGATGGGCGGCCCGATGGCGAACTTGGCGCCGGGGAACAAGTCGAGCACGGCCTGGGCCATCACATGGGCGGTGGAGTGGCGCAGCACCTCCCGTCCCGCCTCGGAGCCGTCGGTGACCACGGCCACGGTGGCGCCGGGGGGCAGCGGCACGGAGAGATCGACCCGCTGCCCGTCGACGGTGGCGGCCACGGCGGCCTGGGCCAGCCGGCGGCCGATGTGGGCGGCCAGCTCGCCGGCGGTGGTGCCCGCCGGGACCTCACGGGCCGATCCGTCGGGAAGCGAGACGGTGATGGGCTCGGCCATCGCCCGATGCTACCGGTGCCCTCCGGCCCGAGACCGGGGCTTTACTGCTGGGCCAGGTCGACGCCGAGCAGGGCGGCCCCGGCACCCACGCCTTGCCCCGACGAGGCGGCGGCGTCGAGGGCGGCCAGCGCCTGGGCCGTGTCGAGGTCGGCGTCGAGCGCGTCCCGCACCTGGTGCAGCCCGCCGTCGCCGGGCCCGGCCACCCGCCACGCCGCGAGCTGGGCGGCCGCCGTGGCCAGGAGGGCGTCGCTCCACTCCCAGTCACTGCGGTAGTGGTTGGCGAGCACGGCGAGGCGGATGGCGGCCGGCTCCCAGTCCTTGAGCAGGTCGCTCACGAAGACCAGGTTGCCCAGCGACTTCGACATCTTCTCGCCGTCGAGGCCGACCATCCCGGTGTGCATCCAGTGCCGTACGAAGGGCTCCCCGGTCACCGACTCCGACTGCGCCGCCTCGCACTCGTGGTGGGGGAAGACCAGGTCGTTCCCGCCCCCGTGCAGGTCGAGGGTGGTCCCGAGCTCGCGAAGCGCCAGCGCCGAGCACTCGATGTGCCATCCCGGGCGCCCCGGGCCCCACAGCGACTCCCACGCCGGCTCCCCCTCGTCCGAGGGTTGCCACAGCACGAAGTCGAGCGGGTGGCGCTTGTGGGGATCGTCGGGGTTGCCGCCCCGCTCGGCGGCCAGCTCGAGCATCGTCGCCTCGTCGAGATTGGAGACCTGCCCGAAGCGGGGGAAGGAGGAGATGTCGAAGTAGACGGCGCCACCGGCGCGGTAGGCGTGGTCGGCATCGAGGACCATCCCGATGAAGCCCCGGATGTCGGCGATGGCCGAGGTGGCCCGGGGCTCGCTGAAGCACGGCAACATGCCCAGGTCGCGCATGTCGCCCTGAAAGCGGGCCGTCTCTGCGGCAGCCAGGTCGAGGTAGTGCACCCCCAGCTCCTTGGCCTTGGCCAGCAGCGGGTCGTCGACGTCGGTGATGTTGCGCACCACCCGCGTCTCGTGGCCGAGGTCGCGCAGACGTCGTTGGAGGACGTCGTAGGCCAGGTAGGTGGCGGCGTGACCCAGGTGGGTGGAGTCGTAGGGAGTGATGCCGCAGACGTACATCGTCACCAGCGGCCCGGGCTCGAAGGCCACCACGTCCTGGCGGGCGGTGTCGAAGAGGCGCACGGTGCCGGTGTCAGGCGCCGCCGTCGTCGTCGATGCCGGTGAGCTTGACGGCGACTCGGGTCTTGTACCGACCGTTGAGCTGGAGCAGCACGGCGGCGAACGCTTCGATCGGCGCGGCGTTGGACAGGCCGCCGGCGTCGAGAGGCCGGAGCCCCGGGATGCGTCGCACCACCTCGGCGGTGGCCTCGGTGGCAGAGAGGTGGTCGGAACAGATGAGCACGTCGGAGTCGATGGGGTGGTCGATCCCGGCCAGCTCCCGAGCGGGGAGGTGGTGGAAGGCGGCGGCCACATAGGCCCCGGGTACCGCTGCCTGCACGTTGCCGGCCACCGAGCCCCGCGGCGGGACGAGGGGCTGGAACTCGTTGCCCACCTTGGCCAGGGCGTTGGCCATGGACACCACCGGCTTGCCGCGCAGCTGGAGCTCCACCGACGCAGCAGTGGTGGCGGCGGCCTCCCACGGCGTGGCGATGACCACGAGGTCGGCCTCGGCCGCCTGCTCGTTCTCGGCGCCGTCGATGATCAGATCGTGATCGGGCCAGCGCCGGAGGAGGTCGTCACGAACCTCGAGGGCACGTGACTTCGACCGGGAGCCGACCACCACCTCGTAGCCCACCGAGGCGAGACGAGCGCTGAGGGCACGCCCGGCCGGACCTGTCCCTCCGAGAACGGCGATGCGCACCCGGGCAGCCTAATGCGCCGGCCGGCAATGGCACCGGGAGGGACGAGACGGGGCCGCTAAGGTGCCGCCGAGTTCCGATCGCTCGGAGGCGGCATGCTCCTGGAAGGCAAGCGGGTCCTGGTCACCGGAGTGCTGACCGATGCGTCCATCGCCTACGCCGTGGCCGGCCGGGCCGCCGAGCAGGGCGCCGAGCTGGTGCTGACCGGCGCCGGCCGGGGCCTGCCGCTCACCCGGCGCACCGCCCGCAAGCTTCCGGGCGCTCCGCCGGTGCTCGAGCTCGACGTGACCGACGCCGATCATCTCTCTGGCCTGGCCCCGTCGCTGGAGGAGCTGGGCTGGGACCGGGTCGACGGGGTCGTCCACGCCATCGGCTTTGCTCCCAAGGCGTGCCTCGGCTCGGGCATGTTCACCGCCGGCTGGGACGACGTGTCGGTGGCCCTGCACATTTCGGCCTACTCGCTCAAGGCGCTCACCGAAGCGGTGCTCCCCCTGCTGACCCGGGGAAGCAGTGTCGTGGGGCTGGACTTCGACGCCAGTGTGACCTGGTCCGCCTACGACTGGATGGGCGTGGCCAAGGCGGCGTTCGAGTCGACGAGCCGCTACCTGGCCCGAGACCTCGGCGCCCAGGGCATCCGGGTCAACCTGGTGGCCGCCGGGCCCATCCGCACCATGGCCGGCAAGTCGATCCCCGGCTTCGACACCTTCGAGAAGGTATGGACCGAGCGGGCCCCGCTGGGCTGGAACGTGGCCGACGCCGAGCCGGTGGCCCGCTCGTGCGTGGCCCTGCTGTCCGACTGGTTCCCGGCCACCACCGGAGAGATCGTCCACGTCGACGGCGGCTTCCACGCCGTGGGCGCCTGAGGGCCAGCAAGCAACCACCGGGGCCGACCTCCTCGCCCAGAGACGCCACCTCGCCGGGGCGGCCACTCCGCCGCCGGTGCCCGCGCGTCATCCCCGCCGGCCCCGGCGATACTCCCGACATGGCGCTCGCCCTCGGTCTCGCCGTCGCCGTCGTCTACGGCACCGCCGATTTCCTCGGTGGGCTGGCCACCCGCCGAAACCCGGCCTTCGTGGTGGTGGCCCTCTCGCAGGTCTGGGGCGTGGTGGTGCTCGCCGCCGCGTCGGCAGTCCTTACCGACGCCACGCCCGCACCCCGAGACCTGGCTCTCGGTGCCGCCGCCGGAGTGGTCGGCCTCCTCGGCGTGGGCCTGCTCTACCAGGCGCTGTCCAGCGGGTCCATGGGGGTGGTCGCCCCCATCACCGCGGTCGGCGCGGCCGTCCTGCCGCTGGCCTGGGGCCTGGCCAGCGGCGAGCGGCCAGCGGTCGTCTCCCTGGTGGGGATCGTCGTGGCGCTGGTGGCGGTGGCGCTGGTCGCCGGGGGCGCGCCCCCGGGCGCTGCTGCGGCGGTGGCCCGCCACTCCCGCCGTCCCCTGGGCCTGGCCATCGGCGCCGGCGCCGCCTTCGGGGTGTTGTTCATCCTCCTCGCCGGCACCCGGGCCGACGCCGGGCTCTCCCCCCTGGTGGCCGCCCGGGTCGCCTCGCTGGCCATCCTGGCGGTGGCGGTCCTGGCCATGCGCCCACCACTGCGGGTGGCGCCCGGCAGTGGGGCCGCGGTGGCCGGAGCAGGGCTGCTCGACATGGCCGCCAACGTGTTGTTCCTGCTCGCCGTCCGCCGGGGACTGCTCTCGCTCGTCGCCGTGCTGGCGTCGCTCTACCCGGCGGCCACCAGCGTGTTGGCCCGGACCGTGCTGGGCGAGCGCCTGGGCCGGCTGCAGGTGGGGGGGCTCGGACTCGCCCTGGTCGGGCTGGTGCTCATCGCCGCCGGTTAGGTCGTTGCTGCCGGCGAGGAGGCTGCGCCGGCGAGGAGGCGAGGCTCAGCAGTACTGGCTGAGCGTCGGGTACGGGTTCACCGGCGCGCCTCCACCAGGATGGATCTCGAAGTGCAGGTGGGTGGGACCGCCGCGGGCGTTGCCGGAGTCGCCGACGGTGCCGAGCACCGCTCCCTGCGCCACCCTGCCGCTGGCCCCGCTCAGCGAGTCGAGGTGGGTGCCGAAGTAGGTGTTGCCGTCGTCGCCCTTGAGGTAGTACGAGATCCCCCCCAGGCTCGAGTTGTGGCCCCGCACAGTGCCGCTGACGCTGGCCACCACGGGCGTGCCCCGGGGACTGAGGATGTCGTTGCCCTGGTGGCGCCGACCGCCGGAGCGGGGCTGGCCCCAGTCATTGCTGAACGCTCGCGGGCCCTGCACCGGGCACACCCAGCGACCCCTCGGCGCCGGCGCAGGGGCCGGCGCCGGGTCAGATGCGGGCTTGGGTGCCGGCGGCGGCGCCGCCGGGCGGGGAGACGGCCGGGGCGCCGCGCTGGCCACCTGGCTGGGACGCCGACTGTCCGAGGGCGCCGGGGTGCTCCCGGTCCGGTCCGGCGCCTCACGGGCCTCCTCGGCCGCCCGTCGCTCAGCGTCTTGTTGCGCCTTGCGCTCCGCCTCCTGGCGGGCCCGGCGGTCGGCCTCCTCGCGAGCCCGCCGCTCCTCCTCGAGTCGTTGCAGGCGGGCCAGCTCGGCATTGGCCTGCTCGGCCCTTTCCCGAAACTCGCCGACCGCCGCCCCGGCCTCCTCCTGCTTGGCTTCCAGCGAGTCACGGGTGGCCTGTAGGTCCTGCCCCGTCTTGCGGTAGTCGTCGACCGCCGCCTGAGTGTCGAGGGTGACGAAGCGCGCCAGGGCGTTGGCCCGGGCGAGCTGGTTCAAGTCGTCGTCGATCAAGATGGGCAGGGGCGGTGAGGTGTTGCGCATGAACTGCTCGACCGCCTGGCTCTGCACGATCCGTTCGAGCTCCGCCATCCGGGCCGAGCCCTCGGCCGCCCGAGCCTCGAGCGAGGCGATCTCCACCTCGAGCTCCGCCATCCGGGTTTGGGCCTCGGCCAGCTCGGCGGCGACCTGGTTGGCCTCGCGGCGGGCCGCGTCGAACTCACTCTCGGCGCCGGCAGGGGCACCCGAGAGGATCATCACCGAAACGAGAACGGTGGCGGCGAGCGCCCGGCGGAACACGAAGGGAGGTTAGGCGTCACGATTCCGTAATGAAAGCGCCGGCCCGGCCCGCCCCGGGCGGCAACCGCGGTTCAGCCCGACGCCCGCTCCGCCGCCGCCCGATCGTGCTCGTCCCTGATGTCGCCCACCAGCTCCTCCAGCACGTCCTCGATGGTGACCAGACCGGCCGTGCGACCCTCGGCGGTCACGACCAGCGCGAAGTGCAGGCGGGCACGACGCATGGCCAGGAGCAGCTGTTGCAGGGTCCGGTCCTCCGGCACCACCAGCATGCGGCGCACCAGGCGGCCAGGCAGCGGCCGACGGTGGGCGGCCGGGGCCAGATCGAGCAGGTCCTTGGCGTGGACGAAGCCGAGCACGTCGTCGAGGTCGCGCCCGAACACGGGGAGGCGGGAGTGGCCGCTCTCCACCACCACCCGTTCCACCTGGTCGGCGGTGGCCCCGGCGCTGACCGCCACGATTCGATCCCGCGGCACCATGACGGTGGACACCAGGCGGCCGGCGAAGCCCAGCGCACCGGTCATCAACTGGTGCTCGACGTCCTGCAGGAGGCCCTCGTCGCGGGACACGGCCAACATGGCGGCGATCTCGTCGGCGGTGTGGGCGGCCACCAGCTCGTCGCGGGGCTCCACCCCCAGCAACCGCAGGCCGGCGTTGGCCGACCGGTTGAGCAGGACGATCAGCGGCCGGAGCACGGAGGTGAAGGCCCGCAGCGGGAAGGCCAGCCACAAGGCGCTGCGCTCGGGATCGGCGATGGCGATGTTCTTCGGGACCATCTCCCCGAGCACCATGTGCAAGAAGACCACCACCGTCAGGGCGACCACGAAGGCGAGGGTGTGGGAGGCGGCGGCGGGCATGCCCAGGGCAGCCAGCGGGCCCTCGAGCAGCTTGGCCAGCGCCGGCTCGGCCACGAAGCCCAGTCCCAGCGAAGCCATGGTGATGCCCAGCTGGGAGGCGGAGAGCATGAAGGACAGTTCCCGGATCGAGCGCTCGGCGGCTCGAGCTCGTGCGTTCCCCGTGCCGGCTAGCTGCTCGACCCGCGTCCGGCGGACGGCGACCAGGGCGAACTCGACGGCCACGAAGAAGGCATTGGCGACCAGGAGGAGCAGGCCGACGAGCAGTCCGGTGATCACGAGTGCTCCCCCTGGTCCTCGCCGGCCGGAGCGATCACGCGAACCGAGGCGATCCGCCGCCGGTCCATCTCCAGGACCTCGAGGCACCAGCCCTCGTACTCGACCTGCTCCCCGGCCTCGGGCAGATGGCCGAGCCGGTCGAGCAGGAAGCCGGCCAGCGTCTCGTAGGGCCCTTCGGGCACCTCGAGGCCGGTGATGTCGGCCACCTCGTCGGGGTGGAGCCCACCGTCGAGGACGAACGTGCCCGCCGGCAGCGCCGAGGTCAGCCCGGGCGAGACCGGGTCGTGCTCGTCCTCGATCTCGCCCACGATCTCCTCGAGCAGATCCTCGAGGGTGACGATGCCGGCCACGCCGCCGTACTCGTCGGCCACCACCGCCATCTGGGTGGCTTGGGCCCGCATCTCCCCGAGCAGCGACTCGAGGTCGCGGCCCTCGGGGATGATCAGCGGTGGCCTCACCACGCTGGTCACCGACGTGCGTTCGCGCTCCTCGACGGCGAAGCGCAAGACATCCTTGGCGTAGGCGACGCCCACCACGTCGTCGAGACCCTCCCCCACCACGGGGAAGCGGGAATGGCCACTCTCCACCGCCAGCCGGCTGAGATCGGCGACGGTGGCCTCCCGGGGCAGGGCAGTGACCGCCATGCGGGGCACCAGGGCGTCGGCCGCGCTCTTGTGGCCGAAGCGGATGGTGCGGGTCAGCAACTGGTAGGCGTCGACGTCGAGGGTGCCCTCCCGGCGAGAGGAGTGCACCAGCCCTTCCAGCTCCTCGAGCGAGCGGACGTGGCGCAGCTCCTCTTGCGGGTCGATGCCCAGTCGGTGGACGACCCAGTCGGCAGCGCCGTTCAAGAAGCGGATGACGGGGCCGAACACCATGGCGTAGATCCGAAAGGACCCGGCCAGCGCCAGGATGCTCGGGACGGGAAGGGCGATGGCCATCCCCTTGGGCACGAGCTCGCCCACGACCATCTGGGTGAGGGTGGCCAGAGTGAGGGCCAGGCCGATGGCCACGGCCGATCGCCAGGCGTCGGGCACGGGTGCGAGCGCGGGCTCGAGCACCCGGGCGATGGTGGGCTCGGCGATGAAGCCCAGGACCAGGGAGCTGATGGTGATCCCCAGCTGGCACCCGGAAAGGTTGAACGACAGGCGCCGCAACAGGGCGAGGGCCCGACGGGCACGGCGGTCCCCCGCCTCGGCCAGGACCTCGATCCGCTGCCGGTCAACCGCGACCAGGGCGAACTCGGCCACGACGAAGTAGGCGTTGGCGAGGACCAGCAGGGCGACGGCCAACAGGCCGAGAGCAGTCTCGATGGGGACTTCGACCTCCCGGGCGACCGCTGCTCAGGCTACCGGCACCAAGGCCGCTGCAGCAGGGGGAGCCAAAGATCGCTCGCTACCCTCACCATGTGCGCCCGGAACCGTCCCACCGCCGGGCGCCGGCCCGGGGGCTGGACCCGGATCGCAACCGAGGGTGGGTGCGACGGGTGCTCCCGCTGCTCGGCGTCCGCCGCCGGCTGTTCGTCGCCGCCCTGGTCGCCTCGGGCGCCGCGGTCCTGGCCACGCTGGCCATCCCGGTGGTGCTCAGAGACGCCATCGACACCGCCCTGCCCACGCCCACCAACCCCGACCCCGGCGCCTCCCTGATGCCGTTCGTGTGGGCGGTGCTGACCCTGGGCGTGGTGCGTGCCGTGCTCGGCTTCGTGGCCCGCTCCGGGCTGTTCCGGGTGGCCTACCACCTCGAGTACGACCTGCGGCGCCTGCTGTACGAGCACCTGACCCGGCTCTCGTTCTCCTTCTACGACCGGGTGCAGAGCGGGCAGCTGATCTCCCGTGCCAACTCCGACGTGCGGTCGGTGCAGATGTACCTCGCCTACGCGCCGGCGCTGCTCGTCACCGCCGGCAGCTTCGCGCTGGCGCTCGTGCTCATGGTGCAGGTCCACGTCGGGCTCACCCTGGTGGCCGTCGCCCCGCTCCCCGGCGTCTACCTACTGGGCACCCGCCTGCGCCAGGAGCTGTTCCCCCTCAGCTGGGTGGTGCAGGCGCGTCTCGCCGAGGTGGCCACGGTGGTCGACGAGAGCGTGACCGGGACGCGCATCGTCAAGGCCTTCGCCGCCGAGCGCCGCCAGATCGCTCTCCTGACGCGGGCGGCCCGGCGGCTGCACTGGGCCAGCGTGCGCCAGTTCGACGCCCGCGCCCGCTACGCCCCGCTGATGGAGAACCTGCCCCGGGTGGGGCTGGCCCTGGTGCTGCTCTACGGCGGGTACCTGGCCATCGAGGGGCAGGTCACGGTGGGCGACCTGATCCTGTTCAGCTCCTACGTGGTCATGCTCCAGGCGCCCTTCCGCAGCCTGGGATTCCTGCTCATGCTGAGCCAGCGGGCGGCGGCCTCGGCCCAGCGCATCTTCGAGGTGCTCGACACCGAGCCCGACATCGTCGACGCCCCTGGTGCCATCGATCTGGTCCGGCCCCGCGGCGAGGTCGAGCTGCGGGACGTCTGGTTCACCTATCCCGCCACCTCCGAGCCGGTGCTGCGGGGCCTCAGCCTCCACCTGGCTCCGGGGGAGACGGTGGCCCTGGTCGGGCGCACGGGGACCGGCAAGTCGAGCGTGGCCCGCCTCCTCACCCGCTTCTACGACGTCGACAGCGGTGCCGTCCTGGTCGACGGGCACGACGTGCGGGAGGTGACCCTGGCCAGCCTGCGCACGGCGGTGGGAGTGGTCATCGACGAGCCGTTCCTGTTCTCCGACACCCTGTTCGCCAACATCGCCTACGGGCGGCCCGACGCCACCCCGGACGACGTGCACAGCGCGGCGACCGCTGCCGGCGCCGCCGACTTCATCGCCGCCCTCCCCGAGGGGTACGACACCGTGGTCGGCGAGCGGGGCTACACCCTCTCCGGTGGTCAGCGCCAGCGGGTCGCCATCGCCCGCACGCTGCTGGTCGACCCCGCCGTGCTGGTGCTCGACGACGCCACCAGCGCCGTCGACGCCGAGCGGGAGGAGGAGATCCACACCGCGGTGCAGGCCCTGATGAGGGACCGCACGACGCTGGTCATCGCCCACCGGCTGTCGACGATCGCGCTGGCCGACCGGGTGGTGCTGCTCGACGAGGGCCGGGCGGTGGCCGAGGGCACGCACCACGAGCTGTTGGCCCGCGAGCCCCGCTACGGCCAGGTGTTGGCCTCGGTGCAAGCCGACGAGGCGCACGAGCCGGCACCGGCGGGAGGGCCCGCTCGATGATGATCGGCGGCGGCCACCACGGTGGGCACGGGCACCGCGGCGGGTTCCGGGGAGACGACACGGGACTTCCCTTCGCCGGCGTCCCGTCCGAGCTGCGAGCGCGCTACGACGAACTGGTGGCCGAGGAGCCCGACATCCACGTCGACGAGACCGACGTGTCGTTCTCGCCCACGACGCCCGAGGCCGAGCGCCAGCCGCTCACCCTCCGGCGCTTCCTTGCCCCGCACTGGCTGCCGCTGCTTGGCGCCTTCTTGCTGGTGGTGGTGGAGACCGGCGCCGGCCTGGTCGGGCCCGTCCTCACCCAGATCGGCATCGACGAGGGCATCGGCGGTAGGGACCTCGGCGTGCTGGTCGCCACCGCGGTGGCGTACCTGGTGGCGGTGGCGGTGAACGCCGCCACCGGCGCGGCGCGCATCGCCTGGACCGGCCGGGTCGGCGAGCGGCTGATGCTCACCTTGCGGGTGCGGGTCTTCAGTCACCTGCAGCGGCTGTCGCTGGGCTGGTTCACCGACGAGAAGGCGGGCCGCGTCCTCACCCGCATGACCAGCGACATCGACGCCCTGGCCGCCCTGTTCCACGACGGCCTGGTCAACATGGTCGTCCAGGGGCTCACCGTGGTGGTGGTGACCGCGGTGCTGTTCAGCTACGACCCCTTCCTCGCCATGGTCACCCTCGCCGTAGTGGTCCCCGCCATGGCCGCCGCCACGCTGTGGTTCCGGACCACCTCGGATCGCGGCTACGGCGCCGTCCGCCAGCGAATCTCCGACGTGCTCAGCGATCTGCAGGAGAGCCTCGCCGGGATCCGCCTGGTCACCGCCCACAACCGGCAACGCCACAACGTGGAACAGCACCGCCGGATCCTCGAGCGGTACCTCGACGCCAACGTCTACACGGGGCACGTGAGCGCTGTCTACGGCCCGGGCGCCGAGCTCATCGCCGTAGCCGGCCAGGCCGTCCTGCTCTTGGTGGGAGGCCAGCGGGTGCTGCGGGGCGAGCTGACCGTGGGTGAGCTGACCGCCTTCCTGCTGTTCCTCACCACCTTCTTCGCCCCCATCCAGCAGCTGGTCCACCTGTACACGACCTACCAGGCGGGCCAAGCGGCGACGGCGAAGCTGCGGGAGCTGCTGGCCACCGAGCCGGCGGTGGCCGAGGCCCCCGACGCCGTCGACCTCCCGCCGGTGTCCGGCGAGGTCCGCCTCCAGGGCGTGACCTTCGCCTACGAACCCGGCGCCCCGGTGCTGCACGACGTCGACCTGACCGTGCACCCGGGCGAGACCGTGGCGCTGGTGGGCCCGACCGGTTCGGGCAAGTCGACCATCGCCAAGCTGATCAGCCGCTTCTACGACCCGGACGAGGGCCGGGTGGTGCTCGACGGCCACGACCTGCGCCAGGTCACGCTGGCGTCACTGCGCCGCCAGCTGGGCGTGGTGCCCCAAGAGCCCTTCCTCTTCGCCGGCTCGGTCCGGGACAACATCGCCTTCGGCCGGCCCGACGCCACCTCGGAGGAGCTGCTCGAGGCGTGCCGGGCACTCGGGATCGAGGAGCTGGTCGAACGGCTGCCCCAGGGACTCGACACCCCGGTGCACGAGCGGGGCAGCTCCTTGTCGTCGGGCCAGCGCCAGCTCCTGGCCCTGGCCCGGGCCTTCGTGGCCCGGCCCCGCGTCCTGGTCCTCGACGAGGCCACCTCGAGCCTCGACCTGCGCTCCGAGGTGATCGTCGAGCGCGCCCTCGACGCCGTACTCCAAGGGCGCACCTCGATCCTCATCGCTCACCGGTTGGCCACCGCCATGCGGGCCGACCGCATCGCCGTGGTCGACGGCGGGCGTATCGTCGAGGTGGGCAGCCACGACCAGCTCTGCGCCGGCGCCGGTCGTTACGCCGCCCTCCACGCCGCGTGGTCCCGGGCCGGCGGCTCCCGGATCCGCACCGGCTAGTCCCGCTGAACCCGGCCTCGGCCGGCCGCCGAGGTCGCCGAGGGTGGGATGCCGGTTAGGTTGGCTCGATGCCCGAGATGCGCAGGCTCCGAATCGTGATCGTCGCCGTCGCCGTGTTGGTAGCCGCGTGCGGTGGCGGTGGCGGCGACGAGTCCGCCGATCCCACCACCACGTCGACGACGGCCGAGTCCACCACGACCACCACTGCGCCGACCGAGATCGAGCGGGCATCGATCACCCTGGAGGAACCCGGCGCCGAGCCCCGGCAGGCCCTGCGGCTCCAGCTGGAGGAGGGCGACACCTCGGAGGCGCTCATGACCATGGCCATGAGCACGACCATGGAGGCCGACGGTGAGCCGCTGCCCGGTGGCGACATCCCGCCCATCCAGATCACCATTCGCAGCGAGGTGACCGAGGTCGACGACGAGGCCGACACCATCACCACGCGGTTCTCCTATGCCGACGCCGACATCGTCGACGACGGGACGGTCGACCCGCAGACGGCCGAGGCGATGCGCCAGGGCCTGTCGGTGCTGGACCAGCTTTCGGGCACCACCACGATCAACTCCCGGGGCGAGCCGCTCAGCAGCGAGCTCGACGTTCCCGACGACGTCGATCCGACCAGCCGCCAGCTGCTGGAGCAGGTGTCCCAGCAGGTGGAGACGCTCACCGTCCCGCTCCCCGAGGAGGAAGTGGGCGTGGGGGCGGTCTGGCGGGCGGAGACCACCAGCGATCTCGGCGGCATCGAGACCGTGCTCGGGGTGACCTACGAGCTGAAGGAGCTCGACGGCACCCGCTACGTCCTGGCCGTCGACTACGAGCAGACCGCGTCGTCCCAAGAAGCGGACTTCGAGGGTGCCCCTGAGGACGCCGTCGTCACCGTGGACGAGTACCTGGTGACTGGAGCCGGTGAGCTCATCGGTGACCTAACCGGGTTGCTCCCCGCCAGCAGCACCATGGTCGCCGGCGGTGACGTGGTGATGCACCTGGAGAACGACACCGAGAGCGTGGAGCTGCGCCAGCGGCTCGACTTCGACATCAGCCTGGAGTCGACCGACTAGCGACGCCAGCACCGCCGCCGACAACTGCCGCTCCTGCAACCACCCCAGATGCTCTGAGACCGGCAGCTACAGCCGCCCGTCGGCACCCACGGGCGCCACCTGCCAGCCCGGCGAAGGCGGCCGCCTCAGGAGGGACTGGTGCCGCCCATCGGTTCGACATCGGTCGGCCGGGTGTCACGCCATCGGCATCAAGCACCTCCCGCTTGATGACGCCTCACAACGCGGCAGAGGTTCCCGCCGCGCTCGCAATTGCCGTGTGCCATGTGGCCGCCGGACCGGCGGATGCGCGGAAACTGCGCCGCCGTGCGTGGCGCGCCCCCTAGTCGTCGACGGCGACGACGCGGTCACTGCGTCCCTCCGAAGAAGACGAGAGCAGCGAACTCGGCAGGAACCGTGTCCGCCGGAGGAGGGCGGAGAGCTCAGGTCGTGGGGACGTAGCGGGCCTGGGCTTCGGTGATCGCTCGCTCGGCCTCGGCCCGCCCCTGCCACTCGCTGATCTCGGTGCCCTTGTTTGGCTCCAACTCCTTGTAGACGTTGAAGAAGTGGGCGATCTCATCGGGCAGGTGGGACGGCAGGTCAGCGAGATCAGCGATCCCCGCCCATCTCGGATCGGTGGCGGGCACGGTGAGCACCTTGGCGTCGGCCCCCTTCTCATCGGACATCCAGAAGACGCCGATCGGGCGGGCGTTGATGTGGCACCCAGGGAAGGTCGGTTCCTCCAGCAACACCATGGCGTCAAGCGGATCGCTGTCCTCGCCCAACGTGCGTGGGAAGAAGCCGTAGTCAGTCGGGTAGACGGTGGCCGTGAACAGCATGCGGTCGAGCCATATCTCGGCGGTGTCGTGGTCCACCTCGTACTTGTTCCGTGAACCCTTGGGAATTTCGATGACGACCTCAAGTTCCATGCTGTGCACGCTAGGGCTCCGGCTCTGGCCCTGCCTGCTCTGAACCCCCTCCCTCCATGCCCCACCCGACTCCGCATCTCGTGAGCACGTTCGCCTGATCCACCCGGCGATTTCTCCGTGACCCGGAAGCTGGCTGTCCAACCAGTGGCCCTCCGGACGGTCCGGTGGCAGAGATTGTGGCCCAACGACTAGGACGCCCACGGCTGCGACCACGAGCACCGAAGCGACCGACCACCGACCGGCGCCGCTCCTACCGCCCGAAGCCGCGCTGGCGGGGGGCGACCAGCGACAGCAGCCGGGAGCGGGAGCGGTGGATCTCGTCCTGGAGCAGGCGCTCGAGCACCGGTCCGAACATGGCGCCGCCGTAGTGCAGGTGCATGGTGAGCCGGCTCCCCGTGCCCGCGGCCGGTTCGACCTGGGCCTCGAGCACCCAGCTGGAGTGATCCCGGCCGTCGTGCTGCAGCCGCTCGAAGCGAGCCACCGCCGGCGTCCGGTGGTCGGTGCGGACCATCCGCAGTCGCTTGGAGCGGGCAAGGGGCCCGAGCCGGGCACGGAGGTCGACCAGCCACGCCGGACCGGGGTCACCCTCCATGGCCGGCGCCGGCTGGGCCCGCGCCACCAGGTCGAGCCACTCCGGGTACTTGGAGAGATCGTCGACCCAGACGAAGAGCGCTTCGGGCCGGCACGGTGCGTCGAGGTGGGCGGCAGCGTCCACTGCCACCTTCTAGCGCACCGGCGCACCGGGCGCGCGTCCGGAGGCGCCAGCGCGCCTTCACCCCCGGCCCCGGCGGGCCGGTTGGCGTGCTCCGGTGCGCGGACGTGGCACCACATCGGCGCTGTGAACCTGAATCGCTCCGGGGCAGCACGAGCTCCTGGTCACCCAGCCCGCCGTGGTGGGAGACTGGCCGCCGGCCTAGTCCTCGGCCCTTCCTTGGTGGGGCGGACCCTCCCGGCGTCGCCGGAGCACCACCTGGAAATGGTGATCTGGGGCGTCTTCGCCCTCATCTTCCTCGCCACCTTGGGCCTCCGGGTGGACCTGGGCCTGCTGAGTGATCCGTAGACCCTGTTCTTCGGGCGTGGTGGTGATCCTCTTGACCAGCATCGCCAAGTTCGCCGGCGCCTGGGCCGGTACCCGTGCCAACATCGGCACGGACGTCGTGCTCAGCCAGTGGTCAACCCCGCGGCGGTGTCGGCCCGCCCGGGCGCCACAACAGGAAGGCCGCGGCGGCGCCGACGACCCCTCGGGCCCCGGCTCGACACGGGGCACGCGAGGTCGACCTCGTGGTGCTCGCGCCAACCTGCGCCGGATCGAGGGCCGGCCGTTGCTCGGCCACGTCGTCGAGCAGGTGTTGGAAGAGATCGACACCACGGTGGCGGTGGTCGCCACTCCGTCGCGGCCCCACCGTTCAGCGCCGGATCCCAGTCGCTCGGTGCGGGCGAAGGCCGCCACCGCGCGTCATGATTGGCGGAGTTTGGCGTCACAGAGTGAGGATGACGGGGGGCCGGAGGGCGAACTGCACCTGCCCAGCCGTTCATGGACGGTGCTTTCGGGGAAGGGATACGACCATCGAGGTCAAGCGACTCTTCTACGGTGACGCCAGCAGCGTCGGGGAGGCCCGGCTGTTCGTGCGCGACGCGCTTTCGCAGACCGACGCGCCGGAGGACGTGGTCGACTCCGCCGTCCTGCTGGTGAGTGAGTTGACGACCAACGTCACGCTCCACGCCCGCACCGACGTGCGGGTGACGGTCCGCTTCGAGGGCCACTCGCTCTGGGCCGAGGTCAAGGACTGGAACTCGCGCCTCCCCCAGGCCTGCCTCCCTCCCGAGGACGCCACCACCGGGCGGGGGCTCCAGCTGGTGGAGGCCATTGCCTCGAGCTGGGGAGTCCATCGCGACGGCGACGGCAAGGTGGTGTGGTTCGAGCTCCGCGTCGCCCGCTCCACGCCGGTGAACGGTAGCGGCGCCTCGCTCAACGGCGCGCCCGTCAACGGCGTCTGGCCCTAGGGCTGGTTCAGCACACCAGCGTGCCGGCTGCTGCTCAACGCTCGGGCGGCGGGCTGGCGCCGGACATGGCCAAGAACCCCATGATGGTCGCCGATGCGGGACCGACGGCGTCCACGAGCGGCGCCGTCCCCACCGCCACGCCGTAGGCCGCCAGTCCGTCGACCGCCTCGTTCAACGACATGACGCCGGCGACGGTCTCTTCCACCACGTCGAGCCGACGGGGGTAGGCGTGCTCGCCCCGGAACCCGTGCTGGTCGACCACCACCCGCCCCCACAGGTCGACCTCTCCCACCACCAGCGGGCCGGGGACCAGGCACAGTGCGTCGGCGTGCAGGCCAGCCACGTCGACACTGGCATGGACGCCACAGGCGCAGCCGAGGTCAGGGGCGTCGTGCCCGGCGACCCCCGCCCCGGCGCACCGGGCGACCAGGGGCCGCGCCGGCTCCCAGGTGAAGCCGCGCTGCGACACCGACTGCAACCGTATCTGCGGGGTCAGGCGCCAGTAGCGCCACCCGCGCCGCGGGTCGTCTGAGGATCGCCGCTCGATCCGGCTGCTGGCCGGCTCGCCGGCGCTCACGCCCGGTTCCTAGCTGGCGGTGCCGGTCGGGCGGTCCGGACCGACCGCCCACTGCGCCATCTCGGGGTAGTCGGCGACATCGGCGGCAAGGGTGCACGTGTCGTCGTCCTGCCACAGGGCCGTGGCCTGGGCGTGGCAGGCGGGGTGGAAGGTCATCGACGTCGGGCACATCATCTGGCTGACCGACATCTCTGCCCGCACCGCCTCGTCGGCGGCGACCGGCTGGCCACAGACGTCGCACATCGGAGCAGGTGTCATGGAGTCAGCCTACGGCGTTGGCTCGGCGATGGGAACGGGCTCGACCAAGGGCGGTCGGGCCCGGCGGCTGGCGTCGAGCAACTCGACGGTCGCCTCGGGCTTCACCAGCTCGAGGATGACGGCTCGCGGCGAGGCGTCGCTCGGTGGCGATCTGCGGGAGAAGGTCGGCGCATGCACCTGGTGTTCCAGGGACCGGCGAAGGTGCCGCAGGTGACCCTCAGCCGGCGTGGGCGGCGCGCCACCCGGCTGAGCGACCCGCACGGCGTCACCCGCCAGGCGCACCTCGGCCTCGAGGCCCGCACCGGCTGCCACCTCGGCGAAGTGGTAGGCGAGCCAGGTGGGCCGAGGGTTCTCCGCGGGATGGGCGCCAGTGAAGAAGATCAGCTTTCGTCGGGTCATCGCCCGGTTCCACTCCTGCCGGTGCCCACGGACGCCGGCACGGTGGCGGGTTCCGCGTTCCGGGCCTCCGTCGCCTAGCGTTGACCCGGTGGAATCGTCGGTGAGCGTCCGCCGCAGCGACGTGGCAGCGGGCGCGCGGTCGCCCGCCGACGTGCTTATGCGTCGGCTCCTGCGGGTGCCGGCCAGCGGTCCTCGGGGCAGCGAGGTCGCCGCCCGCAACGCCTTCAGCGCATCGATCCTGGTGTCGACGGTGCGCTGCCTGCTCACCTACATCGTCCTGCCCGTGCTCGGACCCGTGCTCGGCCTCAGCGGGGCCGTGGGACCGGTGCTGGGTCTGACCGTCGGCATGGTCTCGGCTGCCGCCGTGGTGATCTCCATGCGCCGGTTCTGGGCGGCGGACCACCGGTGGCGCTGGGGTTACACGGCGGTGGGCGGCGGCATCCTCGTGTTGCTGGCCGTGCAGGCGGTCGCCGACGTGGGCTCCCTGGCCACCTGAGCGAGCCGACGCCCTCGGGCGCTCAGGCGCTCGTTCGCTACTCGTCGGACTCCGGGCCGGACCCGAAGGGCGTCTGAGCGCCTCCACGTCCGTTCGGGGGAGCAGGTCGTGGACGCCGTCAGCCTTGGCGTCGGTAGCCGCCTTCAGGCGCCGCCTTTAACATCATTTGGGCGGTCCCCGTCAGGAAGCGAGCCTCTTGCCGGATCTCGGTGCGTTCGGCCTCACCGACATGGTCGCCCTCAGCGCCGCTCTGCGCCGGGCGGGGACGGGCGCCCAGTCGATGGAGGAGGCGGCGGAAGCCGTGGTGCACCACCTCTACGACGGCTTGCGGTCGCCGAACGGCGATCGCCAGTGCGTCCTGGCGCGCTTCTACCGGACCGTGCCCCTGGAGGCGCTCGACGACGACCTTCGGCGGTTGGCCGAGGAGGGGAGCGGCGGTGACGGGCTGACGCCGGCGACCAGGTGCCTCACCCTGCTCGCCACTGCGGGGGACGAGCCGGCCTGGAACGACCGGAGACGGTCGGTTGGCCATCGGGTGACACCGCTGGCCAGCGAGGAGATCATCGCCAGCTTCCCGATGGTGGCCCAGCTGATCCGCCAGTTCGGCCTGGCGACCTCCGACCTCCTCGAGACCCGGCCCGACCTGGCCATGACCCTCGACGAAAAGACGTTCAACGTCTTCTACGTCCCCAACGCCGTGGGCAGCCCGCACATCCCCGCTCAAGGGGAGTTCGTCCTGCCCTACGGGGTGCAGTCGGTGCTCGGATTCGGGGGCATGTTGCCGACTGGCGACCTGTTCGCCATCGTGTTGTTCTCGAGGGCTCCCGTCCCGGTCGACACCGCGGAGCTGTTCGCGCCGCTGGCCCTCAGCGTCAAGGTGGCGGTGCTCCCCTTCACCGGCGGACGGATCTTTCGGCCCGCCGGTGCCCCTGCGCCCCACGCGGTCGCACCCGGCCGCAGCGGGGGGCAGACGTCCGCCATCGAGCAGCTGCTCGAGGTTCACGAGCGCACCGCAGGGGAGCAGGCGTTGCGGCTGGAGCAGGCGCACCGGCTCGAGCACCGCCGCTCTCATCAGTTGCAGGCACTCGCCGCCGCCAGCGTCGTGATCGGGTCCACGCTGTCGATGGACGAGATCCTCTCCCATGTCACCGAACAGGCACGCAGTATCGTCGGGGCCCACATGGCCGTCGTCAGCCTCACCGCCGATGAGGGGTGGGCACAGTCGATCAACACGGTGTCGCTGTCGGAGCGCTACGCGGAGTACCGGGACTACGACGTCCAGCCCGACGGCTCGGGGATCTACGCGCTGGTGTGCGAGACCAATCGGCCGGTGCGATTGACCCAAGACGAGCTCCTTGCCCACCCCCGGTGGCGCGGGTTCGGCGCCGAGGCTCACCGCCATCCGCCGCTCCGAGGGTGGCTGGCCGTGCCGCTCATCGCCAGGAACGGAGACAACCTGGGGTTGCTCCAACTCTCTGACGCCGTCGAGGGAGCGTTCACCGCCGCCGACGAAGCCATCCTGGTGCAGCTGGCGCACCTGGCCTCGGTGAGCGTGGAGAACGCCCGTGCCTTCGCCCGTGAGCACGACGTCGCCGCCGTGCTCCAGGAGAGCCTCCTGCCCCAGGAGCTTCCAAGGATCCACGGCATCGAGGTGGCCGCCCGGTACCTGCCGGGGACCGCAGGCGTCGACGTCGGCGGTGACTGGTACGACGTGCTGTCGGTGTCGGCCACCGAGGTCGTCCTCGTCATCGGGGACGTCGTCGGTCACGACATCCAGGCGGCGACCACGATGGCGAGGCTCCGCCACGCCATGCAGGCCTTCGCCTCCGAGGACCCCTCGCCGGCCTCCGTGTTCGGCCGCCTCAACCGGTTCGTGGCGCGACCAGACGACGACACGTTCGCCACCGCCATCTACTTGCTCCTCGACACGACGACCGGCAACGTGCGGGCGGTCAATGCCGGGCACCCGCCGCCCCTGCTGGTCGAAGGCGGCCGGGCGACCTACCTGCCCACCGTCACGTCCCCTCCGATTGGGCTCGCTGGCTGCGGCCCCTTCACGGAGACCGAGCTCACCCTCCCGGCGGAAGCAACGCTGCTGCTCTACACCGACGGCTTGGTCGAGCGGCGGGGCGAGGGGCTGGACATGGGCCTCGAGCGCCTGCGCCGGCTGGGCGAGGCCCCGTGGGCCAACACCGCCGGCCTCTTGGACCACCTGCTGGCCGCGCTCCGGGGCTCGGAGCGCCCCGACGACATCGCCCTCCTGGCCATCCGCCGGCCGGCGCCGGTTGAGTACACGTGACGGGCGTGGTGCGCACTCGGCTGCATGGGTCCGAGGCCGCCTCAGCGAAGGCGAACGGACCCGTCCGGCTCGAGCACCCACCCGGGGTTGTGGGCCACTTCCCACGGATGCCCGTCAGGGTCGATGAAGATCCCGGAATAGCCACCCCAGAACGTCGGGGCTCCGGCTCGACCGATGGTGCCGCCCGCTCGCTCGGCGTCTGCGAGCACCGCGTCCACCGCCGCCGGCGAGTCGACGATGTGGGCCAGCGTGACACCGCCCCATCCTCCGCTGTCCTCCACGACGCTGTCCTCGGCCAGCTTGTGGCGTCCCCACAGCGCAACGACCATGCCCCCGGCCTGGAAGAAAACGACGTCGTCGTCGGGCGACTCTCCTGACCAACCGAGGGCCTCGTAGAACGCCCGGGCCCGGCCCACGTCGGTGACACCGAGCGTGACCAGGGAAATGCGCTGTTCCATGCCGACAGCCTCGCATCCGGTCCCGCCGGCGTGCTCCTGCGACATCGAGGCGACCGCGTCGGGCTCCTGATGGCATCATCGTCATCGGCAGGGGGGAGGAGATCCCGACCGACAACAGCGAGGGAGTGGGCATGCCCGAGAACCAAACGAGCACCGCGCGAAGCAGCCAGGGCGACACCAAGGATTCAGTTCGGCCCATCATGCTGGCCATCGCCGGTGACAGCGGCACCGGGAAGACGACCGTCACGGAAGGGTTGGTGAAGGCTCTGGGCCGGGACCGCATCACGTCCGTGGCGGCCGATGACTACCACCGCTACGACCGTGAAGAGCGCAAGCCCCTCCCCTTCACCCCGCTGAACCCCAAGTGCAACTACATGGACATCATGCAGCAGGACTACCAGAAGCTGCGTGCTCGGCAGCCCATCCTGAAGCCCATCTACAACCACGACACCGGGAAGCTCGAGCGACCCGAGTACATCGAGCCTGCCGACTTCGTGATCGTCGAGGGACTGCTCCCGCTCCACACGGAGGAGTCGCGGGCATGCTTCGACATCAGCGTGTTCCTCGACCCCCCCGAGGAGATCCGAATCGCATGGAAGCTCGGGCGCGACACGAAGAAGCGGGGCTACACCGAGGAAGAGGTCCGTGCCGACCTGGAGAAGCGAGAGCCCGAATCGCAGGAGTTCATTCGTCCGCAACGGGCCCACGCCGACATCGTCGTGCGCTTCGCTCCGATCAAGGAGCGCGGCGAGACCGCTGACGACCCCTTGAGCGCCACGCTGCTCCTCCGTCCCACGATCAGCCACCCCGACCTGCCGGCCATCCTCGGAGAGGACACCGCCGAGGCCATGCACGTCGCCCTCATCCGGGACGACGACGGCAAGCCGGTGGACGCCGTGCACATCCACTCCTACGCCGACCCGGAGGTGGCCAGGAAGGCGGAGCAAGCCATCTGGGAAGAGCTGGGTCTGGACACCCCGGTGCCCGACTCGCTCGGCCAGCTCAACGGAGAAAAGCGCGACGACCCGTTGGCGCTGACCCAGCTGATCCTGCTCTACCACCTCATCCAGGCCCGACAACGGCAGAGCGAGAAGATCTCGGACGCCGGCAGCTAGGGAAGAGGCGGTGAGACGCTGACCGGGCTGACCGAGGCTCGGCGCGACACCATGGGCCACGGACCGCCCTGTACGGTCGGAGGCCATGCCCTGGCGCCGACCGGAACGCGGTGCTGCCGCGGTGCTCGCCCTCGCCGCCCTGGTGGCGGGCTGTGGTGGGGCAACGGAGCAAGGGACGGTGCTCACCCGTAGCCCCGCACCGGCGGTGGCGGCGGTGGACGCTCCGCCCGCCACGGTGACGCCGTCGACCACCACGCCGTCGACCGCACCCCCCACCACGACACCACCGCCGAGCACCGCTCCGGTGGCGCCCGTCACGCCGCCCCCTCCCACCGCGCTCGCCCCTACCACCACCGCGGTGCCGGCTTCGCCGCCCCCTCCAGCTCCCGCCCGGACCGTGTACGACCAGGCGTGGACCCCCTTCGCCACGGTCGGCGGCGTGGTGCTCCGACACCCCTCACACCGAGTGGAGCGGGTGGCGTTCCACGAGTCCAACCACGACGGCGCTCGCCAGTTGGAGCCGCTGTCCACCGCCGCCGCCCCCGTCACGTTGGAGAGCCGCCACCGAGGGACCGGTGCCCGTACCGCCGTCGACGTGGTGTCCGACCCTGATGCTGCCATCCGGGCGCCGGTGACCGGCCGCGTCCTGCGGGCCGGCACGTACGTCTTGTACTGCGACAACGCCGATGACTACGCCGTCATCGAGCCCGATGAACGCCCCGGGTGGGAAGTGAAGCTGCTGCACATCGCCGGGGTGCTGGTGCGGGCCGGCGACCGGGTGGTGGCAGGCGAGACGGTGGTGGCAGGCGGCCCCACACAGCTTCCGTTCGAGTCCCAGGTCGACGAGATCACCGTTGCGCCGGCGTGGCCCCACGTGCACATCGAGGTCGTCGACCCATCCATCCCCGACCGGCCGTCCGGCGGCAGCTGCTGACGCAGGAACGGGGAGCATCGTCGGTGCGCAGGTCCTTCGTCCCGCCCCTCTCGACCGCAGTAGCCGCCCAGAAGGAGGTACTCGCAGGTCCGCACACCAGTCACCCCTACTCTCGTAGTGGCGTTCCTCGTGCCCAGAGGGAAACTCCTCCCGGAAGCGCACCTTCGATCCAGACGTCCACGCCGGGGTGCTGGAGGCGGCTGCCGAAGATGGCCGAGGCCCGGCGGCGGGTGGCGGGTGGCGGATGAGCTTCGCTCCTCCGGTCCTCCTCGTAGCCGTACGGCCTCACCGTCGTCTATGACGCTGGCGCTCTGGTGGCCGCTGAGCGATCCGACCGGCGGCTGTGGGCGGACCACCGGGCCCGCCTGGAGTTTCCGTGAGCCGTTCCCGCTCGTCCACGTATGACGAGCGCAGCGCTCAGGAAGGAACATTCAGTGAGCGAGGGCCGCAGCCATAACGGGCTCTACGCGATGAAGCGTGGGGCGGGGTGAGGCCGGACTCCCGGCCATAGATCCACCACCAAGGCCAAGGGCCTCGCCATTCTGCGGCTGTTCGACGGCTACAGAACAGGAGGCCCCTGACGGTGAAGCACCGTAGCGAGGGCGCCACCGCGTTGCTCGGCATGCCCGGGTTCGTGGTCG
>DASZDK010000021.1:0-14025 GCA_035942035.1 Acidimicrobiales bacterium
CCGCGCTCCCTGCCTACCTGGTGCGCGGCGGCGACCCCGTGCTGCGGGCCGATGCGGTGCGCACCCTGGTCCGTGAGCTGGTGGCGGAAGACGACGCCGCCCTCGTGGTCGAGGAGCACGAGCCCGGAGCCGGCGACGACCACACCGGCGCGCTCGCCGACGCCGCCCAGACGCCGCCGTTCCTCACGTCCCGCCGGGTCGTGGTCGGGCGCGACGTCACCGCCTACAGCAGCGACGCTCTCCAACCCCTGCTCGCCTACCTGGCCGAACCGCTCGACACCACCTCGCTGGTGCTGGTGGCCGGCGAAGGGGGCCGCCTGTCACCCAAGCTCGTCGCCGCCGTCAAGAAGGTCGGCCGGGTGGTCGATGCCGGCGTCCCGACCCGGCGAGCCGCCCGCCGGGACTGGGTGGCCGAGCAGGTGAAGAAGGGACCAGTGCGGCTCGACAGCCCCGCGCTGGCCCTGGTCGACGACCACCTGGGCGACGACCTGGGTCGTCTGCGGAACCTGCTCGAGACATTGGGTGCCGCGTACGGGAAGGACGCCCGCCTGGGGGTGGACGACCTCGAGCCCTTCCTGGGCGAGGCGGGGGCCGTGCCTCCATGGGAGCTCACCGACGCCGTCGACGGGGGAGACGCCGCCGCCGCAGTGGCGGCCCTGCACCGGATGACCCGGGCGGGCGGGCGCCATCCGCTGCAGGTCATGGCCGTCCTCCATGGGCATTTCGCCCGCATGCTGCGTCTGGACGGTGCCGGCATCGGTGACCCCGCGGTGGCGGCCGAGGCCCTGGGGGCGAAGGGCTCGACCTATCCGGCCCGCAAGGCGCTGGAGCAGGGCCGACGCCTGGGCCACGAGGGCGTGAGCGAGGCGGTGCGGCTACTGGCCGAGGCCGATCTCGACCTGCGGGGGACCAAGGGATGGCCCGACGAGCTGGTGCTGGAGGTGCTGGTGGCCCGGCTCAGCCGGTTGTCGCGGCGTCGCTCACGTCGCTGACCCGACGCATCAGCCGGCTCTTGCGCCGGGCGGCGGTGTTCTTGTGGATGACGCCCTTGGCCGCCGCCTTGTCGATGCGCTTGATGGCCAGCCGCAGCTCCTCGTCCCGCTGGGGCGAGCCGGCCTCGGCGGCGGCCACGGCGCGGCGGGTGCGGGTGCGCAGCTCCGACCGCACCGCCTTGTTGCGCAGCCGGCGCTTCTCGTTCTGGAGGTTGCGCTTGATCTGGCTCTTGATGTTGGCCATGTGCGGTCCTACGGGAGATCGACGGGGACGCGTCGAGGCTAGTCCAGCCATGGCCGGCTCCCACACTCCGCCACCGGCCGGGTGGGTCGGGCACCCGCGAAGGCACGGCTCGGTACCCTTGCCTGGTGTCGGACCTGTCCCGCTTCCGTGCGTTGAGCCTGCTGGCGCACATCGACCACGGGAAGTCGACCCTCGCCGACCGCATCCTCGAGCTCACCGGAGCGGTGGATGCCCGGGAGATGAAAGAGCAGTACCTGGACTCGATGGACATCGAGCGGGAGCGGGGCATCACCATCAAGGCCCAGAACGTCCGGGTGCCGTGGAAGGACCACATCTTGCACCTGGTTGACACGCCCGGACACGTCGACTTCGGCTACGAGGTGTCCCGGTCGCTGGCCGCCTGCGAGGGCGTGGTGCTGCTCGTCGACGCTGCCCAGGGCATCGAGGCCCAGACGCTGGCCAACTGCTACCTGGCGCTGGAGAACGACCTCGAGATCGTGGCCGTGTTGAACAAGATCGACCTGCCGGCGGCCGACCCGGACCGCTGTGCCGCCGAGATCGAGCAGGTGCTCGGCATCGCTGCCGGCGAGGTGCTGCGCATCAGCGCCAAGACCGGTGAAGGGGTGCCCGAGCTGCTCGACGCCGTGGTGCAGCGGATCCCCCCGCCCACGGGTGACGCCGAGGCCCCCCTCCAGGCCCTCATCTTCGACTCCTGGTTCGACCAGTACCGGGGCGTCATCTCCTCGCTGCGGGTCATGCAGGGCACGCTCACCACCGGCGCCCGCCTGCGGTTCATGCAGACCGGCGCCACCCACGAGGCCGACGAGGTGGGGATCCGCACGCCCGTGCCCCTGCCCGTGCGGGCGCTGGGACCCGGCGAGGTCGGCTACCTCGTGGCCGGCATCAAGGACGTGGCCGAGGCCCGGTCGGGGGAGACGGTGACCGAGGTGGCCCGCCCGGCGGCCGAGCCCCTGGCCGGCTACCGCGACCCCAAGCCCATGGTGTTCTGCGGGCTGTACCCCATCGAGGGCGACGAGTTCGAGGACCTGCGGGAGGCACTGGAGAAGCTCCGCCTCAACGACGCCAGCTTCACCTACGGCCCGGAGAGCTCGG
Source organism: Acidimicrobiales bacterium (assembly GCA_035942035.1). GTDB lineage: Bacteria > Actinomycetota > Acidimicrobiia > Acidimicrobiales > CADCSY01 > JAHWJR01. The sequence continues at coordinate 2,350 of DASZDK010000021.1, forward strand.
CGGCGCTGGGCTTCGGGTTCCGCTGCGGCTTCCTCGGGCTGTTGCACATGGAGATCGTCCGCGAGCGCCTCGAGCGGGAGTTCGACCTCAGCCTCATCGCCACCGCTCCCTCCGTGGGCTACATGGTCCACACCACGTCAGGTACCACCCTCGAGGTGGACAACCCTTCGGCCATGCCGCCGCCCAACGAGGTCGACCATGTCGAGGAGCCCTACCTGCGGGTGAGCGTGCTCACGCCCTCCGAGTACACCGGCACGGTGATGGAGCTGTGCCAGGAGCGACGGGGGGACATGGACACCCTCACCTACCTCAGCCCCGAGCGCCTCGAGCTGGTGTACCACGTCCCCCTGGCGGAGGTGGTGGTCGACTTCTTCGACCAGCTCAAGAGTCGCACCAAGGGCTACGCCAGCCTCGACTACGAGCCCGTGGGGTACCGCCACTCGAACCTGGTGAAGGTCGACATCCTGCTCAACGGCGTGCCCGTGGACGCCTTCTCCACGGTGGTGCACCGGGACAAGGCGCACGCCTACGGCCGACGCATGGCCGAGAAGCTGCGCGAGCTCATCCCCCGCCAGCTCTTCGACGTCCCCATCCAGGCCTCGGTGGGTGGGCGCATCATCGCCCGGGAGACGGTCAAGGCAAAGCGCAAGGACGTGCTGGCCAAGTGCTACGGCGGCGACATCACCCGCAAGCGCAAGCTGCTCGAGCGCCAGAAGGAGGGCAAGCGCAAGATGAAGAGCATCGGTCGGGTCGACGTGCCCCAGGAGGCGTTCGTGTCCGCCCTTCGTCTGGAGGAGTGACCCTGCGGCGCCGCTCCGACCCGCTAACGCCCGATCTCCGCCTCCAGGCGTCGCTGGCACTCGTCCCGGTCGTCCTGCGTGGCGGCCGCCTCCACGCAGTCTCTGAACTCGGCGAGGTCCTCTTGATTCTGGACGATGAAGGTCACGGTGACCACGCCGAACACTACGACGGCGACGATGCCGGCGACCAGGCCGGCGGTGGCCTGGCTCTTGTTCGTCGCCTCACCTCGCTTGGCCCGGCGGACTCCCATGATCCCGAGGACCACGCCGGCGATCCCGAACACCAACATCCCGGGCGGGAACAGGAGAATGGACGCCACGGCGAGCAGGCCGCAGACCAGCGCGCCCACACCAGCGCCGTTTCGGGGACCGCCGGCCCCGGCACCGGGAACCGCGGTCTCGCCAGGGGGGGCCTCGGCTGGCTCCACCCGGCCGCTGTGATCTCCGTCGGAGGGAGTGGGGGGCGTCGTGCTCATGTGATCTCCTCGTCGAGGGCCCTGCTCCTCAGCCTTGCCCAGGCGCTGCTCCGGGGATGCACCGTCCGCTGCCCGCAGGCGGTACCCGTCCGGCACTCGATAGCATCGAGTGCCAGCCGATGATGGACGAACGACGAAAGGCGATCCTCCGGGTGGTGGTGGAGGAGTACATCGAGACGGCCCAGCCGGTCGGCTCGACCCACGTGGCGCGTGCCCCTCACGTGGCGGTCTCGCCGGCCACCGTCCGCAACGACATGGTGGCGCTCGAGCAGGACGGCTACCTCCACCAGCCCCACACCAGCGCCGGCCGGGTGCCCACCGACAAGGGCTACCGCTTCTTCGTCGACACGCTGGTGCAGCCGGGACCTCTTGACGAGACCGAGCTTCAACAAGTCGGCAGCTTCTTCGCCAAGGCCCACGGTGCGCTCGAGGAGATGCTGCACGACACCAGCCGGCTCCTCTCGGGTCTCACCGACTACGCCTCGGTGGTCGTGGGCGAACCGGCGGAGGACGCGATGGTCCGGTCCGTGCAGCTCGTGGGACTCGGCGCACGCCACGCCCTGGTGGTGGCCGTACTCTCCAACGGCGCGGTCACCAAAGCCCATCTCGAGTTGGCCGACGAGATCGGCGAGGGCCGCCTGGCCGCTGCCACCGCCCACCTGTCGCGGTGGCTGATCGGGAGGGTCCTCAGTGAGCTTCCGCCGGTGCCACCGTCGGGCGACTCGCTGGTCGACGCCGCCGGCGCCGCCGCCGTCTCGGCTCTGCGATCGGCGGCGCAGCGACCCGATCCGGAACAGGTCTTCGTGGGCGGGGCCAGCCGCATGGCCGCCGCCTTCGACGCCGTCGACAGCGTCCGGCGGGTGCTCGGCATCCTCGAGCAGCAGTACGTCGTGGTCGGGCTGCTCCGTGACGTGCTCGACCGCGGCCTGTCGGTGGCCATCGGCGGCGAGCACGGTGTCGAGTCGCTCCTCGAGTGCTCGGTGGTCGTGGCCCCCTACGAGGTCGAGGGCGAGGTTGCCGGCGCCATCGGCGTGCTCGGCCCGACCCGGATGCACTATCCGAAGGCACTGGCTGCCGTGGCCATGGTCAGCCAGCGCCTGGGACGGCGCCTGAGCGACGACGCCTGACGTGGCCGCCGACTACTACGAGCTGCTGGGCGTTTCGCGTTCGGCCTCGACCGACGACATCAAGCGCGCCTACCGGCGAATGGCCCGCGAGCTGCACCCCGACACCAACGCCGACCCCTCGGCCGAGGAGCGGTTCAAGGAGATCGCCGTCGCCTACGAGACGCTCGCCGACCCGGCGCGCCGTCGCCGCTACGACACCTTCGGCCCCGAGGGAGTCGGTGCCGGTAGGGGCAACGGTGGCGGCGGCGCCTACGGCGCCGGCCTGGGCGACATCTTCGACGCCTTCTTCGGCGGGGCCGGGCCCTTCGGCGGAGGCGCCACCCGTTCCGGTCCTCCCCGTGGAGCCGACATGGAGGTGGCGCTCGACCTCGAGTTCGAGGAGGCCGTCTTCGGGGTCAGCCGCGAGGTCCAGGTGCGGTTGCCGGTCACCTGCCCCACGTGCGACGGCTCCGGCGCCCGCCCTGGTACGTCGCCCACGACGTGCGCCGAGTGTGGCGGAGCGGGACAGGTGCGCCGCGTCCGCCAGTCGATCCTCGGCCAGATGGTCACCGCCGGCCCCTGCCCCCGCTGCGCCGGCCGGGGGAGCGTCGTCAGCGAAGCCTGCTCGGACTGCCGCGGCGAGGGCCGTCGCACCGAGACCCGCACCTGGAACGTCGACATCCCCGCCGGCGTCGACCACGGCTCCACCCTGCGTCTGGCCGGGCGAGGGGCGGCGGGCGTGCAGGGAGGCGCCAACGGTGATCTGTACGTTCACCTCCGGGTCCAGCCCCACGAGCGCTTCGAGCGTTCCGGGTACGACCTGGTCCACGAGCTGCACATCCCCGTCACCCAGGCCTCCCTGGGCGCGCACCTGAGGTACGAGACCCTCGACGGCACTGAGGACCTGGTCATCCCGGCCGGCACCCAGACGGGACGGGTGTTCCGCCTGCGGGGCCGAGGGGTGCCCCACGTGGACGGCCGGGCCCGGGGCGACCTGCTCGTCACCGTGGTCGTCGACGCCCCCACCCAGCTCAATTCCGTGGAGGAGGAGCTCCTGCGGCGGCTGGCGGCGGAGCGCGGCGACGACGTCGCGCCGGCCGACGCCGGACTGCTCTCCAGGATCCGCAGCGCGTTCAAGTAGTGCCGGCGCTCCCCGATCACCGGGCGGCCGCGCACGTCTTCGTGGCCGATCTGGAGCGGCCGCAGCTGGACGAGGGTGACCGGCACCACCTGACCCAGGTGCTGCGACTGCGCCCCGGTGAGCTGGTCACTGCCGCCGACGGGGCGGGGCGGTGGTGCTCCTGCCACGTGGTGGCCGGCGGGCGCCTGGAGCGCTCCGGCGACGTGGTGGTGACCTCGGCGCCGCATCCGGAGCTGACCGTGGCCATCGCGCTCACCAAGGGGAACCGACCGGAGCTGGCGGTGCAGAAGCTGACCGAGCTGGGGATCGACCGGGTGGTGCCGTTCCTGGCCGCTCGCTCGGTGGTTCGTTGGGACGGCGAACGCGCTGACCGGCACCTGCGCCGGCTGCGGCGAGTGGCGCGCGAGGCGGCGATGCAGTGCCGGCGTGCCTACCTGCCCGAGGTGACCGACCTCGCGGACTTCGACGCAGCGGCGGGCCGGCCGGGGGCGGCGCTGGCCTGCCGCGGTGGCCAGCCGCCCACGCTGGAACGGCCCACAGTGCTGGTGGGCCCGGAAGGGGGCTGGAGCGACGAGGAGCAGGCGCGGGGCCTGCCCGAGGTGGCGATCGGGCCCCAGGTCCTGCGAGCGGAGACGGCGGCCATCGCCGTCGCCACCTTGTTGGGCGCGCTCCGTGCCGGGTTGGTCGCACCCGCACCGTGACGAACCATGACCCTTCGTGTTCGAAGTCATTGTCGCGGCGAGTGACTGGGGCGTATCCTGCACGAAAGGGGCGGGACGAGGCGGGGGACGTCAGAAAATGGGTGTCGACAATCGGGTTACGGCCGAAGAAGGCGTCGACGCCAGCTATGCCGTCAAGGTGGGGAATCGGCTCCGCGCCATCCGCAAGCAGAAGGGTTTGTCGCTGCAGGACGTGGAGGCAGCCTCCGAGCAGGAGTTCAAAGCATCGGTCCTCGGCGCCTACGAGCGGGGCGAGCGGGCCATCTCCGTGCCCCGGCTCCAGCGCTTGGCCCACTTCTACAGCGTGCCCGTCGACCAGCTCCTTCCCCGCGACGCCGACGGCAAGCAGCCGGTCCTCGACCTCGACAACGGCGAGGTTCTGCCGTCCTCTGGTGACGACCGCGACAGCCGCGTGACCATCGACCTCCTCCGTCTCAACGCGCTCCGCACTCCCGAAGCCGAGCTCTTGGGTCGGTACCTGGCCATGATCCAGGTGCAGCGAGGCGACTTCAACGGACGGATGCTCACCATTCGTCGCGACGACCTGCGCACCGTGGCATGCCTGCTCGACACCAACCCTGAGGGCGCTCGCGCCCGCCTCAACCAGCTCGACCTGCGCCTGACGCCCTGAGCGTTCTGTCGGCCCACGCTGGCCCCCAGGGGAACCAGGCGCCGTTCGGCGTCTACGTGCACGTTCCCTTCTGCGTGCGGCGCTGCGACTACTGCGCCTTCGCCACGTGGGACGACCGCACCTACCTGTTGGCTCGGTATGCCGACGGTGTGCGCCGGGAGATCGAGGCCGCCGAACGGGCAGGGCTTCCGGTGGCCGGCAGCGTCTTCTTCGGCGGTGGGACACCGTCGCTGCTCACCTCTGAGCAGCTGGGCTCTGTCCTGTCCGCGGTGCCCCTGGCGCCGGACGCCGAGGTCAGCGTGGAGTGCAATCCCGAGACGATCGGACCGGAACGCCTCGAGGGCTACCGACGGGCAGGGGTCACCCGCATCTCCATCGGCGCCCAGTCCCTCGTTCCCCACGTCCTGGCCGCCCTGGACCGTGCCCACGACGTTGCCACCGTGCGCCGGGCGGCCGCGGCGGTGGCCGCCACCGGCTTCTCGTCGTGGAACCTCGATCTGATCTACGGCTCGGTGGGAGAGTCGCTCGACGACTGGCGGCGCACGCTGGACGCCGCGGTCGACCTGGGGCCCCCGCACGTCAGCGCCTACGGGCTGACGGTCGAGTCCGGCACCCCTCTCGCTGCCGACCCCGGGCGCCAGCCGGACGACGACGACCAGGCCGACAAGTACCTCGCAGCCGAGACGGTCCTCGTGGCCGCCGGCCTGCCCAGCTACGAGGTGTCCAATTGGGCACGTCCCGGGCACGAGTGCCGCCACAACCTCTGTTACTGGTCGCAGGGCGACTACCGGGGCTTCGGGTGTGCGGCTCACTCCCACGCCAGCGGCCGCCGCTGGTGGAACGTGCGCACACCCGAGCGCTATCTGGCTCTCGTCGACGCCGGTCTCCCGGCGATGGCCGCCGAGGAGCACCTGGGTGAAGAGGAGCGCCGGCTGGAGGGGCTCCAACTGGCGCTGCGCACCCGGGGCGGGGTGCCGGCGGAGGCGTTGGATGCCGGCGGCCTCGACGGTCTGGTCCAGCACCGCCGTGGCCGCCTGTCGCTCACCGTCGCCGGTCGGTTGCTGGCCAACGAGGTGGCCATGCGCCTGGAGCCGTCGGCGAGGTCCTGACCACGCCCATCGCTTAGGCGCCGGCGTCGACGAGGCGGCGGTCGCCGCCCGAGGCGATCACCTCGATGCCGTCGCAGCGCCCCGCACCGGACGAACCGGCGTCGTGCACCACGTTGGCCATCTCCACCGGTGCTGGCACCACGCCGACCGGCTCGGCCACCACGCCCTCGCCGTCGCGGTCGTCGGCCCACCGGGGAAACGTCCAGACATGACCCGAGGACGGTCGCACCACGGCGGCTGTGGCGAGCCCGTCGCAGTCCCAGTCACCGATCACGACGAGGTCGTCGGGGGCGCCCACCTGCCAGCGGGCGCCGGCGGCGGCCACCACGCCGTCGCTCACCTCCACTGGGTCGGGACATCCGTCGCCGTCGACGTCGGCCGCCGGTGGGTCGGCCGGGGGGCACTCTGGCGGCGGGAACACGCGCACCGGTGCCTCGGTGGTCGGAGGCGGCGGGACGGTGGTCAGAGGCGGGACGGTGCTCGTGGTTGCCGGGGCTGAAGTCGACGTGGACCGCTCCGGCACGGCCGCGGCGACCGGGATGTCGACGGCGGCGGGCGAGGGCGGCCCGCCGCCGGCGAAGACCAGAGCGACGGCGGCGGCGATCCCCACCGTCACGGCGACGGCGCCGGCCACAGCGAGCCACCGAGGCCCCGGACGCCGGCGGGGTGCCGGTGGCCGGCGGGGCGGCAGGGAGCGCCCGCTGGTGGTGCCCGGCCCCGCCGCCGGCGGCTGGTCGGGGACAAGTCCGGCCAGGGCGACCGCCAGGCTCCGCGACGTGGGGCGGGCGGCGCCGGCGTGCCACCGCTCGACCGCCTGGCGCAGCGCGCCGGTGAGGTGGTCGGAGTGGGGCGAGGTCAGCGTGGCGACCAGGTGGGCCAACGCCTCCGTGTCGTCGGTGGCGTCGGGTGCTGCTTCGGCGGGCCGCTCCACGGTTCGTGCCTCGGCCAGGCCGCAGAGCACCGGCTCACCGGAGGTGCCGGCGACCAGGACGTGATCGGCCCTGACTCGCCCATGGACGATTCCCCGGTCGTGGAGGTCGGCCAAGGTCGTCGCCAGCCCGGCCACCACCCGGGCCATGGCCGCCGGCTCCAGGCGGCCGGCGCTGTCCCCGAGGGTGCCGCCGGCCACGAACGCCGTGGTCAGCGCTGCGCCACCACCGTGGAGCTCGTCGATGCCGACCAGCTCCACCACCCCGGGATGGGAGGCCTGGCGCAGGATCTCCGCCTCCCGGCGCAGGCGATCGGCAGCGTCGCCCGAGGCCGCCTGCTTCACGATGACGAGCCGGCCGCCGGGGGACAGGATCAAGCGCTGGCAGCTCGACACGATGCGGAGTCTGCCATGGGAACACACGACATGCAACGAAACCTCTACACTGCCCTGGTGGCCACCACCGCCGGCGGCAAGGCCAGGCGGGCGCACCTCGGTGGTGCGGGTGCGCCTCGGCACGACTACGACCACCACCGCTTGGACGCCTCGACGGTCGGACCGGGGCCTCCAGTACCCTCTCGGCGATGCCGGAGCGGGACCCGCTGGTCGAGCTGCTCGACGAGGGGAGGGCGGGCGCCGGGCGGGTGGCGCGGGCCAGGGAGCGGGCGCTGCGTCAGGCAGCCGAGGAGCAGGCCTCCCTCGCCGGGACCCTCGTCGACCTGGCCGAACGGGGCTCGCGGGTCGTGGTGCGCACCGAGACCGGTCGGGCCCACGCCGGCGTGGTTGAAGGTGTCGGCGGTGACTACTGCGTCGTGCGGTCCGACACCGGCGTCGCCGCCCACCTCCGGCTGGCAGCGGTCACCACCGTGAGGCCCTCACCGGGGGAGCGCCACGCTCCTGCCTCGGGCGACCGGGTGGCCGCCAGCAGCACCCTGCTGGTGGAGGCGCTCGGTCGGGTGGTCCACCAGCGGCCGGACGTGGCCCTGGTGACCCGGGGCGGTGACGTCGTGGTCGGCACGCTGCGGGCGGTGGGGGCCGACGTGGTTACCGTCTGGCCCGGGCCGGGACCGGGCACGGAAGGGCCCTGCTACGTCGCCGCCGACGCCATCACCGAGGTGCTAGTCGAGCCGTAGGCAACGCCCCGGCTCGGTTGGGCCTACTCGGCCGGGGTCGGGCTCTCGACGGAACGGGCGGTGGCGGGCTTGCGCTCCGGGTACAGGTGCTCGAGGCTGCCTGGCTGCACCCTGGCTCCCTCGATGAAGGCGTCGACATCGGACTGCTTGAGCCGGAAGACCCGGCCCATCTTGTAGGCCGGCAGGGAACCCTCGTCGACGAAGCGGTAGAGGGTGCGGGGGGTGATCCCGAGGCGGCGGGCCGCCTCCTGGGTGCTCAACCAGACGATTTCTTCAGGGGCCACGCCGGGACTCTAGCGCACCGAGCACCCGTCGTGGCGTTTCGGTGCCTTCTCTGGCCTTCCGGGAGCCGCAGATGCTCCACACCGACCCTTGCGGGCACCCCGGGGCCCCGCGCTAGCGTCCACGCCGATCGGACAGGGCTGCCCGCCGGGGCGGAAGGGTGCCGGTGCGGCGGGTCCTGGCCCTCCTCGCTCCCTCCACCGCACAAGGACCGCCCATGGCCGATCTCGGGACCGCTCCCGCCGCCTCACCCGACCTGTCCAACGGGTCAGGGCCGCCACGCTCCGCCCGTCCGCTGCACCGGGCTCGCAGCCTTCCCGGCGGACGGGCCGTCGTGGGTGGTTTTCTGGTGGCCGCAAGCGCGGTGGGCGTCTTCGCCGCCTACACCGCCGCCAGCAGCGGTCCTGACTCCTCCTACGTGGTGGTCGACGTCGACGTGCCGGCGGGTGAGCGGCTCGCTGGCGACCAACTGTCGCTCGTGCCCCTCGAGCTCCCCGACGCCCAGCGCCGGGTGGCCTTCACCGATCTCGGTCTGCTCGACGGCGCCACCGCCCTGAGCTCCATGACCGCCGGCCAGCTCGTCCAGAGCGGCGACGTGGCCAAGCCCGCCGGCGGCCCCCGGCGGGCGCAGATCTCGCTGGCGGTCGACCCGGGGAATGCCCTCGGCGGTGATCCCAACCTCCTCGGGGACGGCGACTTGGTGGCGGTGATCGCCACGTACACGACCGGCGGCACGGCGGAGACCTCCACGGTCAGTCGCGACGCGCTGGTGGTGCGGGTGCTCGGCGGTGACGACCGCGTGGGCGGCGCCGGGGGCCTCACCGTGGTGCTGGCCGTGCCCCCTGCCGACCTCGAGCCCATCGCCCGGGCCTCGGCAGCCGGCGTGGTCAGCCTGGCCCGAACCACCGGACTCGAAGACGGGAACGAAGGGGGCTTCTGATGGCGGGCGAACGCTACGTCGTGCTCGGGCTGGCCCGGCCCCGGGCGGAGTGGTTCCGCTCGGTGGGACGCTGGTCGACCAGCGCCGCCCTTCCCGCCGAGTTCCTCAAGTGCCTGTCGGTCGAAGAGGTGCGTGCCCGCCTGGCCGGCGGCCGGCCCTGCTCGGCGGCGCTGCTCGACGGCAGTCTTCCCGTCGTCGACCGCGACCTCGTCCGTGCGGTCCGTGAGGCCGGAGCCGTGGTGCTGGTGGTCGATGACCGCGCCCAGCGGCGCGACTGGCTGGCCCTGGGCGCGGCGGCCGTGCTGCCGTCCACGTTGACGCGCGAGGCGCTGCTCGACGCCCTTGCCACCCATGCCTCACTCGTCGGCCTCCCCGCCCCGGTCGACCTCGACGCCGCCACGCCGGCCGACCTTGATGTCGTTCCCGGCTGCTCGATGGTGGCGGCGGTGTGCGGGCCCGGGGGGACGGGAGCCTCAACGGTCGCTGCCGCGCTCTGCCAGGGCCTGGCCGACGACCCTCACCACCGTGGTGGTGTCCTGCTCGCCGATCTCGCCCGCAACGCCGAGCAGGCCATGCTCCACGACGTCCGTGACGTCGTTCCCGGCGTGCAGGAGTTGGTCGAGGCCCACCGCAGTGGCCGGCCCGCTCGGGACCAGGTGGAGGCGCTGACCTTCCACGTCGTCGAGCGGGGATACCACCTCCTGCTGGGGCTGCGGCGGGCGCGCTACTGGTCGACGCTGCGCCCGGTCGCCTTCGAGGCCGCCTTCGACTCACTGCGGCGCACGTTTCCCGTGGTGGTGTGCGACGTCACCGCCGACTTCGAGGGCGACGACGTCGGTGGGTCGGTCGACATCGAGGAGCGCAACCTGATGGCCCGTACGGCGGCCGGCGGCGCCGACGTGGTGTTCGTCGTGGGGCGTCCCGGGGTCAAGGGACTGCACGCCCTGGTCCGGGTCCTGGCCGACCTGTGCGACTTCGGCGTTCCGCCGAAGCGCGTCGTGCCGGTGCTCAACCTCGCGCCCCGTCACCCGCGGGGACGGGCCGAGCTGGCGGCGGCCCTGTCCGACCTGACCCTCCCGGCGCTCGGGGGCGAGGCCACGGCCGCACCGGTGTTCCTGCCCTCCCGTCGGGTGGAGGAGGCGCTGCGCGACGCCGTCCAGCTGCCGGCGCCTCTGGCCCCTCTGCTCGCCGGTGCCTTCCGGGCCACGGTCGAGCGCGCCGGGCCCGTGGGCGTCGGCCGTGCGGCGGAGCCCGTCCCGGTGGCCCCCGGGTCACTCGGCAGTTGGACCGCCGTCGAGGGCACGTCCTGACGGCGAAGCTCGGCCGGTTTCGTCGACGCTGGTGAACTTGTCCCGGGGTGCCCCTAGCCAAAGGCGGTCACGGCAGTGATGAGCACCACGGCGATGAGGGCAACGAGAAGCGCGTACTCCACCAGGGCGCCACCGCGCTCGTCGGTGCCGAATCGCGCCTGCGGGGAGCTGGCCAGGGTGTGGAACTGGTTCTTCATTCGAAGGTTCTCCTTGGGTTTCGGCGCCGATGGGGGTCCTCTGTCGCTTGGGTGATCGGCACCACTGGGGCCGTTCTGGAGAGGCCAAACGGCGGGGACGCTGGCGGGCAGAGACGGCTCCGTCCACCTCGGGCCCGCAACGCCAGCACGTAGGCGGCGTCGTTGACACCGAGGTGCAGCAGCGCCGGTGCGAGCACGTGGCCGGTGCGGATGCGCAGGGCGCACAGCACGACACCTCCGGCGGTCGTCGCCAGCACCGAGCCGCCCACGAGCCCGAGCCGGCCGAGCCCGACGATCCGGTTCGCCCTCGCCGTGGCCAGCGTGGGCACGATGTGCCACAAGCCGAACAGGGCGCTGTCGAGGGCCACCGCCAACGACGGCCGCAGGCGTTGCCGCAGGATGTCGAGGAGGACGCCCCGAAAGGCCAGCTCCTCGAACGCGACGGTGCCGACCGGGATGCGGATCGTCGTCTGGTACAGCCGCTGCGGTCCACTGGCGTCCAGGGGCACTCGTTGGTCGTCGAAGACCCGTCTCGCCCGCGGCACGGCGGCGGCGACGAGCAGGGCGGTGACCGCCCCAGCACCGGCCGCGCTGCCGAGCCTCATCCCCGGACGGAGGTGGCTCCGGGCCAGCCCGAGGTCGTCCCACGAGGCTCCGCCTCCTCGGGCCACAGCCAGCAAGGCCGCCCCGACGGCCACGTTCGTGGGGACATAGGCAGCACCGGGCAGCACGACGTCGCTCAGGTTGCGTGCGCCCAGCAGGCCCAGCACGGAGGTCACCGCCCGATCAGAACGGGCCTCGGCAGGGACCGACGAGCCCATGCCCCACATCTTCCTCGACACGGGCGCGCTTGGCGCACCCGCCGGCGTGCGCCCGCAGCACGGGAGACCCTTGCGCCCCGGGA
>DASZDK010000022.1:0-23530 GCA_035942035.1 Acidimicrobiales bacterium
CTTCGGCGCTACCGATGATCGAACGGACGCCGCCGTTGATCTTGTCGACGTCCCACAGGGCCAGTGTGTTGATCCTCGCCTGGTCGAGGCCCTCGACGGCGTCCATGGCCTGCACGCCGATGCGGCGAGCCAAGCCGAGGATGATCGCCACGAGGAGCACGACCACGGTGATGACGACCAACGCGATCACGAACCCCACGTACCAACCTGTTAGTGAAACCATCGGCACCTTCCCCTTTTCTCGTGCGTGCCTTTGAGTCTGGGTTCTCTGCTACGAACTTGCTCAATGCCGAGGCGCCTGCTGGAGCCTGTGGCGCCACACTAGGCTGTGTGACGCTGAGTGGTCAACGCGAACGAGCGGGTTGACGGCACCCCCTTTCGATTAGGAGATCGGTTGACGACACAAACGGGAGACAGGTCTGGCGAGAGTCTCGCTGCCACGGAGGAGGAGGCCGATCGTCGCCCCCGTCGTAGGCGGTCCCGGGCTCGCATCGTCATCCTGGTGGTGGCGGTTGTCGGCCTCGGTGCCGTGCTGCTGCTCACCGGCGGCGGCGGCGACGGCGGCCGCGCCGGTTCGGTCGCCACCGGGCCGGGTGAAGGCGCCCCCAGCCTCACTGGCCTACCCGAGGGCTACGTCACACACCGTGACGACGAGGCTGGGTTCACCCTGGCGCACCCACAGACCTGGATCCAGACGATCAGGCCACAGGGCGACGTGCGGCTCGTCCTCGGCGCCGGGGACGGCACCACGCTACGGGTCCGGGTGGCCGAACTGGAGCAGGCCATCGACGGCAGCAACCTCGAGGAGATCAGGGCGGTGACCAGTGGCATCGTGGCGACGCCCAACCCGACGGTGGAGAAGCGGTTCCTCAAGGGGGACTCCTTCTCGGGCAACGGCTTGCCCGGGTACTACTACCTCTACACGCTGAAGAACACCGAAACCGGGGACGATGCGGTCAACGCCGTCTACTTCGTGTTCCAAGGGCGGAAGATGAACATCCTGATGTTCCAGTCCCTGTCCGCCGACGACTTCGAGCTCCACGCTGCCGAGTTCGACACCATCCTCAACAGCTTCCGCAGCGACCCCTCACCGCCCACCGGCTAACCGACTCCGTGCGGCGCGGGAGCCTGCCCGGATTCGATGCGAGTTCCGGCCACGCCGCAGCCTCCGTGACCGTCCGGCCGGTGGCGGCCACCCGCCCTCCCCGCCGGCTGAGGCTCTTCAGTCGGTTGTCCGCCCGCACCCAGGTATCCGGGTCTGGTGGGCCTCGACCTGTCGGGGCTGCGGCGGGGGCAGGTGGAGGGCGAGGAGCTGTGCGAGATCACCGGGCTCGAGCCCATCCCCGTCGGGGTGGGCCGCCGGTTGCTCGGCGAGTCGATCCTCAGACCAGCCCGGCTGGGCGACGCTCAGCCGGATACGGTCACATCGAGCTGGCCGGCGAGCTCCAAGGCCCGTTCGTGGTGGCGGAAGGAGAACCAGACCGTCCCCCCCAGCGCCTGGGCCAGCTCCGCCCGAGCCCGATCCACGTCGCCCACGGCCAGGAACACCTCGGCGGCGTGGAAGCGCACCAGGGGGTCGGCCGATCCCAGCCGCAGCGCCTCCTCCATGGGGGCCACCGCCGCCGGGGCGTCGCCGGCGGTCAGCAGGGCCCACGCCAGCGCGTCGTTGACGTATACGTTGGCCGGCCGTACCTGGTGGGCGGCTCGGGCCAGCTCCACCGCCCGGGCGGAATCCTCGCCTCGGTCGGCCACGAAGACGGCCATCTCCAGGTCGACGACCTGGCCGGCGTCCTCCTGGAGCGCGGCGATGGCCTCTACCAAGGCGTAGGTCTCCGCCGCTTCGGCGCTACGCCCGGCGCGGGTCTGGAGATCGCCGAGGAGCACCACGGCCTCGGGGGCTGGGAAGCGCTCGATGACCCCCTCCAGGACGCCGACGGCCTCCTCGAGCTGGCCTCCGGTAGCCAGTGCCCGGGCCCGGCCCACCCCGGCGCTGACCAGCATGGGCGACGACTCCAACGCCTCTTCGTAGGCTGCCGTCGCCGCCTCGAGGTGGCCCTGGAGGAGGTAGAGGTCGCCGAGCAGGGCGCTGACCCTGGCCACGTCGTCGGGTCTCGACCCGGCCGCCGCGGCCCGGGTCATGGCCTCGATGGCGCCGGGCACGTCGCCGTGCAGCTCGCGGAGGTAGGAGGTGCGGGCCAGCGCAGGGAGGCCCGGTCGCAGGTCGAGCATCCGTTGGAGGCTGTTCTCGGCGTCTGCGTAGTACCCCATCTCGACCTGGGCGTCGACGAGCACCGCCCAGGCGTCGGCGCTGGCGGGCAGCATCTGGGTGGCTCGGATGCCGAGCTCGAGCGCCTCGGGGAACCGGTGCAGGGCCAGCGCCAGCGCCCCCTGCCCGATGACGGTGGTGGGGTCGTCGGGCGCCAGCTCGGCGGCCCGGTCGAAGGCGTTCTCGGCCAGGCCGTAGAACGCCGGGTCGCCGATGCTGGCCGCTCGTTGCAGGTAGGCGACGCCGATGCCCTGCCACGCCCCGACGTCGTTGGGGTCGGTACGGACTCGCGCTTCGAGGGCGGCGATGCTGTCGTCGGTGCTCCTCACCGGCGGCGCCGGCCCCATCGGCGCCGGCGCGTCGGCGGCGAGGAAGCGGCCGATGGCGACGCTGGCCGCGATGGCCACCACGGCGAAGGTGAACGGCGGCCACGGCCGGCGTTGTCTGTGTCGGGACCGGGCGTCGACTCCAGTAGGGGCGAACGCCGACCCGGATGCGCCCAAGGTTCTCTCCACGGCTGCAGGCCCTTCGGCGCTCGGCATGCGCCAGCATAGGAGCGTGCCTCCCGACAACGCACCTACCTCGCCCACCGAACCGGACCGTACCGTCCCCCTGTCGAGCGTTCCGCCATCCCGGCGCCGCCGGGCCGCGACGATCGTCATAGCCGTCGCCGCCGGCCTGGCCGTGGGTGCCGGCGTGACCCTGGCGCTCAGCGAGCGCGGTGGCGAGGGCCAACGGGGTGCCACCGATCCCGCCATCGTGACCTCGACCACGCTCGGTTACGACTCTGCGGCACCGCCCGGTGCCGGCGCGGCCACGCCCGTGGCGGCGGTCGAGGGCTTCCTCGACGCCGAGATCGACGACGACCTGGCCACCTCTTTCCGCTTCCTCAGCGCCGAGGACCGCGCCGAGATCGGCTCACCGGCGGGCTGGGTTGCCGTCCACGCCGACATCCTGGCGCCCGTCACCGGCTACGAGGTGCAGGACCCCGGGGATCCTGCGGCGGGCGAAAGCGAGGCGGAGGTGGTGGCGCTCGTGACCTTCGAGCCCGGGCTCGACGAGGTCCGAGGTCTGGTGGCGGAGCGCGCCACGGTCACATGGGCCACCACCACCGACGACACGGGATCGTGGGGGATCGACCTCGGGGCCACCACCGTCGAGCCGCTCTACCCCTCCGAGGAAGGGGCGTCGGCCGCCGTGGCGCGATGGGCGCAGGCGCACCAGGCTTGCGGACCGGCTCCAACCTGGGGCGGCACCGTGCAAGGCTCCCCGGCACTGGCCCAGAGCCTGTGCGGGGCCGAGGGGGCGGTCGAAGTGGGACCGCCGTTGCCGCTCACGGGCGTCGACGCCGGGCCGTTCCTCGCCGCCTTCGGCCCCGGCGCCGGCCAGTGGGCCCGTGTGGTGGCCGTGACCGCCCCGGTGGAGGTCCGGGCGGTGGTGGCCCCGATCGGCCAGCAGTGGCTGGTCATCGGGGTCCTGCCCGCATGACACGTAGCTCCTGGCGGCGGTGTGCCGCCCGCTGCGCCCTGATGCTGGTCGGAGCGGCGGCGGCGACGTCGGCCTTGGCCGCTCCGGCGGGCGCTCACCCGCTCGGGAACTTCACCGTCAACCGCTACGCCCGCATCGAGGTCTCTGCTGAGGCGGTGCGGGTGCTCTACGTGCTCGACCTGGCCGAGATCCCGGCCTTCCAGGAGCGCCGGGCGGTGGAGGCCGATCCGCAGGGCTACGCCCGTCAGCGGGCCGAGGACATAGGCCAGGGGCTCGAGCTGGTGGTCGACGGCACGGCCCGTGACCTGGTCCTGCGCGACCAGCTCCTGGCGGTGCTTCCAGGCCAGGGCGGGCTCACCACCCTGCGCCTCAGCGCCGTCTACGCCGCCGAGCTTGTGCCCGCGCCCGGTGACCAGATCCTCGAAGGCACCTTCACCGACAGCAACCAGCCCGACCGCCTCGGCTGGCGGGAGATCGTGGTGCGCGCCGTGGGCGATGCCGAGATTCTGCGCACCGACGGCTCTCGGACGGACATAAGCGACGAGCTGCGCTCCTACCCCGAGGACCGTCTGGCGGCGCCGCTCGACCAGCGCCGGGTCACCTTCACCTTCACCCCCGGGTCCGAGCCCGCTCCGGCGCCCGCCCTCGACGGCGGCGACGCGCCCGAGCTGATGACCGACGGTTTCGCCGCCCTGGTCACCCGGACCGAGCTGAGTCCTGCCGCCCTGGCGGTCGTCCTGCTGCTCGCCCTCGGCTTCGGTGCGGTCCACGCCGTGGGCCCGGGCCACGGCAAGACGGTGATGGCCGCCTATCTGGTGGGCACCAGCGGGCGGCCCAGAGACGCCGTGGCCCTCGGAGGCATCGTGTCGCTGATGCACACGGCGAGCGTGTTGGTCCTCGGGGTCGTCCTGTTGCGGGTCGACCGCTCAATCGCCGCCGAAGCGGCGTACCCTGCCCTCACCCTCGTGTCGGGCCTCGCCGTCACCGCCGTGGGCGTCTGGTTGCTGGTCCGCCGCTGGCGACGGCTGCGGCCGTCGTCTCCAGCGCACGGCCACGACCACGCCCACGGAACCGACGACGTCGGCGGCGGTCACACGCACGTCCACGGAGGCCGCCATCACAGCCACGAGCTGCCGGTCGAGGTGAAGCCACTGTCCTGGCAGGGTTTGGTCGGCCTCGGCACCTCCGGCGGTCTCTTCCCGTCCCCCTCGGCGGTGCTCGTGCTCGGCAGCGCCGTCGGCCTGGGCCGTACTGGCCTCGGCCTGGCCCTCCTCGCCGCCTTCTCGATCGGCTTGGCCGCCACGCTCACGGCGGTGGGGCTCGCCCTCGTGTTCGGCCGGTCGGCCCTGCAGCGGCGGGGGCCGGTGGCCGGTGCCCGCTACCTGCCGGTGGCGGGAGCGGCCGCCCTGGTGGTCCTGGGGGTGATCGTCACCGCCGGCGCCGTGGCACAATTTTGACAAATCGACATCCGGTCATCGCCTCTACTCCGAACAGGCACTACCACCCCCATAGCGGTATCTCTTCGGGCCGCGTCCAGGAGCGACGCATCCCGTCACCGCCCTCGAACAGGAAGGACGTCCTCTATGCCGCCGTCTGCCTCCCGCTTTCGTCGTTCAGCCTCCCGCCTAGCCCTCGTCGCCGGCCTGGGTGGCCTGCTGGCGGTCTCCACGCTCGTCAGCGCCGACGCCTCCAGCCACCGTGAGGCGCCGATGATCGCTGAGGACCCGCCCGCCGACAACACCGACGTGTACGCCTTCGTGGCTCCTGACGCCCCGGACTCGGTGACCCTGATCGCCAACTTCTACGGGTTCCAGGAGCCTGGTGGTGGTCCCAACTACTTCAAGTTCGGCGACGACGTGCTCTACGAGGTCAAGGTCGACAACAACGGCGATGCGGTGGAAGACGTGACCTATGAGTTCCGCTTCTCCACCACCACAGTCGACCCCAACTCGTTCCTCTACGCCACCGGACCCATCACGAGCATCGACGACCCGACCTGGAACCGGCCCCAGGAGTACACGGTGACCAAGGTGGCGAACGGCAGCAGCACGGTGATCGCCTCCGGCCTGCGCACCGCCCCCGCCAACGTCGGGCCTCGCAGCACCCCGAACTACGAGGCCCTGGCCGCCCAGGCGGTCCACGACCTCGGCGGGGCGGGGTCGGTGTTCGCCGGCCAGCGCGATGACGGCTTCTACGCTGACATCGCCTCCATCTTCGACCTTGGCGGCCTGCGCCCGTTCAACTCGGCCCACGCCATCCCCCTCGCCGACGCCAACGGCATCGACACCTTCGCCGGCTACAACGTGCAGTCGATCGCCCTGCAGGTCCCCAAGAGCGAGGTGGTGTCAGGCACCGACCCGGTCATCGGGGTGTGGGCCACGGCCTCCCGGCAGGCGAGTCGCACGCTCAACACCGGCGCTCCGTCCACCTTCTCCGGCGAGTGGGTCCAGGTCTCCCGTCTGGGCAACCCCTTGGTGAACGAGGTCGTCATCCCCCTCAAGCTCAAGGATGCGTTCAACGGCCTCCAGCCCGCCGAGGATGCCGCCGCCCTCACCGGCGCCCAGGCGCCGCCGCTGTCCACCGAAGGCGACATCCCCCTGGTGCAGGACCCGATCATCGCCGGGCTGGTCGAGCAGCTCTACGGCATCGACACCCCGCCCGCACCGCGCGACGACCTGGTCGCCATCTTCCTGACTGGCATCCCTGACGTGAACCAGCCGGCCAACGTGCAGCCGGCCGACCTGCTGCGGCTCAACACCGACGTGCAGCCGACCGCCTTCGCCGACCAGGACCGCTTGGGCCTGCTCGCCGGCCAGGCCGACGGCTTCCCCAACGGTCGACGAGTAGGCGACGACGTGATCGACATCGCGCTGCGGGCAGTCGCCGGCGCCACGCCGTTTACGCCGGACTTCAACGTCGCACCCAACAACCAGCTCACTGACGGGGCCAACGCCAATGACCGCCCCTACCTGCAGTCGTTCCCCTACCTGGCCATCCCGCACCAGGGCTACGACCTCAACAACCCGGCGCGAGTGGTCCAGACCGGCGGCGGCGGGGAACAGCCCGAGCCCAAGCCCAAGCCGAGGCCTGGTCGTGGCCGTGGCAAGGGCAACGACATCCTCGGCCCCGACATCGGGAACCTCGTCCAGGACCTCCTCCGCAATGTGGGGATCCGCTAGGAAGCCGAACACCTTCGAACACGAAGAGCCGGAGGCCCCGGGCCTCCGGCTCTTCCGCGTCACGGTACGGCGGCGACGGCCGTGCCCCGGGCGCACCGGCTTTGCGCCTACGAGCCGGCGCCGGCGGCGGCGGCGGCGGCGGCGGCGGCGGCGCTTGTAATGGTAGGTCGACCCCGTACGGCACCGACGGCTGAGGGCTGCATCGCGCTCGTCGCCGCAAGCGGCTGGGGGTCGGTCAAGCGCTCAGCGATGCGGCATCCAGGTCGATGCCCACCACCCCGCGACGCGTGCCCGTCCCCGCGTCCCGGGGAGCAGGCTGCCTCCGTGCCGACGGGCCACCGAAGCGATCATCCTGTCGAGCTCCCCCTGGGCGTGACCCCGCGCGGTGAACCGTCTGTCGAACCCTATGGGGCACACGCTGGCGTACCACCCCGGGAGGGGAGGCCGACGCAGCCGAGCTACCCCCGCTGGCCGGCGCGGTCCCGCAGCCCGGCGAAGAGGTCGTCCTCGCCGGCGCCGGTCTCACCGACCAGCGAGCGGGCCAGCACGTAGTCGTCGTAGGGATAGACGGTGCGGGCCTCCTCCGGCGGCAGCCCGAACCAGTGCTTGGACTCGGGATCGATCTGCGTGCGGTGGGCGAGCAGGGCGCGGGGGCGGACGTCGGCGAAGTCGGAGATGTCGACCCGCGTGGTGACCCGGTCGTCCTGGTCGACCCGCTCGAAGAACTCCGGACCGTACGGCGACTCCAGCCCCAGCTTCAGGAACCGCTCGTGGGCAGCCAGCACCCGGGCCCGGGTCCACACCGTGTAGTACAGCTTGAGCGGCTGCCACGGCTCCCCCGCCTCGGGATGGGCCAGAGGGTCGCCGGCGGCCTCGAAGGCGGCCACGCCCACCTCGTGGACCCGGAGGTGGTCTGGATGGGGGTAGCCCCGCTGATCGTCGCCGTAGATGACGAGGACGTGGGGCCGGTGCCGGCGGATGGCGGCCACCAGCCGGCCCACGGCCTCGTCCAGGTCGGCTCGGGCGAAGCAACGGGGGTCCTCGTTCTCCGGCGTGCCGGGCATGCCCGAGTCGCGGTAGCCGAGCAGCACCAGCTCCTCGTAGCCGATGGCCTCCATCGACGCCGCCAGCTCCTCCATGCGGACCTCCGGCAGGCGGGCCCGGACGTCTTCGCCGTCCATGGCCGGGTTGAGGATGTCCCCCGCCTCACCCCCGGTGCAGCAGACCAGGACGGTCCGCACTCCTTCGGCACGGGCCTTGGCCACCGTGGCCGCACCCTTCGACGCTTCGTCGTCGGGATGGGCGTGCACGGTCATCAGGCACAGGCGGTCCACGTCTGAGGGCCGGAGCGACATCTCGGTAACGGTAGCGGTCGGGCCCCATGCTTTCGACGCCGTGCCCACGCCGGCAGGGCGCCGATCGACCGGCCGCAGCCCACTGCGAGCGTTACCCTGAAAGGGTGGATTCACCTGAGCACTGGCGCTGGGTGTGGCTGATGGTCGCCGCCGCCTGCGCCGCCGGGGAGATGGCGTCGCCGGGATCGTTCTTCCTCCTGCCCTTCGCCGTGGGCGCTGCCGTGGCCGCGGTGCTGGCCTTCTCCGGGGTGGGGGTCGGCATCGAGTGGCTGGCGTTCCTGGTCGTGTCCGTCGCCGCGGTGGTGGCCACCCGGCCCCTCGCCCGCCGGCTCGACGAGGGCACACCCGCTCAGGGCATCGGTGCCCGCCGGTGGATGGGCGAGCTCGCCAGCGTGATCGAGACGATTCCCGCCGGTCCCCACGAGACTGGCCTGGTCCGCCTGGGCCGGGAGGAGTGGCGGGCCGAGAGCCTGGAGGGTGGCGCCATCGCCCCCGGCACCACGGTGAAGGTGGTCGACGTGGCCGGGACGCGGCTGGTGGTATGGCCACTTCAGCAGATGAGCGCGGGGAGCGACGAGCCGGGCCCCGACGGCGAACAACCGAGAGACTAGGAGCCTGCCGTGCCACCTGTGGTGATCGTCTTCGCCGTCCTCGCCTTCCTCCTGCTGCTCTACGTGGCCTCGGGGATCAAGATCATCCGCCCCTACCAGCGTGGCCTGGTCGAGCGCCTGGGCAAGTACAAGGACACCGTCGACCCGGGACTGCGCGTCATCATCCCCGGCATCGACCGGATGACGCCGATCGACATGCGCGAACAGGTCATCGACGTCCCGCCCCAGGAGGTCATCACCGAGGACAACGTGGTGACCAGCGTCGACGCCGTCATCTATTACGAGGCCACCGACCCGAAGCGACTGGTCTACAACGTCGGCAACTTCCTGCTGGCCATCACCAAGCTGGCCCAGACCAACCTCCGCAACGTGATCGGCGACATGGAGCTCGACGAGGCCCTCACCTCGCGCGACAAGATCAACACCTCCTTGCGGACCATCCTCGACGACGCCACCGACAACTGGGGCGTGCGGGTGGTCCGGGTCGAGATCCAGCGGGTCGATCCTCCGCCCGACGTCATGTCGTCGATGCACGAGGTCATGAAGGCTGAGCGCACCCGCCGGGCCGTGGTCACCGAGGCCCAGGGCTCCCGCGAGGCCGCCATCACCCGGGCCGAGGGCGAGAAGGCATCCGCCGTCCTCGAGGCGGAAGGACGCAAGCAGCGCAACATCCTCGACGCCCAGGGCCAGGCCGAGGCCACCCGCCAGGTGGCCGACGCCGAGAAGTACCGCCAGCTCACCGTGGCCGAGGGCGAGGCCGAGGCCATCCGCAGCGTGTTCGCCGCCATCCACGAAGGTGAGGCGACCCCCGACGTGCTGGCGCTCAAGTACTTCGAGGCCCTGCGCCACGTCGCCGACGGGCAGGCCACCAAGATCTTCCTGCCCGGCGACAGCTCGGGGCTGCTCACCTCGCTCGCCGGCGTGGCGGACCTGCTGCGGGACGGGCATGCGCCGGCTCACGACGGCAGGTGAGCCTCACCGTCCACACCTACGACGACGGCGGATCGGCGCCCCTCGAGGACCCCGCCGACATCTCCCAGGTCGTGGTCAACGACGGGTGCGTGGTCTGGGTCGACCTGGTCGACCCCGGCGACGACGACTTCGCCTGCCTGTCCGAGGAGTTCCAGCTCCACCCCCTGGCCATGGACGACGCCCGCAAGCACGGCCAGCGCCCCAAGCTCGAGCACTACCCCACGCATGCCTTCCTCGTGGCCTACTCCCACACACTGGCCGAGGTCGACCTGTTCGTCGGGCCCAACTGGGTCGTGACCGTCCGGGGGCGCAACGAGGACGGGGAGCCGTGGTCGCTCGACGCCGCCCGGGCCCGGATCGGGCGGCTGGCCAGCGGCGACGTCAACGTGGGCGCCCTGGTCCACACGGTCCTCGACACACTGGTCGACGGCTACTTCCTGGCCAACGATGCCTTCGAGGACGAGGTCGAGGAGTTCGAGGAGCGCATCCTCACCGAGCAGCTCGGCGACGAGGACCGCATCCAGGCCGAGCTGCTCAGCGTGCGCCGCCGGCTGGTGGAGTTCCGCCGGGTGGTGGTGCCGCTGCGCGACGTGATGTCGTCGCTGATGCGGGGCGACGTGAGTTGGGTCGACGACCAGACCCGGCTGCACCTCCAGGACGTCTACGACCACGTGCTGCGGGCCATCGAGCAGCTCGACAGCCAGCGCGAGCTGGTGGGCAACGCCGTCGACGCCCACCTGGCCATCGTGTCCAACCGCATGAACCAGGTGATGAAGCGGTTGACCGCCTGGGGCGCCATCCTCCTCGGCGCCACCCTGGTCGCCGGCATCTACGGGATGAACTTCGAGCACATGCCCGAGCTCAGCTGGCCGTTCGGCTACCCCATGGCGCTCGGGATCATGGGGCTCATCACCGTGGTGGGCTATCGCTACTTCACCCGCCGTCACTGGCTCTAGGAGCGGGGGCGCTCCCCGACCGGCACCAGGACGTCCTCGCCGGTCTCGTCGTCGTCGACCAGCACCCACCCGCACATCTCGGCCAGAGTGCGCTCCCCTTCGCCGGGGCCGCTGCCGATGACCTCGTCGCCGGCCCGCAGCACGTGGGTTCCCCGGGGCCGGTACACGTAGCGCCCGCCCCGGCGGATGGCCATCACGTGGAAGCCCGGGTCGATGTCGAGGTGGAGCTCCCGCAGGCTGCGGCCCTCGACCGGCGCCCCGGCCCTCACCGGCAGGCGCACCACCACCTCGTCGGCGTCGCCCAGGGCCAGGGACAGGATCGGGTGCACCTCCTCCTGCTTCTCGATGAGCCAGACCATCTCCTGGGCGGCGTCGCCCAGGTCCTCGGCGGCCTGGCCGAGGTGGAGCAGGCCCCGCAGGGGGGAAGGGTCGCTGGAGCGGGCCGACGACCGCAGCACCCACGTCTCCAGGCGCTCCTTCATCTCGTCGAGGCGGTCCTCGAGGTGGCGCACCTCGGCGGCCAGGCCCACGTCGCGCATGACCAGGGCCGACCAGGCCAGGCCCACGCAGGTGGTGGAGATGTTCTTCATCTCCACCAGGACGTCGATGGCCCGGCCGAGGTCGGTGGTGGTCGGCTCCTCGGGGACCGTGGGGGGCTCCCACGACGGGGCCCCGGCCAGCTGTCGCAGCCGGGGGATGCCGGCCGGAGAGCCGTGCAGGAAGAGGACGTCGCCGGGCAGGAGCACCTGGTCACCTCCCACGTCGGTGATCCAGTCGCGATCGCGGTGGATGGCCACCACCCGCATGCCCACGGCCACCGGCAGCTCGAAGTCGGCCAGCACCCGGTGGGCGAAGTGGGACCCCTCCCGCAGCGACACGCGGTGGCTCACCTCCTCGGCCTCGGACAGATCGGCCACCAGCTCTCGGGGGATGCCCACCCGCCGGGTCACGATCCGGGAGATGTCCACGGCGTCGTTGCCCATGCGCTCGATGGACGAGATGACCTTGAGCACCGACGCCATGGCGTCGGCCTCCCGGGGTGAGCGGGCCGCCATCACGCACACCGCCCGCATGTCATGCACCAAGTCGCTCAGCCGCTGCTGCAGCTCGTCGACCTCGTCGGCCATCTGCGGGTCCCCGAAGTAGACCGAGGCGTAGGCGAGGTCGATCATGAGCTCGGAGGAGTCCTTCGCCTCCGAGATCATGGTCCGCAAGTTGCGCGGTCGTTCATCCACGGCGTTGTCGAGGTTAGGCGATGCCGAGCACGACGATGGCCAGAATCAACGCGAAGGACCCGGCCAGGTCGACCGACGAGGTGACCACGGGGATGCCGATGGTGTCGGGGTCGAGGCCCAGGCGGGTGGCGGCGATGGTGCCGTAGTAGGCGACCACCACCACGAAGAAGGTGGCCACCGACCCGCCGAGGAGGGCGACGCCGAGCAGGCGCAGTGGGCCGGGACTGGCCAGGTTGGCCACGGCCGAGCCCACGTCGGCCACCGCGGAGACCATCACGAACAGCGGGATGGCCAGGGCGAAGGTGAAGGCCACGTGGAAGCGGGCCCGCCCGCTGGGCAGGGCGGCGGGCGCGATGACACCCAGGTGCAAGCCGCTGGAGAGCCGGCTGGAGAGGATGCCGCCCAAGGCGCCGGCGCTGGCCAGGAAGGGGGGGACGAGCACGAGCAGGGCTGGATAGGTGACGAACGACTCCAGACGCTTTTCGATGATGAGCCCGGCCACCAACCCGATGACCGCCGCTCCCAGCACGACCGGGAAGGACTCCACGAGGATGCGCTTGAGCAAGGGCTGGGGCGAGCGCACGGCGGCGACGAGCACGGCCACCGAGAAGGCTCCGAGGACCAGCGCCAGCACTGGCGTGACCAGGTCGATGCCCACCAGGAAGGTGGACAGGAAGATGGCCGGCAGCGTCACCATGTCGCCGGCGGCGGTGATGACCGGGGCCAGCACGTTGTCCATGTCCCAGCCACCGCGGGCCGAGGCGGCGGCGAGGGCCACGGTCAGAGCCATCACCAGCGCCGACGAGACCAGCCCGGCCAGCACCGAGATGACCACCAGGTCGGGGATCGAGATGGTGTTCTCCAGCCCGAAGACCACCGCCACCGCCTTGGCCAGGAAGGCCAGGGCCAACGCCGTGGTGATCGACAGCGTGGCGGCCGCCAGCAGGTTCTGGCCCACCACGGTGTCGGTCCGGCGGGCGAGCCCGAAGGTGCCGGTGTGGATCGACGTGCTGAGCCGGCTCCCCAGCGCCCCGAAGATGGTGCCCCGCATGCCGATGGCCGCAGGGACCAGCACGAGCAGGCCGGGAAGCGCCTCGAGCGTCGACTCGATGGAGCCCAGGGTGAGGCCGGCGACGAAGCTGGCCAGCAGCGAGACGGTCAGGGCGACCAGGCTCTGGCGGGTGCTGGCGGCGTCGGGGCCGAGCACGGCCCGGTACCGGGCCAGCAGGCGGAGGCGACGTCGCTGCACGGGGGCCGAGTCTGCCCGACCGCCGGGGCGGTGAGGGCCTTGGCTTCGGGATGATCAGCCGGCGCGGGAGGGCGCCGGCGGCGGGCCGCTGACCTAGCGGCGGGAGCGGGACATTCAACCAGGCTTCATCGGCGGCCGCCCGTCGTCCTCGGGGCTCAGCGGCCCCGGGCTCGACCGGCCGGCCAGCTCGGCCAGGTTGGCGTCCCAGGCGTTGGCCCGGTCACGGTGCCAGCCCTCGCTGCTGTCGAGGACCTTGCCGTCGGTGTCGACCAGCACCAGAGAGGGCACGGCGTCGAGCTCGTAGGCCTTCGACACCACGTAGCCGTCGCTGTCGTCGAGCACCGGCGCCTCGAACTCCCGCTCGTCGAGCCATTCCCTGGCCTTGGCCAGCGGGTCCTGAGCGATGGCCACCACGCGAACGCTGTCGCCGTAGCGCCGCGCCAGCTCACCCCAGACGGGGAACGACAGCTGGCACGTGGGGCAGCTCGTCTTGAAGAAGGCCAGGAGGGCGGGACCCTCGGCCGTCAGGTCGGCGAGGCTGAGGAGATCCGATTCGTCGCCGGCGGCGGGAAGGGCGAACTCCGGGGCTTCGGAACCGGCAGGAAGGGCCATGGCGGCAACCGTAGCGACACGCCCCGCAACTCAGCGCGTGGAGAAGCCGCTCAACCCCTCGGGATCCTCGTCGAGCGCCTCCACCGACGTCACCTCGGCCTGGGGCGTCCCCTGGCGGCACCACCGCTGCAGGCGCTCCACGGCCTCGGGCTCGCCCTCGGCCACCACCTCGACACGCCCGTCCGGCAGGTTGCGGGCCCAGCCGGCCACGCCGGCGGCCATGGCCTCGCGCCGGCAGCGGTCACGGAAGAACACCCCCTGCACCTCACCGGAGACGAGCAGGCGACGACGCAGCAATGCCATGGTGACCTGCCACGCTAGCGGCGTGGCCTTGACCGGCGTGGCCTTGACCGGCGTGGCCCTGACCGACGTGGTCGCCGTCGCCGTCCTCGCCTTGGTGGGCCTGCGTCTCGTCGGGGTGGCCCGCCACGCCGTGCGCGCCCCGCTGCGGGCGCGGGTCGTGGCCCTGTGGAAGGGGCTGCGTCCCCGTCACCTGCTGCCGGTCCCGATTGTGCTCACCGCCGTGGTTGCGGCAGCGACCGCCCTCGTCCAGGTGCCCGGGCTCGACGTCGGCTGGTGGAGGGCTCTCGGTGGCTACGGCAACCCCGTCACCGGCGGGACCGAGCAGACGACGGGGACTCCACTGGAGCTCATCGTGCCGCTGGTGTTCGTGGTGCTGTTGCTCCCCGGACTTCCCCTGTTCGCCGCCGCCGAGGAGCGGATGTTCCGCGTGGGTGCGGAGAGATGGTCGACCACCCGCCGGATCGGGATGGGGGTGGTGTTCGGCCTGGCCCACGCGTTGATCGGCATCCCTCTCGGAGTGGCCCTGGCCCTGTCGATCGGCGGCTGGTGGTTCACCGCCGTGTACCTGTGGGGGTTCCGGCGGGGCGGGCGGGCCCGCGCCTATCTGGAGAGCACACTCGCCCACCTGGCCTACAACGCCTGCGTGCTGGCGGTGTTGGTGGCCTCGCTCGGATCTGTCATTTGACCACTGACAGTTCGCCCGTCCAGTGGTAGCGTTCCCGCGGTCAAGTGGGTACGTGCGTCAGGCCGACCCCGTCGAGCAACAAGGGGGATCGGTCATGGCTACCGGTACCGTCAAATGGTTCAACGCAGAGAAGGGCTACGGGTTCATCCAGCGTGAGGGTGGGTCCGACCTGTTCGTGCACTACACCGCCATCAGTGGGTCGGGTTACCGCTCGCTGGAGGAGGGTCAGGCGGTCGAGTTCGAGGTGACCCAGGGCCCCAAGGGCGACCAGGCCCAGAACGTCAGCGTCATCTAGACCGCTCACGCAACCGTCACACAGGCCGCAGCATCCTGCTTCAGCGCAGGGGTGCCTGCGGCCTGTGTCGCGTCCGGGCCGGAACTACCGAAAGTCCCGGGAGCGCCCGGGTACGTGCAGGGACAGGGCCTCGAGGTGGTCGGCCACCAGGTTGACCACGCCGTCGGCCCGCTCCAGCACGCCCCGGGCCACCAGCGCCGGCGAGGTCCGGGCCACGGTCCGGTAGCGCTCCCAGCACCCGGCCGAGCAGATGACGTTGACCAGGCCGGTCTCGTCCTCGAGGTTGACGAACACCGTGCCCGAGGCCGTGCCCGGGCGCTGGCGGTGGGTGACCACGCCGGCGACCCGCACCCGCCGGCCGGGCTCGGCGGTGACCAGTTGCTCGGCGGTGAGCACCCCCCGGGCATCGAGCTGGGCCCGCACGTGCTCGGTGGGGTGGGCGCCGGCGCCGATGCCGGTGGCCCACAGGTCGGCCGCGGTCTCCTCGGGAGGGGCCATGCCCGGCAGGGGCGGAGCCTCGACGCCGGTGATCACCCCGGGCAGGCGGTCCGCTCGGGCCTGGGCACAGGCGCCGGCGGCCCACAGCGCCGCTCGCCGGTCGAGCCCCAAGCTGGCGAAGGCGCCGGCGGTGGCCAGCGCCTCCAGCGCCGGCAGCCCGGCGCCGCTGCGCCGCACCACCTCGTCGATCGAGGCGTAGGGGCCGCCCTCGGCGATGCGGGCGGCCAGGTCGTCGCCCACGTGGCGCACCTGGTCGAGGCCCAGGCGCACCGCCACTCCCCCGGCGCTGCGGGCGCAGGCCTCGAGGCTGCACGTGGCGGTGCCGGCGTTGACGTCGGGGCGGCGCACCACCACCCCGTGGCGCCGGGCGTCGCGCACCAGCGTGTGCGGTGACCAGAATCCCATGGGCTGGGCATCGAGCAGGGCGGCGCAGAACGCCGCCGGGTAGTGGTGCTTTAGCCAGGCGCTGGCGTAGACCAGGTAGGCGAAGCTCACCGAGTGGCTCTCGGGGAAGCCGAAGCTGGCGAAGGCGGCGAGCTTGTCGTAGATGGCCTCGGCAACCTCGCCGGTGATCCCCCGCTCGGCCATGCCGGCGAACAACCGGCCCCGCAGCCGGGCCATCCGCTCGCTCGAGCGCTTCGACCCCATGGCCTGGCGCAGCTGGTCGGCCTCACCGGGTGAGAAGCCGGCCACGTCGATGGCCATCTGCATGAGCTGCTCCTGGAACAGCGGCACGCCGAGGGTCTTGGCCAGCGACCGCTCGAGCAGGGGGTGCAGGTAGGTGACCGGCTCGGTCCCGTTGCGCCGGCGCAGGTAGGGGTGCACGGAATCGCCCTGGATGGGGCCGGGGCGGATGAGGGCCACCTCGACGACCAGGTCGTAGAAGCAGCGGGGGCGCAGCCGGGGCAGGGTCGCCATCTGGGCCCGGCTCTCGACCTGGAAGACCCCGACCGAGTCGGCCCTCGACAGCATCTCGTAGACCGCCGGCTCCTGGGGGAGGGCGGCCAGGTCGACCTCGACTCCGTGGTGGTCGGCCACCAGGTCGACGCAGCGGTGGATGGCGGTGAGCATGCCCAGCCCCAGCAGGTCGAACTTGACCAGGCCCACCGTGGCGCAGTCGTCCTTGTCCCACTGGAGCACGCTGCGGTCGGCCATGCGTCCCCACTCGACCGGGCACACCTCGACCACCGGCCGGTCGCAGATGACCATCCCCCCGGAGTGGATGCCCAGGTGGCGGGGGAAGTCGAGCACCTCGCCGGCCAGGGCCAGCACCGCCTCGGGGATCCCGCCTCGCCAACGCTGACCGGCCTGCGGCCGGGCAGCTGACGACGCTCGAGTCGATGGGCGAAGCCCAGCCGGCGGATCATCGCCGGCGGGAACAACATGGTCGTCGAGCTGCTTGGCCCAGGCGTCGACCTGGCCGGCGCCGTGGCCCAGGGCCTTGCCCATCTCCCGCACCGCCGAGCGCGCCCGGTAGGTGATGACGTTGGCCACCTGGGCCGCCCGCTCGCGCCCGTAGCGGCGGTAGACGTACTGGATGGCCTCCTCCCGCCGGTCGCTCTCGATGTCGACGTCGATGTCGGGCGGGCCGTCGCGCTCGGGGGCCAGGAAGCGCTCGAACAGCAGGCCCAGGCCCACGGCGTCGGCGTTGGTGATGCCGAGGGCGTAGCAGACCGCCGAGTTGGCCGCCGAGCCCCGGCCCTGGCACAAGATGTCGGCCCGCCGGCAGAACTCGACGATGTCGTGGACCACCAGGAAGTAGCCGGGGAAGCCCAGGCGTTCGATCACCTCGAGCTCGTGGTCGATCTGGCGCCACGCCCCCGGCACCCGCTCGGCTCCCCGGGGCCCGTAGCGGGTCTCGGCCCCCCGCTCGGCCAGGGCCCGCAACCAGCTCATCTCGTCGTGGCCGGGGGGCACGGGGAAGTCGGGCAGGCGGGGGGCCACCAGGGTCAGGTCGAAGGCGCACGCCTGGCCCACCTCGGCCGCCCGCTCGACCGCGCCCGGGTAGCGGGCCAGCCGGCGGGCCTGCTCGGCACCCGAGCGCAGGCAGGCGCCGGCGCCGGCCGGCAGCCACCCCTCGACCTCGTCGAGGCTGCGCCGGGACCGCACCGCGGCCAGGGCAGTGGCCAGGGGCCGGCGGGCGGGCACCGAGTAGTGGACGTTGTTGGTGGCGACCACCTCGACCCCGGCGGAGGTGGCCAGGGCGGCCAGGGCGTCGTTGCGAGCCGAGTCGAGAGGATCGCCGTGGTCCCAGACCTCCACGGCCACGCACTCCCGCCCGAAGGCCTCGACCAGGCGGGCCAGCTCGCGGCCGGCGGCGGCGGGGCCCCGCTCGCACAGCGCCGCCGGCACCGCCCCCTTGCGGCACCCGGTGAGCACCTGCCACTGCCCGACCCGGCCGCCCTCCCCGGCCATCTCGGCCAGGGCGGCCAGGTCGGTGCGGGGCCGGCCCTTCTCGCCGCCGGCCAACTGGGCGGCGCTGATGGCCCGGCTCAGCCGGGCGTAGCCTTCCGGGGTGCGGGCCAGCACCACCAGGTGGGTGCCCCCGGGATCGGGCATGCCGGCGCGCCCGTCGGCCCCGCCCAGGGTGAGCTCGGCCCCGAACACCGTGGCCAGCCCCATCTCGGCCGCCGCCCGGGCGAAGCGCACCACGCCGTAGAGGCCGTCGTGGTCGGTGAGGGCCAGCGCCGAGAGCCCCAGGCGGGTGGCCTCGGCCACCAGCTCCTCGGGATGGGAGGCTCCGTCGAGGAAGCTGAAGTTGGAGTGGCAGTGCAGCTCGGCGTAGGGGACGGGAGGGTCGCACGAACCCATGCCCGAACGTTATCGAACGTACGTTCGGTACGCTAGAGGAACTGCGCTACCGGTCGGCGACGCTGCGGCGACTTGCGGCGTCGACCACCGCGTGGGCCACGTCCCGCAGCTTCTTGTTCTCCCGCTGCGACGCCCGCCGCAGCACGTCGAAGGCGTCGTCGGGGCCTCCGCCCCGCTGGGCCATGATGATGCCCTTGGCCTGGCCGATGAGGTCGCGGCTGGCCAGCGCCTCCTCCAGCTGCTCGCTCAGCGCCCGGGCGCTCCAGTACACCTGGGCGTTGGCCACTGCCACCGCCGCCTGGGTGGCGAAGAGCATGCCGGTCTCCTCGTCGTCGCGGGAGTACCCCTGGTGGCTGCGGGAGTAGAGGTTCAGCGCCCCCAGGCTCTCGTCACCCACCACCAGCGGCAGCGACAGCGAGCTGTGGACGCCGTGCGTCGTCGCCGTGCGGGCGAAGTCGGGCCAGCGCTCGTCATCATCGATGGGCTCGACACGGACCACCTTGCCCTGCCGGTACGCCTCCAGGCACGGGCCGTCGCCGCTCTCGTACTGGGCGCGGTCGAGAGGCAGCGTGGCGTCGTCGGTGCAGGCTGCCGTCGTCGGCTTGCCGTCGGCCACCAGGGTGATCCCGGCCGCATCGCAGTCACCGATGGTCCGGCACGCCAGCCCGGCCACCCGCTCGAGGGTGGCCTCCAGGCCCTCCTCGTGCACCAGGTGGCGGGCCAGGCTCTCCAGAGCCCGAGATAATGCGTCCGCTTCGTCGGCCATGACCGCTCCTCACTCGAAGGAAGCCAGTCACAGCTGTGCAACGCACGCGGCCGACTCAGATGTCGATCTCAACGCTAACTGGCGAGGGGGCTGCTTCCACGGGGACCGGTGGATCGCAACCCGACCGTCACCCTGCCGGCCGCCCCGGTGTCACCACGCCCGCCCTCCTGCTCAGCCCGAGCGAGACGCCCGCCACCGGCGGATGTCGTCGAACTGGTCGCCCAGCCACCGGCCGACGTCGTACTCCCGCACCAGGGCCGCCGCCGCCTCCCGCCGGCGGCGGCGCTCCTCGGTCGGCATGGTCAGCGCCTCGTAGAGGGCGTCAGCCTGTTGCTGGAGGTCGAAGGGGTACAGGGTGACGGCGACCTCCTCCAGCTGCTCGTAGGCCCCGGTGTTCTCCGACAGCGCCAGCACACCGTCGTTCTGGTTGACCAGGATCGCCTCCTTGGCCACCAGGTTCATGCCGTCGAAGATGGCGTTGACCATGAGCACGTCGAAGAGGGTGTAGGCGGCCACCGCCTGGTCGAGGTTCTCCTCGAGCCGCAGGTCGATGGGCTGCCAGTCGCTGCTGCCGTGCTCGAGGTTGACGTCGGCCACGACCCGGCGGATGCGCTCGGTGTAGTCGGCGTACTCCTCGACGTCCTGTCGGCTGGGCTGGAGCAGGGCGAGGAAGTTCACCCGCTCGCACAGCTCGGGGTGGTCGTCGAGCAGGATGCCGAAGGCCTTGAAGCCCCGCACGATGTTCTTGGACGGGTCGGTGCGGTCGACCCGCAGGATGAGGTGCTCGCGCCGGATGGACGAGAGCGCCTCCCGGTGCTCCTCCACCTCCGGCGACGAGGCCCGGGCCTCGAACTCCTCGGTGTCGATGGAGATGGGGTAGGCCCGCGCCCGCACGGTGCGGCCGTCGACCGACACGGTGCCCTGCTCGATGTCGACGGGCATGCCGAGCAGCTCCTCGCAGCCGAGGACGAAGTTGCGGGCGAAGCGCTGGGTGTGGAAGCCGATGACGTCGTTGCCCAGCAGGCCGGTGAACACCGCGTCGCGCATCGACGGCGGCAGCATCCGCCAGGAGTCGGCCTGCGGCCAGGGGACGTGCACGAAGTGGTGGATGAACACCTCGGGGCAGGCGGACCGGAGCATCTCGGGCAGCAGGTAGAAGTGATAGTCGTGCACCAGCACGGTGGCGTCGCCGCCCCGGGCGGTGACCTCCTCGGCCACCACGTTGGCGAAGTCCCGGTTCACGGCGGCGTAGCCCTGCTCGAAGGCGTCGTGCTCGACCCGGGTGATGTCGGGATTGCGGGACCGGCTCCACAGCTCGTGCTGGACGAACCACAGCAGCGGGTTGGCGATGACCCCGTAGAACTGCTCGTGGGCCTGCGGGTCGACCCGGACCATGCGCAGGGCCAGCCCGTCGTCGTCGACGTCGAAAGCGCCACCGTCATGCTCGTCGGCCACGGCGGTGTCCTCGTCGGTCAGGGCGGCACACACCCACAGCGCCTCCGAGAGCTGGCCGGCCAGCCCCGACAGCGCGGTGACCAGTCCCCCGCCACCGCGCTCAGCGGTGCGCTCCCCGTCTTCTCGGCCGAACTGCACCGGTCCGCGGTGCGAGACCAGCACGATGGGGCCCGTCCCGGGCTGCCCGCCCTCCGGTTCCTCTTGATCCGCCATGGCCGGACGCTAACCGGCACACGCCGCGTGGCGCCCGTCCGCTTTCGTGGTAGATCGCCAGTGTGGCGCTGCCGGCGCACGCCCTGCTGACCTAGTTCGTCCTGACGGGCTTTTCGCCGCCACACCCGGCCGCTCTGCGAGCTCGTCGGGGTCCGACTACACCGGCTCGTGAACGCGCCCTCCCCGCACCGCCTGAGATGGCTCCGGCGCCCGGGCCACTCGGGAGGGTCAGCGCTCGAGGAGCTCGTCGGGCCCTCCGATCGCCTCCCGGTGCGCCAGGAGGCGAGCCGACCCGCCCGCCATGGCGCTCCGCCCCGAGCCGGCACGAACGTCGCCTCCACGTCGGGACCAGGAGGGACGGTGAGCGACGCCGTGGCGTACCGTACCGGCGAAGCCCGGCGTGCTCGGGGCCCTCGCCCGGAGATGGGTCGGAGATGGATCTCGTCAAGAGGGCTTTGCGGTACGCCACCCGCCTCCAGCGAGCCCCGGGCCGCCACATCGACATGTCGGTCGAGCCCGAGCTGCACCTCGTCCGCCAGCCTTCGCCCATGACCTGCTGGGCGGCGGCGGGGACGATGCTGAAGTCGTGGCAGGCGAGGAGACCCTTGTCCATCGATGAGGTCGTCGAGCCGCTGGGCGACTACTGGCGCGCCAAGTTCGAGGGCGACGAGGGGCTGTCGGCAGTCGAGCTGGCGGCCTTCGCCGGCGCCCTGGGCCTCACCGGCAAGGCACCCATGCGCCCCTCGGTGGCGGGTCTGGCCCGCCTGCTCGCCGAGCACGGACCGCTGTGGGTGGTGAGCGACGACCCGTTCGAGGGCAACAACACCGTGCACCTGCGGGTGGTCACCGCCATGAACGGCAACGGCACCGCCGAGGGCACCACCGTGACCCTGGCCGACAGCTCCTCCGGCTCGTTCGTGACCGAGTCGTTCACCGAGTTCGCCCGGGACCTCGAAGCCTCCGACCCCAGGGCCTTCGGCGCCGGGCTCTACCACTTCTGAAGACCACACCGGTGCTGAGGGAGGCGCCGGGTATGAGGGAGTCCATGCAGATACGCACCACCACGGTCGACGGCGAGTCCATCTCCGCCGGCGCCGGCCGCGACGTCTCCCTCTCCTGCCAGGCCGAGTACCTGGCGTGGCGGCCGCAGTCGCCGAGGTCGCCCTCGAGGCGGCATCACGTGCGTAATACCCCTCCAGTGCGTAGGCTCCCGGACCGATAACCAAAGGGCAGGGCGGGCGGGCCGTCCCACGGAAGGAGCACGGTCGATGCGTCGCCGCCCCACCACCCTGGCGCTCGCCCTCGCCCTCGCACTCGTCCTGGCTGCCGTGCCCGCCGCGGTGGCGGGAGCGGCCCCGGCTGAGCCGTTCCAGCGGCCGGCGCCGGTGGCCAAGGACCGCAAGGTCGAGCACGTTCCCGGCCGCTACATCGTGGTCTTCCGGCCGTCGGTGGCCGATCCCCGTGGGAGAACCAACGCCCTCGAGCGGGGCCAGGGCTTCAAGGCCGACCACCGCTATGACCGTGCCCTGAAGGGCTTCGCCGCCCAGCTCTCCGAGGCTCAGGCCGCCGCCCTGCGGGACGATCCCGCCGTCGAGCTGGTCAGCCCCGATCGCCCGGTGCAGGCGAGCGGGGCCGTCCCTCTGGCGCCGGGCGACTCGCCGCCCACCGGTGTCCGGCGCATCGAAGCCGCCACCGCCACCACCGCCCGCCAGGCCAGCACCGCCAACGTGGCCATCATCGACACCGGCATCGACCTCGCACATGGCGACCTGGCCGCTGTCCACGGCAAGAACTGCGTCGGTAGCGGGCCGGCGCAGGACGACAACGGCCACGGCACGCATGCGGCGGGCGTGGTGGCGGCGCGGAACAACGGTGCCGGCGTGGTCGGGGTGGCGCCGGGTACGCGGGTCCATGCCGTCAAGGTGCTCGACGCCACGGGCGCCGGCACCTTCTCGCAGATCCTCTGCGGCATCGACTGGGTCACCGCCACCCGGAGCGACGCCGACCCTGCCAACGACATCGCCGTGGCCAACCTCAGCCTGGGGGGCTTGGGCACTCCCGTGGGCACCTGCACCAGCCCCAACGACCCGCTGCACCGGGGCATCTGCAACTCCATCGCCGCCGGTGTCACCTACGTCGTGGCCGCCGGCAACCAGCGGTGGGACTTCGACCACCCCACCGATCCCGTGGTTCCCGCCGCCTACCCTGAGGTCCTCACCGTGGCCGCCGCCGCCGACAGCGACGGCCGCCCGGGCGCCCTCGGCGGCAGCGCAGACTGTCTGCCCTCGGCACCGGAGAGCGACGACACCTACGCCTCGTTCTCGAACTTTGCCGCCACCCCCGCAGGAGTCGCCCACCTCATCGCCGCCCCGGGCGTGTGCATCGTCTCCACCGATCCCTCGAAGCGGGACGTCGTCCAGTCGGGCACGTCCATGGCCGCACCACACGTCGCCGGCGTGGTGGCCCTGTGCCTGGGCGAGGCCGGGGCCGCCGGTCCCTGCTCGGGCCTGAAGCCGGCGCAGGTGATCGCCAAGGTCCGCTCGGACGCCGCCGCCCACAACACCCCTGCGAACGGCTACGG
>DASZDK010000023.1:0-65169 GCA_035942035.1 Acidimicrobiales bacterium
CCTCGGGCCTGGGTAGAATCTCAACGTCGGCGCTGGCTCCGGGAACTACGAACCCCGGGACCGGCCAGTGGTGGCGGTGGAACCATCGGCGCAGATGCTGCGGCATCGGACGAGCGAGAGAGCGCCCGCAGTCCGGAGCACCGCCGAGTCGTTGCCGTTCGCCGACAAGACGTTCGACACGTCGATGGCCGTGCTCACCATCCATCACTGGACCGATCCGGCCGCGGGACTTCGAGAAATGGCCCGCGTGTCCGACCGACAGGTTGTCTTCTTCTTCGAGCAACACGTGACGCACAGCTTCTGGGCGCTCGACTATTTCCCATCCGCGCTCTCGCTGCCCACGGAGACGGCCCCGCCGGGAGAGCAGTTCCTTCGAGATTACCTCGACGTCATCGAAGTCACGCCAGTGCTCGTACCCCGGGACTGCGTCGATGGCTTCGGTGTGGCCTTCTGGGCGCGCCCCGAAGCCTACCTGGACCCCGCCGTCCAAGCCGGGACCTCATGGCTTGCGATGCTGTCCAAGCAGGACCGGCAGGATGGGACCGCTCGGCTCCGTGCCGCCCTCGAATCCGGTGACTGGGATCGTCAGCATGGCCGGCTGCGGGAGCAAGACGTGTTCGACGGCGGCTACCGAATCGCAGTGGCGACGACTGCCACCTGACTCACCGGGTCGGGCCGGTGACCGGCGGCCTGCCCGTGTCCACGATCGCCGGGTAAAGGCCGGCCGATGTGCCGATCGCAAAGGTCCTGTCACGGCGGAGCAGGGAGACCGTCGCCGGCGCCTGAGCACGCCGATCAACCGTTCGCGCTGGCCGACGAGCCGGCGAGCCGGCATTGGGCGTTCCTGGCGGCGTCGACGGTCGCGGCATCAGCCCGAACGCGCAGAGGATGCACTCGCCCAAGTCGTGCGGTCTGTTGACCAGATCAAGCCGGTTCCGCTGTGGCCTGGGGTGAGACGCTCACGCTCTTCCTCGCCGTCAAGGCGATAGCCGAGCTTCGCCGCCACGGCAGCGCTGGCCGTGTTCGCCTTGTCCATGTGGATTTCGACGACGTCGATGCCGGGCAGGTAGTTGAACGCAGCACTGGTCAGGACACGGGTCGCTTCGGTGGCGTACCCGCGGCGGTGCCGATCACTTCGAACCCAGTAGCCGAGTTCCGCGGTGCCCGGTGTCGGTAGGCGGACCCCGGCGGCCCCGACCAGGGCGTCCGTGGCTCGCTCGAAGAGGAAGTAGTCGAAGGTTTCGCCGCGCTCGAATCTGTCAGAGCTCGCTCGGATCGCCGCTCGTTCAGCATTGGCTGATGGCATTACTTGAGCCAAAGGCATCCACCGTCGAAGTTCCCCGAGACTGGAAGCGACCGCAGGGAGGAGCCGGTCCAGGTGCGATTCGCGCCAGCGGCGCAGCTCGAGGCGCTCACCGGGAAGCGCGGGAGGCAAAGGCATGCCTGTGCAGTCTTCCTCGCCTGCGGCGCCCACGGCGAGAAATTCCTTCAGCGGCACCACCCGTCTCTCGCTGAGGCCGTCGGGCAGTTGCCGTGCTGCAAGTCCGGCTACGCAGGGCAGTGCCAATGCGGGCGCTTCCGGTCGCTTGGCGACCGGGGCTGGTCGGGCGGTGGGAAGGCGCGGCGGAAATCGAAGGCCAAGGGGGTCGGACCTGTCTGGCGAAGGTGTCGAATACGGTGTTCTGCCTCCTTGGTGGTTGGCCGGTGCCCCTCGGGTACCCACCACAGAGCGGAGGTCGCCTCCTCGACGCGGTGGAACCACTGTCGGCGCCGCCGCAGTACTTGGCGGTGCAAGTCCCCGTACACCCAGGTGGGCGAGCGCGTCGACCGACTCCCAGAGGCTCAGGTTCACGATCACCCCGGCGCTCCCTGCTGCGTCCCACTCGAAGGCCCGCACCGCCGTGGCGTTGCCATCCTCGGTTTGAAGGCGCCACACGAAGCCCACAGCCTCATCGGCCGACGCGTTGACGGGGTCAAGGGCGGCGACGAAGTCGGCGAGCTCCTCGGAGTCAAGGGCGGCCCGCAGCCGCGCGATGTTGACCTGGGCCAGGTGGTAGGGCACGCCAAACGGTAACGCGTGGGCTCTGTGGGTTTGCCGCAAGCCCAGTGATCAGGCTTCCCGCCCGCTGAGCGTCCGCGGCCGGCGATCGCGGGTTGTCGGTGCTCGCGGCTCTCCGCGTCGAAGTCAGTCAGTCGTGGCTGTGCCCCGCCGATGTCTCACCCGCGACCGTGGTGTCTGGCGATTCGCAGGAGCACCTCGGCCAGGACCCGCTGCTCGTCCGCGGTGATGAGACTGGTGAAGTGGTCCTCGATGCTGCGGAGGTAGTGAGGAGCGGCCCGTCTCAGCTCCCGTCTGCCGGCGGCGGTGATGCAGGCAAGGGTGGCTCGCCCGTCTCCAGGATCTGGCGTCTTTTCGGCGAGGCCTGCGTCGACGAGCTCATCGACGATGCGGCTGACCCGGGTACGGGACAGCACGGCCCGGGCACCGAGTTCTTGCATGCGTAGCCGGCGCTCAGGGGCCCACTCGAGTTCCAACAGCACGTCGTACCACCACAGACTGATGGTTCCTTCCTCCGCCAGGTCCGCTTCGATGGCGCGCAGCGAGCCGGCATGGGCGAGCAGCAACGCTCGCCACGCAGCCAGCCTGGTGTCCTCCGCTCGGGCGCCGGCCATGCGGAAAGCGTAGCACTTGCGTGCGTACGCACACGTCTGCTATCGTGTGCTGATGCACATAAACTCTAAGGAGGGCAGCATGTCCGTTCCCCGCATCGCACGTGAGGAGCTCGCCGCTCGGATCGACGCCGGCGCCGATCTCACCATCGTCGAGGCACTCGGCCCCACCTACTACGCCGACGCCCATCTTCCAGGGGCCCGCAACCTGCCTCACGACCGCGTCGACGAGCTGGCGCCCAACGTACTGCCGAACAAGCACGACTTCGTGGTCGTCTACTGCGCCAACACGCCTTGTCCCAACTCTGACGTCGCGGCGCGGCGCCTTGTCGAACTCGGCTACACGAACGTCCACGAGTACGTCGAGGGGAAGGAAGACTGGGCTGAAGCCGGTCTGCCGCTCGAATCCGACGTTCCGGCGTAGCGAACGCCTCGGACACGGGGCAGCTCGCCGGGCTCACCGCTGCGAGGTCCTGCCGATGTGAGCTTCGGTGCGCCCGACCTTACAGGGGTGAAATTGAGTTACTCGCGGCCGGGCCTGAGCTCAAGGCCGTCGACTCAGATAGGCGGCCTCTCGGCCAAGGCTGAGGCGCCCCTACGTGCCGTTACCTGGCGTGGGGCCGCTCATCAGATCACCCATTCGCGAGCGGGTCCTCCAGAGAGATCCCATGCCGACCGGCCAACTCGGCGACAACCCGTTCCACCGGTATGCCACGATGATCGGCGCTGGCTCGGATGAGCGCTACTGCCGCGAAGAGCCCGTAGCGCCAGAAGTCGTCGTTGCCCCACCAGACGACCTCGTCGAGTAGATCGGGCTCCAACCCGCCAGCCATGGCGGCGCTGCATAGCACGGCGTACTGGATCTTGCGGTTGTCCTTGCCCCGGAACTCGATCTCTTCGAGGTACGTCTCACGCAGACCCTCGTACTCGATCGGCCCGCCGCCCGCCGCGACGGTCTCCGTGAGCACCTCGGCGGCGACCTGCAGGTACACCTCGCCGGGGAAGGTGTCGTTCTTCGGGTGAAGGTCGACCGCCGCCGCGGACAGCTCCAACCCGTCTTGGCCGGCGACGAGACCGACGAGGAGCCGACGAACCGCCTCGTGCCGGTCCTGGTCCGTCACCTTCTTGCGAGCCACGACGACGACGGTATGCCCCAGCGCACGTCTCTGCAGCCGGTCGAGTCGCTGGCGGGTCACTGCCCGACTTCGTCCACCGGCCAGTGGGCGCACCGATCAGGCGCTTGGTACCGCGTGCTGGGCCGGGCAGGGACGGCTATCGGCGCTTGCTCGCGCCGCGAGGTGCCGTATTACGCGCTTCCCCCGAAGCACGGTCGCGACTGCCCTCCAACGCCGGTTGGCTGGGGTGGCAAGCCGACAACGACTGCCCCGAATCCCGGGAGCGAGGGTCCCAGAACGTCGCCTCCTGTCGCGCTCAGCTCGTGCCCTGTTGCCGCTCGAGCAGCCCGTTCCAGGCTTCGACCGCGTGCGGCAGAGCCGGCCTGACCGAGTGGCGGTAGCCCTCGGTCGTCCGAGTGTCGACGTGGCCGGCGAGGTCGGCCACCTTCACCAGGTCGTCCAGCTGGTCGGACACGAGCGACACGAAGGAGTGGCGCAGCTCGTAGGTGGTCCAGTCGTCGCCGAGGCCGGTGCTCTTGCACAGCGCCTTGAAGGCGCGCCGCAGGTTCGACATCGTCATCGGCGTCCCGTTCCTCGTCGGGAAGACGAAGCCGTCGTCGTCGTAGAGCCCGAGCATCTTCTGCTCCTCCCGATGTCGGACCAGCGCGGCCACGAGCAGCGGGTGGAGCGCCATCCGTCGGTTGCCTCGCTCGGTCTTTGGTGAGGCCTGACCCACGTACTTGTCCTCGACCTCGAGCGCGCGCTCAGCGATGGTCAGGTTCGGCTCGTCGGAGTCGATGTCGACGAAGGGCCACCGCAGGCCGGCGAGCTCCCCCGGCCGGAGGCCGCACATCAGTCCGGTCAGCCACATCGCCGGGCGGGGGTCGGAAGGGATTCCCTTGGTGATCAGCTTCTCCGCCTGCTCGATCGAGAGGCTCTTGCGAGGCTCCGACGGACGGCGCGCCGGCAGCAGGACATCAGCAGCTGGGTTGAGCTTGATCCGCCGGGCCCGCTGCGCGTGCTGGCACGCCTGGTTGAGGTAGTTCCAGGTCCGGTCGATCGTGCTCGTGGCGTAGTCCCGGTCGGCCATGTCCTTGAACAGGGCCTCCAGCCGCTCCGTCGTCGTGCGGTCGACCCACTGGTGGCCGATCACCGGCCGCACGCTGGTCCCGAGGAGCTGGCGGGCGTTGGCGATCGTGTTGGGCGACTTCTGGCGGGCGTGGCGGGAGTTCCTCGTCGGCGCCACGTTCGGGCAGCCGGCCTCGAACCAGTCGTCGAGCACGTCGTTGAACGTGAGCTGCTTAGTGCGCCTCGGCTCGGGCGCCTGCTCCTGGGCTCGCAGCGCCAGCAGCTCGTCGAGATCGGCCTGGGCGTCGGTCTTCTCGACCCGCTCGACCTTGCGGCGAGAGCCGTCCGGGAAACGGACCCAGGCCATCCACCGCTGCTTCGACTCATTCCAGCGGACGCTGGGTTTCCCGGCCACCGTGACACCCCCGACGTAGCCAACTGGCGAAAAGGCTACGTCCAGAGTGGCTACGTCGGCAAGACCGACTTCGATCGAAGGCGGGTCCATGGCCTCTGACCAGGAGTTTCGTGGTGGAGACGATGGGATTCGAACCCACGACCCCCTGCTTGCAAAGCAGGTGCTCTAGCCAGGCTGAGCTACGTCCCCGGGGCTGTACCGCATTCCTTGAAGGTTCCCCTCGGGGAACGAGATCGGTTCCATCGTAGACCTGCGGTGGTGGGAGCCCTCGGCGGGCGGCCCCCGACGGTTCACGCCGGCGGCCGCGTGTCCACGACGTTCGGCCGTTCGGCAGCGGGCAGGTCGTCTCGGCGTGCCTCCAGGAGCCGGCGCCGGCCGGCGACCGCCGCCGCCCGCTCGGGGGCGACCTCCGCGGCCAGGTCGTCGAGCAGGGCGGCCATCCGGCGGTGGATCTGGAGGGACCCCGCCCCCCAGTGGCGGACCTCGTCCACCGCCAGGGCCACGTAGTCGTCCCAGGCCGGCCGGGGCAACACGACCCGGAGCCGTTGTTCCGACGTGCGGGTGACACTGCGCGGCAGGGGGCGGTGCGCCAGTCGCCGGAGGAGGTCGTGGAGGTGGTCGAGGCACTGCACCGCTGTGGTTGGATCGTTGACCCCAGGCGAAAGCGTTCGCTCGGCGATGTCGACCAACTGGCGGAAGCCGAATGCGGGGTCCTCGTCGAGCTGGCGCTCCTTGGCGAGCGAGATGGCCCTGCGGACGGCGTCATCGTCGACACCGTCGCCGTCGCCGTGGACCTCGACCAGGGGCATGCCGGTCGCCACGAACTCGCCGACGCGCGGCACCACGGCGAGGCACACATCCGCCCCCTCGGCGATGCGACACAGGCGATCGACGTTGACGGACGTGACGACGCCCCGGGTCGCCGCACCGACCGTCGCAGAGGGAGCAGCAAGCGAGGGCAGGCCGACGTCGGCGGACTGGAAGTCGGCGGGATGCATTCGCTCGATGGCCGCTGCTGTCTCCTTGCTGATGCGGTCGATGATCTCGATCACACGGATCGACGTCGTGATGTTGTGGATGTACTGCATGAAGAACGCGACGGAGACGACGACCAGCGCGAACGACACACCCACCGAGATACCGGGGACGAAGCGGTCGACGCTGCCGCCGTCACCCCGTACCGCCCGTAGCACGATGAGGGCGTACAAGAAGGTGGCGAGGAACACGCCGAGGGTCGTCTGGCTGCGCCGGTCTCGGAGAAAGGTGCGCAGAACTCGTGGCGAGAACTGACCGCTCGCCAACTGCAGGACAACGATGGTGACCGAGAACACGAGGGCAGTGAGGGTCAGCATCGACGATGCGATCGACGACAAGAGCGCCCTGGCGCTCTCCGGGCCACCGGTGAAGCCGATGGAACGGCCTTGGTCGACCAGCTCTGCGTCGAGCTCCAGGAGCGCCAGTGCGACCGCAGACGCCACCACCACGATCCCGCCGGGGATGAACCAGTAGCCGGAAACCAGACGCGACCATGCACGCCGCAGTCGCCGCAGCAGTTCCGTCACCGTGACGTCATCCTCACCGGGGCGCGAGATGTCGGTCGCGCCGTGGCGGTGACGTCGCCGGTCATGGCTGGACCATTACCCCCACTGTGGAGGCGGCATCTGGCGCTTCGGTGATGGCACCACCCATCCCGTCGCGCTCAGTCGACGACGGCGCCCTCACCCCTTGCCGTAGAGACGCGTGGTCAGGGGGGCGAAGACGACCGTCAGCCCCGCCGCCACCGCCAGCACGACGGCGACGTCACCGGCTGCGGCGTGGCCCTCCATCAGGCCTCGTGACGCCGTGGCCAGGATGGAGATGGGGTTGGCGTTCACGAACGCCTCGAGCGGCGCCGGCAGCGTGGCGGGGTCGACGAAGACGTTGGAGAGGAAGGTGAGGGGGAAGATCCCCATGAACCCCGTCATCATCACCGCGTTGGGCGAGCGCATCAGCAGTCCGACGGTGGTGAACACCCACGACAGGGCGAAGGCGAACACCACCACCAGGGCCAGCGCCGAGAGCACCCCGCCGGCGCCGGCGCCGGGGCGGTACCCGAGGACCACCCCGAGGACGATGATCACCGTGCCGGCGATCAGGTAGCGCACGCTGTCGCCCAGCAGTGACCCGACCAGGGGCGCCGAGCGCCAGATGGGCAGCGAGCGGAAGCGGTCGACGACGCCGGTGGTCAGGTCGGTGTTGAGGGCGATCCCCGAGTAGACGGTGGTGAACAGCACCGACATCACCAGGATGCCCGGGAGGATGTAGTCGAGGTACGCGGCGGTGGACCCGGCGATGGCCCCACCGAAGAGGTAGGTGAACAGCACGACGAACATCACCGGCGTGATCGTCACGTCGATGAGCTGTTCGGGCACGTGCTTGACCTTGAGCATCCCCCGCCAGCCAAAGGTGAGCGCCGCCGACAGCGCCCCGGCCTGGGGCGGACGGGGCGTCGAGGAGATGGCCCGGCGCACTGCCGCCTCGTCGGCGCCGGCGAGGTGCGCCGCCTGCGGGGTGGGATTGCTGGTCATACCGCTTGTCCCTCCTCGATCGACGCCCCTTGCCCGGGCGGGACGGCCTCGGCCGGGTGGCCGGTCAAGGCCAGGAACACCTCGTCGAGGCTGGGCTGACCGAGCGAGAACCCGGCGATGCGTACGCCCGAGCGAGCCAGCTGGGCCACCGCCTCGGCGCCACGGTCGGCATCGTCGCACGTGGCCGACAGGGCAGCGGGGTCCGGCTCGAGGGTGACGGGGCCGAGCGTCAGGCCCAGCACCTGCTCGGCCTCGGGGCGCTGCTCGGGGTCGAGCAGGCGGACGTGCAGGGCAGCCGAGCCCACCGAGGCCTTCAGCTGCGCCGGCGTCCCCTCGGCGATCACCCTGCCGTTGTCGATGACGGCGATCCCGTCGGCGAGCTGGTCGGCCTCGTCCAGGTACTGCGTGCAGAGCAGGATCGTGGTCCCCTCGGCCACCAGCGCCCGGACGATGCTCCAGACCTGGTTGCGAGACCGGGGGTCCAGCCCCGTGGTCGGCTCGTCGAGGAACATCAGCTCCGGGGTGACCACGATGCTGGCGGCGATGTCGAGCCGCCGCCGCATCCCCCCCGAGTAGTGCTTGACGAGGCGGCCGGCGGCCTCGGAGAGCCCGAAGGCGGCGAGCAGCTCGTCGGCCCGGTCCTTGGCCGCCCGACGACGAAGGCCGAGCAGGCGTCCCAGCAGAACGAGGTTCTCTCGGCCGGTGAGGTCCTGGTCGACCGAGGCCAGCTGGCCGGTGAGGGTGACGGCCCGCCGCACGGCATCGGCCTCCGCCACGATGTCATGGCCCAGCACCCGAGCGGTGCCCCCGTCCGGGCGGATCAACGTGGCCAGCATTCGGATGGCCGTGGTCTTGCCGGCGCCGTTGGGGCCGAGCACGCCGTAGACCGAGCCCGTGCGCACCGCCAGGTCCACGCCGTCGACGGCACGGGTCCCGCCGAAGGACTTGACCAGCCCGGTGGCTTCGATGGCCAGCGGTGGGTGGGATGCCATGTGGCGGCTCGCAGGGATCGTTCGCCTGGTGAGTTGCAAGTTGAGACGGCATGCGTTCCGGAAAGTCATCGCGGACGGTCAGGACGGCTACGGGCACGCATGCTCCCACCACCACGGCGTCCGTGTGGAGCGAATTTGCGATCCTGCACCACTCCACTACTTTCAGCTTGGTGTTAGGTAAGGCCGGTGCAGGGGAACAACGGCCCCCGTCTCACACGAG
Organism: Acidimicrobiales bacterium; assembly: GCA_035942035.1. GTDB lineage: Bacteria > Actinomycetota > Acidimicrobiia > Acidimicrobiales > CADCSY01 > JAHWJR01. The sequence continues at coordinate 9,048 of DASZDK010000023.1, forward strand.
CGTGGTCGGCGGGACCCGCACTCCCTGTGCTCGTGGGGCACAGGCCCCACCGACTGGCTGAACCATCCACTCTCAACGAAGGGAACACCGAACATGAAGAAACTGCACGTGTTGCTGGCCTTGGCCCTGATGATGGCCCTCGTCGGCGTCAGCCCGGCCTCTGCCCAGCGCAATGACAACGGCAAGGGCAAGGCGCACGCCCCGGGCCAGGCCGACGACCGCGGCAAGGCCGAGGCCCAGGGCGGCGTGAAGATCACCGTGCACACCCACAGCAACAACGACCCTGTGTTCTCGGGCCTGCTGTTCGACACCGACCGCTTGCCCTTCGACTTCGCCGAAGGCGACGACTTCACCTACTCGTCCCGTCCCTGCCGCCTGCCCGCACCGTTCAACGAGTTGGGCCTGGACTTCAGGCCCGACTACCCGGGCGTCGATGACGACGCCGACGGCACCGCTCCGGTCCGCCACCGCGTCGAGGGCACCATCACCTCCGTGAAGGGCGACAAGGGGACGATCGAGGGGACCATCACCACGGTCCTGTGCGCGAACGAGGCGCTGAGCCCCACGCGCCCGGAGAGCGAGAACGTGATCGTCACCCACTTCGAGGCCAGGTTCCGCCGGGTCTCCGACAACGAGGTCCGGGTCAGCGGGCAGTTCCAGTTCTCCCCCACCGAGAGCACCGGGACCTTCGCCGGCCTCGAGGGCCGCGGTTCGATCCAGGGTGTCCTCACCTGCCTGGCGCACCAGCGTAACCCGAGCCAGCCGACCTGCGCCCAGCGCGGGCACTTCGCCGACTTCGTCGGAGCACGGGGCGACCTGACCAAGGGCCCCGGCGAGATCGGTCCCGGCCTGCGAGGCAGCTTCCGGGACGCCACCGTCACCACCGGCTGACCTCCTGAGCTCTGTCCCGGTGGGCGGCGCCCATGCGCCGCCCACCGGGCAGGGCCGGCGGGCGGAACGGCGCTGAGCGCCGGACCCCGCTGCACTACCATCGCCCCCGCAGCGCAGGGAACCCGGTGCGAGTCCGGGGCTGTCCCGCAACGGTGACCGGGGAGCGAACCCCAGCACGGCCACGACCTCTCGGGGTGGGAAGGCCGGGGCGAGCGGTGATCCGGGAGTCCGGAGACCTGCCTGCCCGAGCATGGGGTGACGCGTGGACGTCTTGCATCCGCAGCTCCGCTCCTACAAGGAGACGGGGCGCCAGTGGCCGGTGCTGGTGTGGCGCGCCGGCGAACCGCTGCGCACCATCGCCTCGGCGCCCCACGGCGGTGGGCTGGGGCTGCGCCGCTGGGTGATCAACGCCCAGGTGCCGTCCTCCTACAGCCGGCGGGACCCCGACCACCACCTGCGAAAGCTCGGCGTCTCCTGCGGGCTGCCGGGTCGAGGCGTGGGCATGCTCACCGCCGCCGACGTCCGCTCGGTGCGCTGTGAGGCCGACGGAGGCGTGAGCGTGGCGGCCACCGTCGGGCTGGGGCACCCCACGTGGGCGGCGGCCCCCGCGGTGGCGGGCAGTGTCCCCGTGGTGGGCACCATCAACCTCGTCGTCTTCGTCCCCGAGTGCCTGTCGGAGGCCGCCCTGGTCAACGCCGTGGGCACCGCCACCGAGGCCAAGGCCCAGGCCCTGTGGGAGCTCGGGGTCTCGGCCACCGGCACGGCCAGCGACGCTGCCTGCATCGCCTGCCCCGACACCGGCCGCCCCGCCCTGTTCGCCGGGCCCCGCTCGCAGTGGGGCGCTCGCCTGGCCCGGGCGGTACACGCCGCCGTGCTCGAAGGGGCACGCGACGCCGCCCGGTCCGGCGGATGATCACCCTGGTGCTGGGCGGCACCCGCTCGGGCAAGTCGGCGGTGGCCGAGCGGCTGGCGGGCCGCGCGGGGGTCCCCGTCACCTACGTGGCCACCGCCGTCGCCGACCCCGGCGACGCCGCTCTGGCGTCCCGCATCGCCGCTCACCGCGCCCGCCGTCCGCCGGCGTGGACCACCCAGGAGGCCGGAGCCGATCTCCCCGCCGTGCTGCGGGCCATCTCGGGCACCGTGCTCGTCGACGCCCTCGGGACCTGGGTGGCGGCGTCGCCCGACCTGGCCGTCGACGCCGGCGGCCTGTGCGCCGCCCTGGTGGAGCGGGCCGGCGACGCCGTGGTGGTCTCCGACGAGGTCGGCCTCGGGGTGCACCCGGCCACGGAGCTGGGCCGGCGCTTCCGCGACGTGGTGGGCGAGCTCAACCAGGCGGTGGCGGCCGTGGCCGACGAGGTCCTCCTCGTGGTGGCCGGGCGGACGCTGCCGCTGGCGCCCGTACCCGAGGCGTGATGCGCGCCGCCCTGAGCTTCCTGACCCCGCTGGGAGGACCGGCCACCCCCAGCGCCGGCGCCCTCCCGTGGTTCCCGGTGGTCGGAGCGGTGCTCGGCCTGGTGGTGGGGGTGGCGTGGTGGGCGGCGGCGCTGGTCTGGCCCCCGCTGGTCGCCGCCGCCGTGGTGGTCGCCGTCGACCTGGCCCTGACCGGGATGCTGCACCTCGACGGCCTGGCCGACAGCGCCGATGGGTTGCTCGCGCCCCACCTCGACCGCCAGCGCCGGCTGGCGGTGATGGCCGACGTCGACACCGGTGCCTTCGCCCTCGGTGCCGTGGTCTCGGTGCTGCTGGCCCGCCTGGTCGCCGTGGCCGCCCTGGCGCCGGCGCCCCTGCTGCTCGCCGGGCTGTGGTGCGCCTCCCGCACGGCCATGGCCGTGGGCGCCCGCGCCCTCGACTACGCCCGGCCTTCGGGCCTGGCCACACCGTTCCTGGGCGGGCGGCCGGCGGGTCTGGCCGCCGGCGGGTGCGTCGTGGCCCTGGTGCTGGTGGTGGGCGGCCACGGGCTCGCCGGTGTGGCCGCGCTGGTGGCTGCGTTGGCGGCGGCCGCCGGCGTGCTGGCATTGGGCCGGCGCCGGCTGGGCGGCTTCACCGGCGACGTGCTGGGCGCCGCCGGGATGGTGGCCGAGACGGCGGGCCTGGTCGTGGCCGCCGCCCGCTGGTGAGCGTGCGCCTCCTGGCGCTGCGGTCGCTCGCCGCCGCCAGCGGCGTGGTCGCCGATCGGGCCCTGGGCGAGCCCCCCCTGCGGCCGCACCCGGTGTCGGCGTTCGGAACGGCCATGCGGGCGGTCGAGGCCCGGCTGTACGCCGACTGCCGGGCACGAGGCGCGGTCCACGCCGTGGTCGGCCTGGGGCTGGGCCTGGGCGCCGGCCGGGCCATCGGCTCCACCGCCGTCGCCACCTACGTGGCGGTGGCCGGACGGGCCCTGGGCGAGGCCGCCACCACCGTGGCCACCGCCCTCGACGCCGGCGACCTCGAGGCCGCCCGCCGGCTCTTGCCCGGCCTGGTCGGGCGCGAGCCCGCCGGGCTGGACGCCGGCGAGGTGGCCCGGGCCGTGGTCGAGTCGCTGGCCGACAACACGGTCGACGCCGTGGTGGCCCCCGTGCTGTGGGCGGCGGTGGCCGGCGCCCCGGGCGCCTTGGGCTACCGGGCGGTCAACACCCTCGACGCCATGGTCGGCCACCGCAGCGACCGCTACCACCGCTACGGCTGGGCCAGCGCCCGCCTCGACGACCTGGCCGGGTGGGCCCCCGCTCGGGTCACCGCCGTGCTGGTGGCCGGCGCCCGCCCGAGCGCCGCCGGCGCGGTGTGGAGAGCGGTGCGCCACGAGGCGCCGGCCCACCCCTCACCCAACGCCGGTGTGGCCGAAGCCGCCTTCGCCGCCGCCCTCGGGGTCCGCCTGGGCGGCACCAACTGCTACGGCGGGCGCACCGAGCGGCGAGCGTCGGTGGGCACCGGGCCGGCCGCCGGTGGCGACGACATCGGCCGCGCCGTCCGGCTGTCGGCCGACGTGGGCGCGCTGCTGGCCGCCACCCTGGCCGGCGGGGCGGTGGTCACGGGCCGATGGCAGTGATCCCCCCGCCCTCCCCCCACGGCGGCGACGGGCCCCGCCTGGCCGCCGCCCTCGGGGTGGACGTCGCCGCCGTGCTCGACCTGTCGCTGAGCCTCAACCCCCTGGCCCCCGACGTGGCTACCTTGGCCGCCGACGCCCTCGGCAGCCTGCGGCGCTATCCCGACCCGGCCCGAGCCACCGCCGGCCTGGCCGAGGCGGTGGGCGTGGAGCCGGACCAGGTGCTGCTCACCAACGGCGGAGCGGAGGCCATCGCCCTGGTGGCCGCCGACCAGGAACGGGGCCGGGTGGACGAGCCCGAGTTCTCGCTGTACCGCCGGCACCTGGCCACGGTCGACGCCGGCGCCCCCCGCTGGCGGTCGAACCCCCACAACCCCACCGGGCTGCTGGCCCGCGCCGGCGAGCGGGCGGCGGTGTGGGACGAGGCGTTCTACCCCCTCGCCACCGGCCGCTGGACCCGGGGTGACGAAGAGGGCGTGGTGGTGGGCTCGCTCACCAAGGTGTTCGCCTGCCCCGGCCTGCGGCTGGGCTACGTGCTGGCCGGCGGGGACCTGATCGAGCGCCTCCGCCGGCGCCAGCCGGCGTGGGCGGTCAACGGCCTGGCCCTGGCCCTGCTGCCCCGCCTGCTCGAGCGGACCGACCTGCCCGGCTGGGCCCGGGGCATCGCCGCCCTGCGGGATGACTTGGCCGCCTTGCTGGCCGGCGCCGGCCTGCGGCCCCGTCCCTCCGACGCCCCCTGGCTGCTGGTCGACGGGGCCGAGGGACTGCGGGAACGCCTGGCCCCCTGCGGTGTGCTCGTGCGCGACGCCACCTCCTTCGCGCTCGCCGGGTCGGCCCGGATCGCCGTGCCCGGCCCGGCCGGGCTCGAGCGGCTGGCCCGGGCGCTGGCGGCCACCGCCTGACGGGCGGCGCGGGGCTAGTCCGAACGCGACGAGGTGCCGCCGGCCTCCTCGGCGGCGGCGTCGGCGCTGTCGCCGTTCTCCCGCCCCGTGCGCTCCGCCGGCGACAGCGACAGCCAGCCGAACACTGCGCCGAGCACCGCCCACAGCCCCAGCCACCCCCCCAGCACCGTGAGGCGGAAATGCCACACCAGAGTGGCCGGCGCCTCCACCGGATCGGGCGGCGGCGGGAAGCCGGCCAGGGCCACGGCGACCAGCGCCAGCCACACCCCCACGGCAACAAGGTGCCGCGGTGCCGCCGCCGTCCCTCTCGCCGCCAGCCAGTTGTTGAGACGGGCCGCACCGACGGTGGCGACCACCGAGAAGGCGATCAGCAGCACGTACAGCGCCGTGCGCCGGCCCACCGTCGCCGGGTCACCCACTCCCGGCGGGTTGGGCGGGTACTTCAGCGCCGGCACCAGGTGCCCGGCAGCGAAGGCGGCGGCTGCCAGCCACAGCGAGCGGCGCCAGTCGTCCTTCCCGGGCAGCCGGTGCCGGGCGGCGACGAACACCACGGCGAACACCACGCCCACGGCCACGCCCAGCGCCACGGCGCCCACCACGCCGGCCACCTGCTGCACCCCCCGGCTGAAGGGACCTCCACCGCCGCCGCCGGCCTCCTCCAGCTCGACGGCCTCGGAGATGGCCGCCCCGCCGAGCACGGCCAGGGTCAGGGCCAGGGCCACGCCGCCCGCCGCCCCGGCGGCCGCACCGCGCCCGAGGCAGCGCCCCAGGCTCACGGCGCCACCGTTCGGGTGAGGGTCAGTGGCACGGCACGCCGGCGAAGTGGCGGGCGTCGTGGAACAGCTCGTGGATCACGCCGGCGGCCCGTCCCAGGACCAGGCCGTTGTCGGCGGCCAGCAGGTAGACGAGCCCCAGGGCCAGGGTGGCGACCAACCACGCCCACAGCGGGACGGTGCGGGGTGCGACGGCGGGGGTGGGTTCCATGGGATGCCTCCTAGGCAGGGGAAGAGTGGTTGTGGTGAGCATGGTGATGAACGCCGAGCGCCAGTGGGCGCCCCACCTCGGCCTCGTGGCCGGGAAGGGCCACGCGGTAGACGCAGCCGTCGCAGGGCGTGACCGACGTGCCGGCCACGGCCTGGTCGAAGCGGTCGATCACGAGCCGGGCCACGCGGGGGTCGGCGCCGAGGTGGGGCCCGGTACGGACGTCGACCTCCGGGTGCTCGCCGGCCCACGCCGCCGCCTGAGCGGCGATGCGCTCGACGAGGACGCCGGTGAACAAGAAGTAGGGGATCACGACGACCAGGCGGGCGCCGAGCCGCCGGCAGCGCTCCAGCCCCTCCGAGACCGATGGCGAGGCCAGCGACACGAAGGCGGGCTCCACCCCGCCCAGGCTCCGGCCCTCGCCCAGCAGCCGGGCGGCCTTGGCCAGGTCAGAGTTGGCGTCGGGATCGGTGGAGCCCCGGCCCACCAGCAGCACGGCGGTGCCGGCGGGACCGCCGTGGCCGTTGCCGTTGCTGTCGTCGCCCCGCGTGGAGCGGATCCGCTCTTCGGCCACCTCCAGCACCAGCGGGTGCAGGCCAAGGTGGGAGGCGTAGCTGAAGCGCACGCCGGGATGGCGGTGGCGGGCCCGGGCCAGGAAGGCGGGACCGTCGTCCTTCAGGTGGCGGGCGGCGAGCAACACCAGGGGCACGGCCACCACGTGGCCGGCGCCGCCGGCAACGAGGGCGTCGAGCCCCTCGTCGAGATGGGGCTCGGCCAGCTCGATGAACCCGCTGCCCAGGGCCAGGTGCGGGGCCTGGGCGTGGACGAGGTCGGTCAGCGCCCGGAACTCGGCCACGCCGGCGGCCGACCGGCTGCCGTGGCCGACGATGAACAGGGCGGCGTCGCCGGTCATCCCTCAGGCACCAGCCGGACCAGGGCGTTCACTGCGGCCGCGGCCGCCGCGCTGCCGCCCTTCTCGCCCACGTTGCTGAGCGCAGGAAGTCCACTGGCCCGCAGTGCCTCCTTGGCCTCGGCCGCCCCGACGAAGCCCACCGGCAGGCCGACCACCAGCGCCGGGCGGAACCAGCCCTCGCCGGCCAGGCGCACCACCTCGACCAGGGCGGTGGGAGCGCACCCGACCACGATCACCGCCCCCTCCGGGTGAGCGCAGGCGGCCTGGGCCATGGCTTCGGCGGTGCGGGTCCGCCCGGCGGCGGTGACCCCGTCCACCTCGCCGAGGTGGCAGCACGCCGGCGCCCCGGCCACGCCGGCCCGCACCATCTCCACGTCGCAGACCACCGGCGCCCCCTCCTCCAGGGCGGCCACGCCCGCCCGGGCCGCAGCCTCGTCCACCACCATCGACCCGACGTAGTCGAGATCGGCGGTGGCGTGCACCATCCGGGCCACCACGGCGCGGGCCACGGGCCCGAACTTTGACAGGTCGACCCGCTGCTCGAGGATGCGGTAGCTCTCGGCCTCGATGGGGTGGACGGCCGGGGTCACGGGCGCACCTCGTCGAGGGCGTCCCGGGGGCACACCTCGACGCACGCCAGGCAGCCGGTGCAGCGGGCGTCGACCACCAGCGGCCGCCCCGGGGCCGGCAGCAGGGCGGCCTCGGGGCAGGTGACCAGGCACAGCCCGCAGGCGGTGCAGCGATCGGCGGCGACGACCACGGTCATGGCGCGTACCCCCGGGGCGTGACCATGCGCCCGTCGACCAGGCGGGTGGTCGAGGCCCCCACCACCACGCAGGTGGTCATCCCCACCGACTCGGGGTCGAGGTCCTCCAGCGTGGTGACGTGCACGTGCTGGCCAGGGCGGCCCACGTCGGTGACCACGCCCACCGGCGTGGCCGTCGGCCGATGCCCGCGGAGGATGTGCCGAGCGGCGTCGAGCTGCCAGCGCCGGCCGGCCGAGCGGGGGTTGTACAGGCTCACCACCAGGTCGGCCTCGGCCGCCGCTCGCAGCCGGGCCTCGATGGCCGGCCACGGGGTGAGCAGGTCGGACAGGCTGATGCTGGCGTGGTCGTGACCCAGCGGGGCGCCGAGGGCGGCGGCGGCGGCAAGGGCGGCGGTCACCCCGGGGACCACCTCGACGTCGAGGCCCGGCGCCTCGTCGCCGGCCAGCTCCAGCACGATCGACGCCATGCCGTACACCCCGGCGTCGCCCGAGCACACCACCGCCACCCTCCGCCCGCCGGCGGCCTCGGCCAAGGCCGACTTGGCCCGCACCACCTCGTCGCCGATGGAGCTGGCCAGCACCTCCTGGCCGGGGCCGAGCAGGTCGGCGCAGGCGTCGAGGTAGGGCCCGTAGCCGATCACCACCTCGGCGCCGGCCACGGCGGCGCCGGCGGCCGGAGTGCGGGAGGCGGCGCCACCCGGCCCCAACCCGACCAGCGACAGGCGCCCGCGTGGACGGGCCCGGCGGGCGACGGCCACGGTGGCGGTGGCGCTCTTGCGCTTGGTCACCACCAGCTCGGCTCCCGGGCCGGCGGCCAGCAGGGCGGCGGCCTCGGCCACGCTGGGCGTGCCCACCGCCGAGCGCACCGCGGCGCTGGGCGAGGGCACCTCCACCTCGGCCAGGGCGGCGGCTGGGAAGGTCCGCAGGGGGACGCCCCGGCCGGCGGCCGCGGCCACCACCGCCGGCTCGGCGGCCTTGAGATCGACGGTGGCCACCTCGGCCAGCGACGCCGGCGCCAGGCCGGCCCCGTCCAGGGCGCCGGCCAAGAGCGCCTCGAGGTCGTCGGCCGGGGCCCCGCTCGACGCTCCCACGCCGGCCACCAGCGACGGCGGCCGCAGCGCCACCACGCCCGGTGCCGACGGCACCAGCCGGTCGGTGACCACCACCCGGTGCGGACCGTCACCGGAGACCAGCCCGGGCGGGAGCGGCCAACCGCTCGAGTTGTCGACCGCCGGCGCCCGCCCGTCGAGCACGGCAGTGGTGACCCCGGCCACGTCGCCCTCGGCCACCCAACCGGTCAGGTCGTCCAGCGCAGGCAGACCCACGGCGTCGGTGGCGGTGGTGACCACCGGCTCGGCGCCGAGGATCCCGGCCACCTCGCGGGCCAGGCGGTTGGCGCCGCCGGCGTGGCCGCCGCACAGGGCCACGGCGAAGCGACCGGCCTCGTCGACGCACACCACCGCCGGGTCGGTGCGCTTGTCGGCCAGCAGCGGGGCCACGATGCGCACGGCGGCGCCGGTGGCCAAGAACAGCACGAACCCCTCGACGCTGCCCCACCGCCGGCGCACCACCTCGCCCGCCGGTCCGGGCGCGTGCTCCCACGGCAGGCGGGCGGCCAGCACCGCGCCCCGCTCGGTCACCGACACGCTGAGCACCCTCGGCAGCTGCGGCGCGCTCACCCGTCCGCCCCCGGGCCCCAGGCCACGAACACCGGGTTCTCCGCCTGCAACCGGGTGCTCCCGCCCACAGGCACGCCCCGCTGCACCGAGACCTGCACCAGGTTGCCGAGCCGCTCGGCGGCGGCGGCGGCCCGGTCGAGGGCGGCGAAGGTGGCCACCACCCGGCCTCCGGGGCGCAGGCGGGCCAGCACGGCGTCGAGCACGGCCAGGCCGCCGCCGCCGACGAAGACCCGGTCGGGGTCGGCAAGCCTGTCCAGGGCGTCGGGAGCCTCGCCCTCCACCACCTCGACGGCCACGCCGTGGCGCTCGGCGTTGGCCCGGATGCGCCCGGCGTCGTCGGACCGTCGCTCCACCGCCACCACCCGCAGCCCGGGCGCCAGGGCGGCGGCTTCCACAGCGACGCTGCCGCTGCCGGCGCCCACGTCCCACAGCACGCCCGAGGCGGGCAGGGCCAGCTTGCCCAGCGCCACCGCCCGCACCTCGCCCTTGGTGACCATCCCGCCTCGGGAGGCGAAGGCGGCTTCGGGACGCCCCCACGCCAAGGTGGGCGCCGGCGCCACCGCGGCGGCGGCCTCCACCAGCACCACCACCGAGCGGGCATCCCACGTCCCCGCCGCCAGCCCCTCCAGGTCGGTCTCGTCGACCCGCTCGCCGGGCTCGCCCAGCCGGGCGCACACCGCCACCCGCCGCGGTGCCGTCCCCCGGTCGACCAGGGCCCGCCCCAGCGCCTCGGGCGGCGAGCCGGGCGACACCAGCACCGCCGCCTTGGGCGACCCAGCCGCCACCGCCGCCGCCTCCGCCAGCGGGCGGCCGTGGGCCGAGACCACGGTGGCGTCGTCCCAGGGCAGGCCCAGGCGGGCGAAGGCCAGGGCCACCGACGACGGGGCGGGGTGGACCTCCAGCCGCTCCGGCCCCAGGCGCTCGGCCAGGGCTCGGACCACGCCGAAGAAGCCGGGGTCGCCCGAAGCCAGCACGCACACCCGCCCGGGCTCGGCCTCCACCGCGTCGAGCGCCGGCCCCAGGCCCCCCTCGATGGCCAGCGTGCGGGCGGCCAGCGGCCGGCAGGCGTCGAGCTGGTGGCGGCCGCCGACGACCAGGTCGGCGGCCTCGAGGGCGCGGCCCGCCGCCTTGCCCACCGGCTCCCCGCCGAGGAGGGCCACCACCGCCACGCTGGCCACCATCGGCGTCAACCCGCCCGCCCGCAGCCGGCGGTGGCGACCACACGCTCGCCCTCGAAGTCGACCATGGTCACCTCGACGTCGAGGGCACCGCCGGCATGGTGGGCGCAGGCCCGGGCCGCCCGCCGGCACAGCTCGATCAGCGGCCCGGTCACGCCGGTGGCGTCGCACACCTCGAAGAAGTGGCGGGCGGTGGCCGTCTCGGTGGCCGCCGCCACCACCGTTGCCGGCGCCCCTGCCTGCCGGGCCGCCTCGGCCAGCAGTTCGCCATCGACCCGCGACCGGTGGAAGTGGGTCATCATCACGCCGGCGGCCAGCTTGGCGATCTTGCCCACCATCCCCACGAAGGCGACCCGGCGGACGCCCCGAGCAGCGGCCCGGCGCAGGGCGATCCCGGTGAAGTCGCCTACCTCGACCAGGCACACCTCGGGCAGCTCCGGGTGGAGGCGGCGGGCGGCTCCCTCGGAGCGGCTCCCGGTGGCCAGGGCCAGGGCATCGGCCCCGTTGGCGGCGGCCACGTCGATCTGCTGCACCACCGACGCACGGTAGGACGCCGTGGAGAAGGGGCGCACCACGCCGGTGGTGCCGAGGATGGAGATGCCGCCGAGGATGCCGAGGCGGGCGTTGGTGGTCTTGTCCGCCATGGCCTCACCCCCGGGCACCGAGAAGGTGACGACCACCGGGCGGGGTGTGGCCTCGGCCAGGGCGGCCAGGATCATGCGCCGGGGCACGGGGTTGATGGCGGGCACGCCCACGGGAAGGCCCAGGCCGGGCCGGGTCACGGTGCCCACGCCGGCCCCATTGCGGAGCGCCGTGGCCGTCCCCGGCGGCGCCCAGGTCACCTCGGCGGTCATGCGGGCGCCGTCGGTGCAGTCGGGGTCGTCGCCGGCGTCCTTGACCACCACGCACCGCAGCGGGCTCTCGGCCTCCACGGCGAAGCGCACCCGGCGGCCGCCGGGCAGGGCCACCTCCACCTCGGGCGGCGGAGCCCCCGCCGCCAGGCCCAGGGCGGCGGCCTTGGCGGCGGCGGCAGCGCAGGTGCCCGTGGTCCAGCCGGTGCGCAGCCCGGCGCCGGTCGGTGGAGACGAGGTGGCGGTCACTTCGGCCGCCCCGCGGTGGTGCCCGGCGCCGAGCGCCGGCGGAAGCCGTGGGCGTAGTCCGGCGAGTACAGGTGGCTGCGCCGGCCGCCGCCGGCCAGGGCCCCTCCCACCAGCACCAACACCGTGGTGCGGGCGCCGGTGGCCTCGAGATCGCGTGCCAGGTGGCCCACGGTGGTGGTCACCACCTGCTGGTCGGGCCGGGTGGCCCGCACCACCACGGCGGCGGGGGTGTCGGCGGTGTAGGCCGACCCGCCGGCCAGCAGCTCGGCCTGCAGCTCGTGGGGCCGGGCGGCGGACAGGAACACCGCCATGGTGGCCCCGGTGGCGGCGAAGGCGGCGATCGACTCGCCCGGCGGTACCGAGTCGGACGTCCGCCCCGGCAGGCGGGTGGCCACCACGCTCTGGGACACGCCGGGAACGGTGAGCTCCCGGCCCAGCACAGCCGCCGCCGCCGACAGGGAGGTGACCCCGGGGACCACCTCGAACTCCTGCCCGTGCTCGACGCACCAGTCGATCTGCTCGTGCACGGCGCCGTAGAGCGACGGGTCGCCAGAGTGCAGCCGGACCACGGCGGCGCCGGCGGCGGCCCGGTAGACGTCGAGCACGTCCTCGAGGGTCATGGCCGCCGAGTCGTGCACCTCGACATCGGCCCGGCAGTGGCCGAGCAGGGCCTCGGGCACCAGCGACGAGGCCCACACCACCACGTCGGCGCCAGCCAGGCGGTCGCGCCCCCGCAGGGTGATGAGGTCGGCGGCGCCGGGGCCGGCGCCCACGAACGAGATCACGGCGCCTCCCGCTCGGTCCGGTGCGGAGGCACGACCACGGTGGCCAGGTACGAGGCGTGCTCGCCGGCCCGCTCGGCCACCGGGCAGACGCGCTCGCCGTCCAGGCCGAGCAGCTCGCCCACCACCGCCCCGTCCAGGCGACCGGCCTGGCCCAGGCGCTCGGCCAGCTCGGGCAGGTGGTGCCCGCCCTTGTAGACCACCACGGCGGCGGCGGGGTCGGCCACGGCGGCGTCGAAGGCGTCCGTGCCGTCCAGCCCGGTGACCACGGTGAGCACCTCAGCCCCGTCGGCCACCACCGTGCCGGCCCGGGCGGCCAGGTCCTGGAAGGCCATGATCCCCGGCACCGTCTCCACCGGCACGGCGGGGCGTTGGGCTCGCACGGCGGCCACCACCGACGACACCGTGCTGTAGAGGTTGGGGTCGCCGAGGGTGACGAAGGCCACCCGCTCGCCGGCGTCGAGGTGCTCGACCAGCCGGCCGGCGGCCTCGGCGATGCCGGCGTCCCGGGACGTGCCCTGGCGGGCCATGACGAAGACCAGTCGCTCGACGGCGACCTCGGGCGCGGCCCGGCGCACCACCGACTCGGCCCGACCCTCGACCTCGGGGTCGCTGACCGGGGCGAAGACGCGGTCGGCGTCCCGCAGCGCCCGGAGGGCTCGCAGGGTCAAGAGCTCGGGGTCACCGGGGCCCACCCCGACGCCGATCAGCGCTGCTGTCATCCCATGCCTCGTGGGACGCTCCTCTTCCTGCCCGCAGCCGGTCTCCTGGCTCCCGGATCGACGCTCACCCCCGCCTTCCCGTCGCCGGTGGCGTCATGGGGGTTCGCTCCCCGGTCACAGTGGCGGCACCGCGCCGGGCTCGCACCGGCTTCCCGTGCACTGCAGACGGGGCGACCCTAGTGGAGCGGCGGCGTCCAGGCCCGCCCGCGGCAGTGCCGGGGTCAGCCGCCGCGTAGGAGGCAGAAGGGATGGCCGGCCGGGTCGAGGAAGACGCGGAAGCTCGTGCCGGGCTGGAAATCCGCCTTGCGGGCGCCCAGGGCCAGGACCTGCTCCTCGCCGGCGTCGAGATCGTCGACGTCGAAGTCCAGGTGCGCCTGCTGCGGCCGTTCTCCGCCCGGCCACACCGGCGACTCGTGGTCGGGGGCGAGCTGAAAGGCGAGGGTGACGCCGCCGGTGCTGCGCAGCTGCACCCACTCCCCGTCGCCGTCGTCGTCCTCGACGTCCCAGCCGGTGATGGCGCTGTAGAAGGCGGCCAGCGACCGGGGGTCACGGCAGTCCAGGGCCACCACGCTCAGGCGTCCGAGGGGAACCACGCCGGAAGTCTCGCAGGCCTCGCCGCCGCCCAGTGGCATCATGCGCCGGACAGCGGGGCCGGCACGGAGGATGACATGGCAGGAAGCACCCCACAGGAGACCGATCACCTGGTGGAGCAGGCGATCTCGGGAGAGAACGTCGAGGCGTTGCTCGACCTGTTCGAGCCCGACGCGGTGTTCATCGATCCGGCGAGCGGCACGGAGTTGCGGGGTCGCGACCAGATCCGGGACGCGGTCCTCGAAATGCTGGAGTCGAAGCCCCGGATCATCCCCGGGCCACCACCAACGGTCGTCATCTCTGGGGACATCGCCCTGGTGCTGTCGCAGTGGACCATGGAGGCCGCCGGTCCGGACGGTGAGGTGTTCCGCCAGTCCGGGACCGCCACCGACGTGATGCGCCGACAGGCGGACGGCACGTGGCGCTACGTCATCGACAACCCGGGCGGCGTGGCCCAGCCCTGAGCGGCGCCGTCACCCGAAACAGGGCTCGCTCGTCCCTGAGCAGCGGGAGCTGGATCGCCGCCCGTCGGCGACCGGGCGGCCCCGGCCCCAAGGATCCTCAGAGGTCGCCGGTGCGAACGTCGAGGCCGGCGGCGGCCAGTGACTCCTCCAGCTGCTGGCGCTCGCCGGCGCTGAGCAGGCGCCCCTTCTCGCCGGCACCGGGAACGGGGACCTCGAGCATCCCCGCGGCAACAGCGAGGGCGGCGTCGTAGGCGGCCAGGTCGGTGTCCCACTCGTCCCGGGTCGGCTGCTCGTAGGCGATGAGGCGGCGCCGGCGCTCCCGCAGGTCGGCGCCCACCTGCTCGATGGGAGCGCGGCTCACGCCGACGCCCGCCCTTCGCCGGCGCCGGCGGGCGTGGCCGCGGCCACGAACCGTTCGGCCACCTCGGGCGCCCCGCCCAGGTGGAGGTGGAGGTAGGAGGCCACCAGCGTGGGCGAGGCCCAGCCGGCGGTGGCCCGCCCGTGGCGGCCGGACAGGTCGAGGCCGTCCCCCGCCGGCGCCAGCTCCGAGTAGTGGAACTCGTGGCCCCACAGGGCGGTGCCGGCGGGACCTAGCGGGCTGTCCCGGCGAATTGTCGCCCGCCGGTAGCCGAGCGACAGGCGCCCGGTCATGTGCCCGTCACCGGGCAGCGCCCCGGCCAGCCGGCTGCCGTCGAGCGAGCGCGAGAGCCACAGGAGCCCTCCGCACTCGGCCCAGGTCACCAGGCCGGCAGCCACCCTCCGGCGGACGTCGTCGAGCAGGGGCCGGTTGGCGGCCAGCGCCCCGGCGAAGACCTCCGGGAACCCCCCGCCGGCCACCAGCCCGGTCGCCCCCTCGGGCAGGGCGGGGTCGGCGCACGGGTCGAACGGCAGCAGCTCGGCACCGGCCGACGCCAGCAGCTCCAGGTTGTCGGGATAGGAGAAGCTGAACGCCGGACCGCCGGCCACCGCCACCCGGGCCCGACCCACCGGCCGGGCGGCGAGAGGCGCCTCGGTCACGAGCGCCGGCGCCGACGCGGCCAAGCGCACCACCGCGTCGAGGTCGACCGAGGCGCCCACGATCCGGGCCAGCCGGTCGAGCGATCGCCGGACCTGCTCCGGCTGCTCGGCCACCGGCACCAGGCCGAGGTGGCGGTCCCGCCAGGCCAGGTGGTCGTCACGGTGCAGGGCGCCGAGCACGGGCACGCCGAGCGGCTCGAGGGCCGTCCGCAGGGCGGCCTCGTGGCCGGCACTGCCCACCCGGTTGAGCACGACGCCGCCCAGGCGAAGCCGGTCGTCGAAGTCGCGGAACCCCTGCACCACGGCGGCCACCGACCGGCTCATGCCGCCGGCGTCGACCACCAGCACCACCGGTGCCTCCAGCAGGCGGGCGATGTGGGCGGTGCTGGCCAGGTCGACCGGTGGCGCCTGGTCCTCGACCCGGGGTGTCAGGGCTCCGTCGAAGCACCCCATGACGCCCTCGACCACCAGGACGTCGGCGCCCTCCCCGGCCCGGGCGGCCAGCGGCGCCATCGTCTCCTCCCCGCACATCCACGGATCGAGGTTGCGCCCGGGGCGGTCGGTGGCCAGGGCGTGGTAGCCGGGGTCGATGAAGTCGGGCCCCACCTTCGCCGACGCCACCGCCGTCCCCCACCGGCGCAGAGCGGCCATGAGCCCGGTCGCCACGGTGGTCTTGCCCACCCCCGAGGCGGTGCCCGCCACGACCAGCCGGGGCCCGAGCCGCGCCACGGTCAGTACTCGATGCCCTTTTTGGCGGTGATGCCCTGGTCGAAGGCGTGCTTGACCTTGCGCATGTCGGTGACGGTGTCGGCCACCTCGATCAGCTCGGGGGCGGCGTCCCGCCCGGTGATAACCACGTTGGTGTGCTCGGCCCGCTCACGGATGCCGGCCACCACCTCCTCGACCGGGATCCACCCGAAGGTCACGGCATAGGTGAGCTCGTCGAAGATGAGCAAGTCGTAGTCGCCCGAGGCCAGCTTGGCCCGGGCCACCTCCCAGGCGTGGCGGCCCTTGGCCGCCGACTCGTCGAGGTCGGTGGACTCCCAGGTGAACCCGTCGCCCAGGGTGTGCCACTCGATGCCCAGGTGGTCGGCCAGCTTGCGTTCGCCCGTCTTCCACTGGCCGCCCTTGATGAACTGCACCACCCCGACCCGCCAGCCGCGGGCCCATCCCCGGCCCATGACCCCGAACGCCGACGACGACTTGCCCTTGCCGTGCCCGGTGTTGATGAGCACGAGGGAACGGGCGCGGGCCATGCGCGGCAGGGTAGCGGCGGACCTGTCGGGGCTCCGGCACTACCGTCGTCACCCTGTGCCTGCCGTTGTCGTCCCCCAGCGTCGCTCGGCGACGGAACCCGCCCGGAGACCGCCCGGGGGGCGGCGGTGAGGGGCGGGCTCATGGTGTGCGGCACCGCCAGCAACGTGGGCAAGAGCCACGTGGTCAGCGGCCTGTGCCGGCTGCTGGCCCGCCGGGGGGTGCGGGTGGCGCCGTTCAAGTCCCAGAACATGGCGCTCAACTCGTGGGTGACGGCGAGCGGCCACGAGATCGGACGGGCCCAGGGCGTGCAGGCGGTGGCCGCCGGGGCCGAGCCCGAGGTGGCCATGAACCCGATCCTGCTCAAGCCCACCGGCGAGCGCACCAGCCAGGTGGTGGTGATGGGACGGCCCGCGGGTCACCTCGACGCCGCCGCCTACCACGAGCTCAAGCCCCAGCTGTGGGACGTGGTGCTCGGCGCCCTCGACGACCTGCGGTCCCGCTACGACGTGGTGATCGCGGAGGGGGCGGGGAGCCCGACGGAGATCAACCTCCTGGCCCATGACATCGTCAACCTGCCTCTGGCCCGGCGGGCGGGGCTGCCCGCTGTGGTGGTGGGCGACATCGACCGAGGCGGCGTGTTCGCCGCCCTCTACGGCACCGTGGCCCTGCTGCCCGAGCGCTACCGGGCCCTGGTCCGGGGCTTCGTGATCAACAAGTTCCGGGGCGACCCCGCCCTGCTGGGCGACGGCGCCGCCGAGCTCCAGCGCCGGTGCGGGGTGCCCACCCTCGGGGTGCTGCCCTGGGTGCACGACGTGGCCCTCGACGCCGAGGACTCGCTGGCGCTGGCCGGGCGCGGGCCCACAGCCGCGGCGCCGGCGGTGGCCGACACCCTGGACGTGGCCGCCGTGCGCTTCCCCCGCATCGCCAACTTCACCGATCTCGACGCCCTCGCCGTCGAGCCCGGCGTGGAGGTGCGCCTGGTCGACTCGGCCGGCGCCCTCGGCCGGCCCGACCTGGTGGTGCTGCCTGGGACCAAGGCCACGGTCGACGACCTCGACTGGCTGCGGGGCCGGGGCCTCGACCGGGCCATCGACGCCTCCGGCGCCCTGGTGCTCGGCATCTGCGGGGGCGAGCAGATGATGGGCCGGCGCATCACCGACACGGTGGAGTCGGGCCGGGGTGAGGTCGAGGGCCTGGGCTGGCTCGACGTGACCACCACCTTCGCCCCCGACAAGGTCACCCGCCAGCGCCGGGGCGAGGCCATGGGCCAGCGGGCCGCCGGCTACCAGATCCACCACGGGCGGGTGGCACGGGGCAAGGCGGCGGCGGCGTGGGTCCACCTCGACGACGTGTACGGCGAGCACGAGGAGGGCGCCGTCGACCTGGTGGACGCCCGCTTCCTCGGCACCACCCTCCACGGGCTGTTCGAGCAGGACGCCTTTCGGGCGGCCTTCCTCACCGAAGTGGGCCGGCGGGCCGGCAAGCGGTTCGTGCCCGCCGGCGTGTCGTTCGCCGCCGAGCGCCAGGCCCAGCTCGATCGCCTGGCCGACCTGGTGGAGGCCTCCCTCGACCTGGCCGCCCTCGACGCCATCGTGGCCGAGGGGGCGCAGCCGGCGGACGCCGGCGCCGGCGCCGACCCGGTCCCCGTCCCGAGGCGGGCGTCGTGATCCTCGTCCTCACCAACGCCGACACCGAGATCCTGGCCCTGCGCTCGGTGGTCGAGGGCCTGCCCGACGGCTTCCCGCCGGTGCGGGCGGCCAACCCGTCGGCGCTCACCGAGGTCCCCACCCTGGACGGGGTCGACGCCGTGGTGGTCCGCCTCCTCGGGGGCCGCCGGGCGTGGGAACCCGGCTTCGACGACCTCCACCGGGCCTGTGCCGAGCGGCGGGTGCCGCTGCTGGCCTTCGGTGGCGAGGCCGTGCCCGACGCCGAGCTCATGGGCCGCTCCACCGTGCCCGCCGCCACCGTGGCCGCCGCCTTCGACTACCTGGTGGCGGGGGGCCTGGCCAACGTCGAGCACCTGCTGCGGTTCGTGGCCGACACCGTGCTCATGACCGGCTTCGGCTTCGAGCCGCCGGCCGAGGTGCCCGCCTTCGGCCACTGGGGGCAACGGGAGCGCCACCCCGGCCGGCCGGCGGTGGGCGTGGTGTTCTACCGCGCCCACCTGCTCAGCGGGAACACGCTGTTCGTCGACGCCCTGTGCGACGCCATCGAGGCCCGGGGGGCCGACGCCGTGCCGGTGTACTGCTACTCGCTGCGGCCCGACGAGCACGGGCGGGTCCCCGCCCTCGACCTGCTGGCCGAGGCCGGGGTCAGCGCCGTGGTCACCACCGTGCTGGCGTCGGGGTCCCTGGCCCGGGGGACGGAGGGGAGCGAGGACGACGAGTGGGCCGCGCCCCACCTGGGCGCCCTCGACGTCCCCGTGGTGCAGGCGCCGGCCGCCACCATCCCCTCGGCCGCCTGGGCAGTGAGCGACGCCGGCATGTCCCCGCTCGACGTGGCCATGGGCGTGGCCATCCCCGAGTTCGACGGGCGCATCGTCAGCGTGCCGGTGTCGTTCAAGGAGGTGGTCGACGACGGTGACGAGCTGGGCTCGCCCGTGCTGGCCTACCGGGGCGTGCCCGACCGCGTCGAGCGGGTGGCGGGCACCAGCGTCCGCCTGGCGTCACTCGGGCAGGTGCCGGCGGCCGAGCGCCGGGTCGCCGTCGTCCTGTCCGCCTACCCCACCAAGCGCAGCCGCCTGGGCAACGCCGTGGGCCTGGACACGCCGGCCAGCGCGGTCCGCCTGCTCCACGCCCTGCGGGACGCCGGCTACCGGGTCGACGACATCCCCGCCGACGGCGACGCCCTCATGGCCGCCCTGGCCGACGGCTTCACCTACGAGGACCCGGTCCTGGCCGCCGGCCAGCTGGCCCAGGCGCCGGGACGCCTGGCCGTCGAGCGCTACGGCGAGTGGTTCGCCGAACTGCCCGCCGGCGCCCGGGCCGCGGTCGAGGGCACCTGGGGGCCGGCGCCAGGCCAGGTGTGGCGCTCGGGCGACGACCTGGTGTTCCCCGGCCTCGACCTGGGCGGGGTGCTCGTGGCGGTGCAGCCGCCCCGGGGGTTCGGGGAGTCGCCCATCGCCACCTACCACTCCCCCGACCTGGCGCCTACCCACCACTACCTGGCCTTCTACCGCTGGCTCGACGAAGGGTGGGGCGCCGGAGCGGTGATCCACGCCGGCAAGCACGGGACCCTCGAGTGGCTGCCGGGCAAGGGCGTGGGCCTGTCCGCCGGCTGCTTCCCCGACGCCGCCCTGGGCGACGTGCCGCTGTTCTACCCCTTCGTGGTCAACGACCCGGGCGAGGGCACTCAGGCCAAGCGCCGGGCCCACGCCGTGGTGGTCGACCACCTGGTGCCCCCGCTCACCCGGGCCGACACCTACGACGACTTGGCTCGCCTGGAGTCGCTGCTCGACACCTACGCCTCGGTGCAGGCGCTCGACCCGGCCAAGCTCCCCGCCGTGCGGACCCAGGTGTGGGACCTGCTGGTGAGCGCCGAGATCCACCGCGACCTGGGCCTGTCCGAGGCCCCCGAGGGCGACGAGTTCGACGACGCCGTGCTCCACGTGGACGGCTACCTGTGCGAGCTCAAGGACGCCCAGATCAGGGGCGGGCTGCACGTGCTGGGGGCGCCGCCCGAGGGCGAGGCCGAGCTCGAGATGGTGCTGGCCCTGACCCGGCTGCCCCAGGGGCGGGTCCCCTCGCTGCGGGCGACGGTGGCCGGCGACCTCGGCGTCGAACTGGCCGCCGGCGCCCGGGTCGACGTCGACGCCGTCGAAGCCGAGTGCCGGCGCCGGCTGGGCGCCCTTCAGTCGGCGGGCTGGCGCCCCGACGACCCGCCCGACGACCCCACCCTGCGCTGGGTGTGCCAGCGCCTGGTGCCCGCCCTGCGGCGCACGACCGACGAGATCACCAACCTGCTCCACGGCCTGGCCGGCGGGTTCGTGCCCCCCGGGCCCAGCGGGGCGCCCAGCCGGGGCATGGCCTCGGTGCTGCCGACCGGGCGCAACTTCTACTCCGTCGATCCCAAGGCGGTGCCCTCCCCGCTGGCCTGGGACGTGGGCCGGGGCCTGGCCGACCAGCTGCTCGAGCGCCACCTGGCCGAGGAGGGCTGCTACCCGGCCACGGTCGGGCTGGTGGTGTGGGGCACGGCGGCCATGCGCACGTCGGGCGACGACGTGGCCGAGGCCCTGGCCCTGCTGGGCGTCCGTCCGGTGTGGGCCGAGGAGTCGGGGCGGGTGACCGGCATCGAGCGCATCCCCGACGGCGAGCTGGGCCGGCCCCGGGTCGACGTGACCCTGCGCATCTCCGGGTTCTTCCGGGACGCCTTCCCCCACGTGGTCGCCCTGCTCGACGACGCCGTGCGCCTGGCCGGCTTCGGTGCCGACGGCGACCCCCGCCTGTTCGGGCCCAAGCCCGGCGGCTACGGCTCCGGCATCCTGGGCGTGATCGAGGCACGCGACTGGCGCAGCGACGAGGACCTGGCCGAGGTGTACCTGGCCTGGGGCGGCTACGCCTACGGGCGGGACCGGGCCGGGGAGCCGGCGCCGGAGGCCATGCGTCGGCGCTTCGCCGCCATCGACGTGGCGGTGAAGAACCAGGACAACCGGGAGCACGACATCTTCGACTCCGACGACTACCTCCAGGACCACGGCGGGATGGTGGCCACCGTGCGGGCACTGACCGGCGCCGACCCCAAGGCGTGGTTCGGCGACTCCTCCGACCCGGCCCGGCCCCGGGTGCGCTCGCTGGCCGAGGAGGCGGCCCGGGTGGTGCGCAGCCGGGTGGTCAATCCCAAGTGGATCGACGCCATGCGCCGACACGGCTACAAGGGAGCGTTCGAGATGGCCGCCACCGTGGACTACCTGTTCGGCTACGACGCCACCGCCCACGTGGTGCAGGACTGGATGTACGAGCGGGTCACCGAGGCCTACGTGGGTGACCCCGAGGTGCGGAAGTTCTTCGAGGCATCCAACCCGTGGGCGCTGCGCTCCATCGCCGAGCGACTGCTGGAGGCCGACGAGCGGGGGCTGTGGGCCGCCTCGGAGTCGGCCCTCTCGACCTTGCGCGCTGCCCTCCTCGAGGCCGAGGGCTGGGAGGAGTCCCGGTGAGCCTTCCCACCGTGCCCGCTCCGCCGCCCGGGTCCTGTCACCGAGCGGGACCCCTCCCACGGACCGCCTCCGGCGCCAGGGGCGCCTCCGGCGTCCGTGGGCCCCTCCCCTCGGCGCCACCCGGGCGGCTCCGCTCGCTTTGCTCGCTCGCCGGGACTCCTCCCACCGGCGCGGCCTTGGGCTGGGTGGCGTGATGGCGAGCCGGTCCGGCTCCTCGACGGTGGCTGGGGGGCGCTTCCCGTTCTCTGCGGTGGTGGGGATGGAGGAGGTGAAGCTGGCGTTGGTACTGGCCGCTGTCGACCGGCGGATCGGGGGGGTGCTGCTGCGGGGCCAGAAGGGGTCGGCCAAGACGACGCTGGCCCGGGGGTTGGCCGTCCTGCTGCCCGGCGAGGCGCCCTTCGCCGAGCTGCCGCTGGGCGCCAGCGAGGACCGCCTGGTCGGCACCCTGGACCTGGGCGCCGCCCTGGCCGGCGAGGGTCGGCGCTTCGAGCCGGGGCTCCTGGCCGGCGCCCATGGGGGCGTGCTCTACGTCGACGAGGTCAACCTGCTGGCCGACCACCTGGTCGACGTGCTGCTCGACGTGGCCACCTCGGGGGTCAACCGGGTGGAGCGGGAGGGCATCTCCCACCAGCACCCGGCCCGGTTCGTCCTCATCGGCTCCATGAACCCCGAGGAGGGCGAGCTGCGCCCTCAGCTGCTCGACCGCTTCGGGTTGGCCGTCGACGTGGCCGCCAGCACCGACCCCGGCGAGCGGGCCGAGGCCGTGCGCCGACGCCTGGCCTTCGACGCCGATCCGGCAGCCTTCGCCGAGCGGTGGGCGGGTGAGGAGGGAACCCTGGCCGCCCGGTTGGCCGCCGCCCGTCCCGCCGAGGTCCCCGACGACCTGCTCGCCTCGATCAGCGCCCTGTGCGCCGGACTCGGCGCCGAGGGCCTGCGGGCCGACCTGGTGGTGGCCCGGGCCGCCGCCGCCCTCGCCGGCTGGGAGGCGCGGGAGCGAGCCGAGGCCGACGACGTGCGCCGGGTGGCGCCGCTGGCCCTGGCCCACCGGCGCCGGCGGTCTCCGTTCGAGGACCCCGGGGTATCCGACGAGGAGATGCGCTCGGCGCTCGACCAGGC
Source organism: Acidimicrobiales bacterium (assembly GCA_035942035.1). Classification (GTDB taxonomy): domain Bacteria; phylum Actinomycetota; class Acidimicrobiia; order Acidimicrobiales; family CADCSY01; genus JAHWJR01. The sequence continues at coordinate 31,581 of DASZDK010000023.1, forward strand.
GCTGGGGCAGCCGGCCGCACCACCCGACGAAGGGCCGTCCCCGTCCGCCGACGGCCCGCCGCCAGAACGGAATGGGGACGGTGACGGTGGTGGCGAGGGCGGCGGGAGCGCCGGCGAGCGGGAGGTCGAGGCCGGCGCCGCCCGGCCGGTGCTGCACCTGGCCGCGCCTCCCAGCGCCGGCAAGAGCGGCGGCCGGCGCTCAAAGGTGGCGAGCACCGAGGGACGCCTGGTGCGCGACCAACGTCCCACCGGGCCGGTGACCTCGCTGGCGGTGAACGCCACCGTGGCCGCCGCCGCCACCCGGCGGGCCGACGACCCCGCGAGCCCGCCGGTGGTAGCCGGCGACATCCGAGAGGCGGTGCGGGAATCCACCGCCGGCAACCTGGTGGTGCTCGCCGTCGACTGTTCCGGGTCCATGGGCGCCAGCCGGCGGATGGAGGCGGCCACGGGCGCCGCCCTCGGCCTGCTGGTCGACGCCTACCAGCGCCGCGACCGGGTGGCACTGGTCACCTTCCGGGGCGAGGGCGCGGAGGTCGTGCTGCGACCCACCGGCAGCGTCGAGGTGGCCCGGGCCCGCCTGGCCTCGGTGGCCACCGGAGGGCGCACCCCGCTGGCCGCCGGCGTCGAGACCGCGCTCGGCGTCGCCACCGCCGGCGCCCGGCCGTCGGGCCAACAGCCGCTGCTCGTCGTGCTCACCGACGGTCGGGCCACCGCCGGACCACCCGGCGCCGACCCGGTGCAGGCGGCCCTGGCCGCCGGCGCCGCCGTGCGCCGCCAGCACGTGCCCGCCGTGGTGGTCGACGCCGAGGACGGTCCCACCCGCCTGGGGCTGGCCGCCACCCTGGCCCGGGCCATGGGCGCCCGCCACGTCACCCTCGACGAGCTGTCGCCAGGAACGGTGGAGGCCGCCGTGCGCCAGGCCCTTCCCCGATGACGGAGGCCGGCGGGACCGGCGGGACCGGCGCCTTCGCCACCGCCGCCGCTGCCGTGCAGCGACCGGACGCCGGCGCCGCCGCCGCCGCCCGCGAACACCACGATCGCCTGGCCAAGCCCCGGGGGAGCCTCGGCCGATTGGAGGCGCTGGGTGCATGGCTGGCGGCCATCTCCGGCACAGCCCTCCCGCCGGCGCCGGCGCCCGCCGCGGTGGCTGTGTTCGCCGCCGACCACGGGGTCCACGCCCAGGGGGTGACGCCCTGGCCCCAGGAGGTGACCGTCCAGATGGTCGCCACCCTCCTTGCCGGCGGGGCCACCATCAACGTCTTGGCTCGCCAGATGGGCGCCTCGGTCACCGTCGTCGACGTCGGCGTGGCCTCCACCCTGGCGCCGGCGCCCGGCCTGCTCGACCGCAAGGTGCGCTTCGGCACCGCCGACCTGGCCACTGGCCCGGCCATGACCGAGACCGAGGCGCGGGCCGCGCTCGACGCCGGCGCCGAGGTGGCCGCCGACCTGGTCGCCGCCGGCGCCCGATGCCTGGTCACCGGCGAGATGGGCATCGCCAACACCACTGCCGCGGCCGCCGTGGTCGCCGCCCTGACCAGCCGTCCCGCCACCGAGGTCACCGGCCGGGGCACCGGCATCGACGAGGTGACCCTGGCCCGCAAGGTGGCCACGGTGCAGCGGGCGGTGGATCGCATGGAGCCGGGCGTCGGTCCCCTCGCCGTGCTCGCCTCCCTCGGCGGGCTGGAGATCGCTGCCCTCGCCGGTTTCGTGGTGGGCGGCGCCGCCGCCCGGGTGCCGGTGGTGATCGACGGCTTCATCGCCGGTGCCGGCCTCCTGGTCGCCTCCCGTCTGGTCCCCGAGGCCCTGAGCTACTGCCTGGCCGGGCACCGTTCCACCGAGCCCGGCGCCTCGGTCGTGCTGCACGACCTACGGCTGACGCCGCTGCTCGACCTGGGTCTGCGCCTGGGCGAGGGCACCGGGGCATGCCTGGCCCTGCCGGTGGTCGAGGCCGCCGCCCGGGTGCTGGCCGAGACCGCCACCCTGGAGGCCGCCGGGGTCACCGGCACGCAGCCCGACGGGCCTGACCACGGGCCCTAACCTGGTCACCATGGGTGCCCGAGTGACCCCCGGCGACCACGACCCGGCCACCACCGGCGACGTCGAGTCACGCATGCGGGCCGAGGGCCTCGAACCCCGCAGCTGGTCCAACGGGCCCGGTGACACCTACGGCTGGCATCGCCACGGGTACCACAAGGTCCTGTACTGCCTGTCCGGCAGCATCGTGTTCCACACCTCCGACGACGGTGACCTCGAGCTGCACCCCGGCGACCGGTTCGACGTCGAGCCGGGGACGGACCACGCCGCCACCGTGGGCGCCGACGGCGTGCGCTGCGTGGAGGCGCCTCGGGGCTGACGCCGGGGCCTGCCTATCCTGGCCGGCGTGGAGGACAACGGGACCAACGATCAGGACATGGGCGCGGCCGTGGCGGCGATCACCAAGGGCCTCAACGGCATGGCGGACTGGCACGGCTACAACGACGCCGACGCCTGCGGTCCCGGGCGTGGCCCCGAGTGCCGGGGCTACTGGTTCAAGCCCGGCGTCATCGCCACCATCGCCGCCCCGGCCGTGGCCAGTGACGCCGACGCCCGGGCCGAGGTGGCCCACTCGATGACCGACGACGAGGTGTGGGCCGAGGTCGAGCGCCGGCACCTGGTCAAGCAGCTCGGCAAGTGCCGGTGCGGCCGCGTCTTCGAGCCGCCCGTCTACAGCCGCCGAACCCGCTGAACGCCACCGTCGGGCGCCTGGTCCGCCCCGACTGGCGTGGCGCACGAGCGGTGCTCAAGGCGTTGGCGCGCGAGTGGCGCGAGGACCGCGTCACCGGCCTGGCCGCGGAAGTCGCCTTCTTCTCCATGCTGGCGCTGTTCCCCACGCTGCTGGCCACGGCCGCCGCCCTCGGCTCGCTCGGCAACCTGGTCGGCGGTGAGCTGGCGGCCAAGGCCCAGAACACGGTGCTCACCGCCCTCGACCGGGTCTTCACCGACAATGCCTCCGAGGTGCTGGAGGCGGTGCAGGGCCTGTTCACCGAACGTCGCCCGGGGCTGCTGACCCTGGGCACCGTCGGCGCCCTGTTCGCCGCCTCCCGCGGGTTCGTGGGGGTGATCCGGGCCCTCGACGAGGCCTACGACCTGGAGGAGCGCCGGACGTGGTTCGCCATCATCCCCAGTGCCGTGGTCCTGGCGCTGGGCAGCGTGCTGGTGGCCGTGGTGATGCTGGCCACGCTCGTGCTCGGGCCCCTGCTCGGCGGTGGGCAGGAGGTGGCCGACGCCATCGGCCTGGGTGACGCCTTCGCCTTCTTCTGGGAGCTGCTCCGGGCGCCCTTCGCCTTCGCGGTGCTGGTCCTGTGGGCCACCGCGTTGTACCGCCTCGCTCCCGACCATCGCACCGCCTGGCGCCGGCATCTCCCCGGCGCGGTGCTGGCGTCGACGCTGTGGCTGCTCGTCTCGCTGGGGTTCCGCCTCTACCTGCGGGTGGCGGCGAACGGCAACGAGATCTTCGGTGTCCTCGGCGGCACCCTGACCCTGCTGGTGTGGCTCTACGCCCTGGGTGTGGGCCTCATCGTCGGCGGAGAGCTGAACTCCATCCTCATCCGGCGCCGGGAGGCCCGAGACGCAGCCGCTGTCTGAGGCCATCGCCGTGCGCAACGGCGTTAGCGTCGGGACCGTGGACGGGCGGGAGACGTGGTTGGCCGTGGCCGAGGGCCTGCTCTCGCAACCGACGGCGCCGTTGCTGGAGGAGCTCCCCGCCGCCGCGGTGATGGCCTTCGCCGAGGCCCGCCCCGGCCTGTCCGCCGGGCGGGACGCCGCCGGCAACGTGGTCGTGCGCTACGAGGGCGAGGGCGCCGATCTCGACCGACCGCTGGTGCTGGTGGCCCACCTCGACCACCCCGGCTTTGCGGTCAGCGCCGTGGCCGGCGACACGGCCACGCTCGAGTTCCGGGGCGGCCTGGCGGCAGCCGACGCCGTGGCCGGCTCCCCCGTGGAGTTCTTCCGCCCCGGCTGCGCCGAGGCCGTAGGGCACGGCGAGCTGGTGGCGGCCGAGGCGCACGAGCGCCGCCTGAAGGGCGCCACCGCCCGGGTGGTCGACGGCGCCGCCGAGCCCGGAGGCTTCGCCATGTGGCGATTCCCCGGCTTCGCCGTGGACGACGACCGCATCAGCGGGCGCGTGTGCGACGACCTGCTGGGCGCCGCCGTGGTGCTGTGCGCCCTCGACGAGCTGGCCCGCCGACGCCCGGCCGGCACCGCGGTGTGGGGGCTGTTCACCCGGGCCGAGGAGATCGGCTTCCTCGGCGCGCTCGAAGCCATCCGCCTGCGGACGGTGCCGCGCCGAGCTCGGGTCCTGTCGCTGGAGTGCTCCAAGGCGCTGGCCGACGCTCCCCAGGGCGGAGGCGTCATCGTGCGGGTGGGCGACCGCACCAGCATCTTCGACCCCGGCCTCACCGCCGCCCTGGTCCGGGCCGCCGGCGAGGTGGCCGGCGCCGACCCCGCCTTCCGCTGGCAGCGCAAGCTCATGGACGGCGGCACCTGCGAAGCCAGCGCCTTCTGCGCCTGCGGGTACCAGGCGTCGGGGCTGGCCCTACCGCTCGGCAACTACCACAACGGGCTCGACCGTGGCGCTGGCGTCGGGCCCGAGCACGTGAGGGTCGACGACTACGTGGCCGGCGTGCGCCTGGCCACCGAGCTGGCGCTCTCCCCCCACCTGCTCGACGGCGCCGACGGCGGCGACGAGCCGCCGGCATGGCTGCGCCGCCACCAGGACCGGGCCCGGGCCGAGCTGGCCGCCGACGCGCCGGCGGCGCTGGCGGCCGAGAAGGTGTGAGCCGTGCCCGAGTTGCCGGAGATGCAGGCGCTGGCCGAGCGGCTCCACGCCGCGGTGGCCGGTGGTCAGCTCCAGGGGCTGCAGCCGCTGTCGTTCTCGGCGCTCAAGACGGTCGTGCCCGACCCGGCGTCGCTGGTTGGTCGCACCGTGGAGGAGGTCGGTCGTCGGGGCAAGTACCTGGTGTGCTCGCTCGGTGGTCCCCGGATCCTGATCCATCTGTCCCAGGGCGGACGGGTCGACCTGGAGGACCCGCCCAAGACCACCCGGCCCCGCAACGGAGTGCTGCGGGTGAGCGTCGCCGGCCGGCCGTCGGTCCTGGTCAAGGAGTTCGGCACCGAGCGCAAAGCCGCCTGGTGGGTGCTGGCCGAGGGCGACGACGGCCCGCTGGCCCGGCTCGGCCCCGAGGTGGGCAGCCCCGCCTTCGCCGAGCTGGTCCGCACCGGCGACGACACCCGCCGGGTGCACACCATCCTGCGCGACCAGCGCACGGTGGCAGGCACGGGGCGGGGCTACACCGACGACGCCCTGCACCGGGCCGGGCTGTCGCCCTACGCCACGCTGGCATCGCTCGACGCCGAGCAGCGCCGGCGCCTGGTGGGCGCCGTGGAGGAGGTCCTGGTCGAGGGGCTGCAGGCCGAGCGGCGGCGGCACGGCGGGCTGCCGGCCAAGGTGGGCGACCACTGGGTCGTCCACGGGCGGGCGGGCCAACCGTGCCCCGCCTGTGGCGACACCCTGCGCCGGGTCTCCTACGAGAGCTACGAGGTCACCTACTGCCCCGCCTGCCAGACCGGAGGCCGGGTCCTGGCCGACCGCCGCCTGTCCCGGCTCTTGAAATGAGGTGGTGATGGACGACGCCCCCGTCGCCGGCCGGCTCCTCGTCGCCCTGCCGGTGCTGGCCGACCCCAACTTCGCCCGCACGGTGGTGCTGGTGCTCGCCCACGACGAGGACGAGGGCGCGCTCGGCGTGATCCTCAACCGGCCCAGCCACACGTCGGTGGACGAACCCCTGCCCCAGTGGGGACCGCTGGCGGCCGACCCGGCGGTCGTGTTCGTGGGCGGCCCGGTGGGCGACAGCGCCGCCATCGGCCTGGCGCGCAGCGACACCGCCGGGCCCACCGAGGGGTGGTCGCCCATCCTCGGCCATCTGGGCACGTTCGACCTGGCCACCGGCCCCGACCGGGTGGCGGCCGGCATCGAGACGGTGCGGGTGTTCTCTGGCTACGCCGGCTGGGGCCCGGGCCAGCTCGAGGCCGAGATCGACGAGGGGGCGTGGCTGGTCGTCGACGGTGCCCCCGACGACGTGCTGTGTGCCCACCCCGAGAATCTGTGGCGCCTGGTCCTGCGCCGCCAGGGCGGCCGGATCGCCTGGTTGGCCAACGTGCCCGTCAACCTCCGGGACAACTGAGCGAGTCGTGGAGCTCCCCGTCGTGCCGCCGGTCGCCCCCATGCTGGCCAAGCTGGTCCGGGAGCTGCCGACCGCCGCCGGCATGCGCTACGAGCCCAAGTGGGACGGCTTCCGCTGCATCGTGTTCCGCGACGGCGACGAGGTCGAGCTGGCCAGCCGCAACGAGCGCCCCCTGACCCGCTACTTCCCCGAGCTGCCGGCGCCGCTGCGCGCCGCTCTGCCCGAGCGGGCGGTGGTCGACGGCGAGATCGTGATCGCCGGCGTCAAGGGGCTCGACTTCGACGCCCTGCTCCAGCGCATCCATCCCGCCGTCTCCCGCATCAACAGCCTGGCCGAGCAGACCCCGGCGTCGTTCGTGGCCTTCGACGTGCTCGCCGTGGGTGACGACGACCTGCGGGGGCGGCCGTTCTCCGAACGCCGGTCGGTGCTGGAGGAGGCGGTGGGCGCCGGTCCCCCACCGGTGCACCTGACCCCGCTGACCACCGACGTCCAGGTGGCCCGCGACTGGTTCACCCGCTTCGAGGGCGCCGGGCTCGACGGCGTCATCGCCAAGCCAGCCGACCTCGCCTACGTCGAGGGCAAGCGGGTGATGCTCAAGGTCAAGCACGAGCGCACCGCCGACTGCGTGGTCGCCGGCTTCCGCTGGCACAAGGACGGCGACGGTGTGGGCTCGCTGCTGCTGGGGCTCTACGACGAAGCCGGCACCCTGCACCACGTGGGGGTGGCCACCTCCTTCACCGCCGCCCGGCGCCGGGCGCTGGTCGACGAGGTGGCCCCGCTGCGCGAGGCCGCGCTCGACGGGCACCCGTGGCGGAGCTGGGCCGAGGCTGAGTCCGAGCGCTCAGGCGGCGGCGAGGGCGGGCAGCGGATGCCCGGCGGGACGTCCCGGTGGAACGCCGGCAAGAACGCCGCCTGGGAGCCCCTGCGCCCGGAGCGGGTGGCCGAGGTGTCCTACGACAACCTCCAGGGCGACCGCTTCCGCCACGCCACCCACCTGGTCCGCTGGCGGCCCGACCGCGAGCCGTCCTCGTGCACCTACGCACAGCTCGACCGGCCCGTCCCCGAGGAGCTGGCCCGGGCCCTGGGCGCCTGAGTGGGCCGTCAGCGCTTGCGTGCCCGGCTGGGCTGGACCCGCTTGGGCTCCCCCCGCTGCTTGGGGAAGTTCGGAGGCCACGGCGCGTCGCCCAGCCCCTGGGCCTCGTCCTCGGCGGCCAGGTCGAGCAGGGCGTCGAGGGAGTAGGCGACGTCATCGATGCCGGCGCCCAGGTCGCCCCGCTCGGCGTAGCGGGCCGGCACCGTGGCCAGGGTGAGCTCGGCCGGCTCCACGTTCGCCACCTCCTGCCACTCCAGGGGGCACGAGACCCGCCCCTCGGGGTTGGCTCGCACCGAGTAGGCCGAGGCCACCGTGCGGTCGCGGGCGTTCTGGTTGTAGTCGAGGAACACCTTGTCGCCGCGCTCCTCCTTCCACCACTTGGAGGTGGCCAGCTCGGGGAGGCGCCGCTCGACCTCCCGGGCCAGGGCCAGCGCCGCCCGCCGCACCTCGAGGAAGTCCCAGCGGGGCTCGATGCGCACGTTGACGTGGATGCCCCGGCCGCCCGACGTCTTGGGCCAGCCGACCAGGCCGCCGCGCTCGGCCAACACCTCGCGCACCTCCAGGGCGACCCGGCGCACGGCGTCGAAGGGGCGTCCGGGCTGGGGGTCGAGGTCGACCCGCAGCTCGTCGGGATGGTCCAGGTCGCCTCGGCGCACGGCCCACGGGTTGAGGTCCAGGCAGCCAGCGTTGGCCGCCCAGGCCAGGTGGGCCACGTCGGTGGGGCACAGCTCCTCGGCCGTGCGCCCGCTGGGAAAGGCGACGGTCACCGTCTCCAGCCACTCGGGCCGCGACGCCGGGACCCGCTTCTGGTAGAAGAAGTCGCCCTCCGCGCCGTCGGGGTAGCGCTTGAGCACGGTCGGTCGCTCGTAGACGCCCCGCAGGGCGCCCTCGCCCACCGCCAGGTAGTAATGGACGAGGTCGAGCTTGGTCTCGCCCCGGACCGAGAAGAACACCTTGGACGGGTTGGTGACGGTCACCGCCCGGCCGTCGACCTCGACCTCGGCCGTCTCCTTGGCCATGACCGAGAGCATCCCACGCCGGCACCGCCGGCGGGCGCCCGGGGCCCTACGCCCCCTCGGCGACCTCGGGGCGGGCGCCGGCGCCGGCTCCCTCGAACGCCGCTGCCTTGACCCCTCGACGGGCGAGCTCGGCCAGGAACGGCACCGGCTGGGCCAGCTCGGCCAGGCCGGCGGCGCCCCGGCGGAGCAGGGTGTCCTCGCCCACCGCCACCGCCGTCACCGCCGCGACCACGCCGGCGGCCACCGCCGGGCGGTCGATGGCGCCGAGGACGGCGACGTCACGAGCGGCGCCGCGACGGCCCCGCACCTCCACCCGCACCGCACCGACCTGGCCCTCGCGATGGGGAGGTCGCAGCATGGGCAGGTTGGCGGTGAGGCGATCACGGCGGTTGGCCCCCGTCCGGGCGGTGACGCGGGCCACGGCGGGGAACGCCGGCACCAGCAGCAGGGCGTCGGGCGCTCCCGCCCGGTAACAGTCCTCGCCGCCCACCGGGTCGGGGAACCAGCACAGCTCGCGGCCCGAACCTGCCCGGCGCCGGACCCAGGCGCCGTCGCGCCAGTCGAGGGCCTCCCCCCGCAGTGCCCGGTGGTGCTGGCGGGCACAGGCCGGCCCGCCGGTGCCCACCTTGGCCACGTGCACCTCGTCGATCACGTCGAAGGTGGCGGCGGCGTGGAGGGCGAGCACGCAGCTGAGCCCGGGGGCGAAGCCGGCGCCCACCACCACGGTCCGGTCTCGGTCCCGGGCGTCGCCGTCGAGATCGAGCAGGCCGCGCACGTCGTCGACGTCGTCCGACAGCGACACCACCGAGGTGCCGGCCTCGATCAGCTGCTGGGCCAGCGGACGGTGCTCCCCCGAGACCAGGGCCAGCACGGCGACGTCGGCGCCGGCGCTCCAGCTGCCGGTCTCGCCGGCGGCCACGCGGCCGGGCTCGCCGACCATCGCCGCCACCCGGGCGGCCCGTTCGGCGTCGGCGTCGGCCACCACCACCCGCTCCACCTCGGGCGTCGAGGCGAGCTGGCGGACGGCCCGGGCACCCACCGCGCCCGCGCCCAGGACTGCGACCCGCACGGGCTAGCGGAAGTCGGGGCCGGAGAGCTCCCTCCACCCACCGCTCTGGGGAGGAACCCCTCCCGTGCCACGCAGGCGCAGCACGCCGGCGATCACACCGGTGACTCCGAGGGCAAGCAGGCAACGGCGCAAGAAGCTCATCATGGTGGGCCGGCTGGAATCGCACCAGCGATCTCTGCGGCTGCCGGGCGATGCCCGGTCCGACACAGCCCCTCGTCCACCACTCTCGTACCCCGGACGAGATCGGCCAACCTACCAGTTCACCTGGCCAGCCACGGCCGGCCTGCCGGCTGCCTCAGGAAGAGCAACGCCGGCGGGAGCCACCCGAGATCGAGCGCGCCGAGGAGGCCCAGGTCCGCTGCGAACACCAAGACGATCGCCGTGGCGAGGACCCACTGGCGGAGGCTCGGCCGCGGCTGCCGCCAACCGTCTCCCGCTCGTGCAAGGAGGAATCGCCGGGGGTACAGCAGTGCGATGCCCGACAACGACCCCATGGACGTACCCGCCGTCCTGAAGCAGCTGCGCGCCGCTCTCCGCCTCCAGCAGCGCTCCGTGCTCCAGTACACGCTGGCCAGCGGCGGGATCGTGGGCCTCGCCTTCCAGGGGCTGGCCGACCGCATCTTCGGCTACGCCGCGGACGAGCTGCGCGACGCCCGCCTGCTGGTGGAGAAGATCGCCGGGTTGGGCGGCGAGCCCTCCACCGACGTCGCTCCACTGCGCTGGACGGCGGACGCCGACCAGGCGGTGGACTGGCTGATCGAGTCCGAACAGGAGACGATCGCCAGCCTGCACGCCGTCATCCCCGAGACCGGCGAAGAACCCCGCTCGGAGGCACTCGAACACCTGATGGAGCACATGATCCTGCGCAAGCAGTCCCAGGTCGACTTCCTGCTGCGCGCCCTTCGCACGGCGGGCGAGCACCGGTGAACCGCGATGCTTCACCAGCTCGAAGCCGATCCGACGACTTGGAGCAACTGGTCGCCGAGGCCCGTAGGCGGGTCCAAGCTCCAGATGGCGAGATCGCTCGTGGACGGGTTCCGAGCACTGGATGCCAAACCGGCTGCCTTCGCCTTCACGCTCCGCCAGCTGGACGACGCTGGCCGGCGCCGGCTGTCCACCGTCGACACCGAGCTTCTCGGGGCCTCAGTTGACCCACTGATGTGGGTGCGCCCGGAGGCAGTGATCGCCCACTGCGCTTGCTCTGGACCCATCCGGCCTCTCGGTGAGGTCCCCGACGCCTGGGCTCCGCTCATCGACGGGGCACGAAGAGCGCCGAGGGACGTGCGGGAGCGGCCGGATCAGCCCCAGGCCGGCGCTGATCCTCCATGCTCGGCGCCGATGAGGTGCAGGCTCAGGCGCACCTCGGGCTGGATGGACAGGGTCATGACCTTGAACGGCTTCACGCCGTGGTCGCGGATGTCCACGGTGTGCTCGGCGTCCACCAGCAGGCGTCCCCCGTCGATGCGGGCGTTGCAGGTCTCGGTGAACTCTCGTGTCTCGCCGTGGAAGGTGAACGCCCCGGTGACCTTGAACGATCCGTCGGTCCCCTCGACGCTGCGGACCTCGTAGCGCACGGTCGGGTGGCGCTTGGCGTTGATCTGCTTGCGCAGGGCCATGTCCTCGAGCCGCTTGCCGGTCTCGAGCTGGGACACGTCCCCTTCGATCCACCCCGTGGTGCCCGGCCCGGCGACCAGCGCGCCGTCGACGACGTCGCAGGTGGCCTCGCCCCGCAGCGCTTTGATCTCCGCGGTGATCGGGTGCACGCTCGAGTCAGCGGCCACCTGCACGGCACTCTCGTTGGTCCACGTGAACGTCGCCATGGTCTGACACCACCTCCTGTGGCGGCCCGGTGCCGCGTGCCCCGGACGGTAGGGCGCAGGCACTGGGGCCGCCAGTTGAAGACCGGCGCCGGCGATGAGTTCTAACGTCAGCCCCGTGGCGGGCTCACAGACCCAGGACGCGCCCCCATGAGCCGCGTGCTCGGCGGCCTGCGATCCATGCGCCTGCGCTACCAGCGCGGACCGGTCTCCACCCGCGTCGCCATCCCCTTGGTGCTGCTGGCCTTCACTCTCGTCTACGGGACGGTGGGCTTCGTCGTACTGGAGGGCTTCGGCCTGATCGACGCCGTCTACATGACCGTGACCACGCTCACTACGGTGGGATTCGGCGAGATCCAGCCGTTGAGCCCGACCGGGCGCCTCTTCACCCTCTCCTTGATCATCGTGGGCGTCGTCGTCGTCTTCGACCTCTTCGCCATGTTCACCACCCTGGTGGCGAGCGGGCGCCTCAACCAGATCCTCGGCAGGAGAAGCATGGACCGCAGCATCAAGAACCTTCGGGACCACTACATCATCTGCGCCTTCGGCCGTGTCGGGCGGGCTGCGGCCACGGAGCTCACCGAACGGGGCGCAGCGGTGGTCATCGTGGAACCTCACGGTGAGCTCGAACCACTGCTCGCCGAGGCGGGGGTCTTCTACATCGTCGGCGACTCCACCGAGGAGGCCGTCCTCGAACAGGCCGGGATCCGGCACGCCAAGGGCCTCATCTGCGCCGTCGACTCCGACGCCGTCAACGTCTACATCGCCCTCACCGCCAGGGCGCTCAACCCCCAGCTGTTCATCATCGCGCGGGCGTCGAGCCCCGAGTCCGTCGACAAGCTCCACCGGGCGGGAAGTGACCGAGTGGTGTCGCCCTACGTCGTCAGTGGGGTCCGGATGGCGTCGATGGCCCTCAGTCCCGCGGTTCTGGAGTTCGCCGACATGGTGAGCGTGGCGTCCGACCTCCGGGTGGAAGAGCTCGTGATCGGCGAGGGGTCCCGGCTGGAGGCCCGGACCATCAGCGACGTGTGCGCCCCCTACGAAGGGGTCATGGTGCTGGCGGTGCGCAAGCGGGCCGGCGAGCTGGTGATCCCGCCCCGAGCCGACACCGTGCTCCAGGAACAGGACCTTCTGATCGCCGTGGGGCCGGTGGCCGCGCTGTCAAAGCTGGCCGAGGAAGCCCTGCGAGGGGGCCCGACCACCGCTCGGCCCCCTGAGCCGAGGACTCAGTCCTCAGAGCGGCCGTCCACCTGAGTCGACAACCGTCTCCGCCGCCGGACGACCGATCGTTCCGGCCGTCCGGCAACGGGAGCGTGTTTGGCGTTATCGTCGGCTCGCTCGGCGCGCTTCGCGCGGACCGCCACGGCTTCGCTCGGAACCCTCCTCCGCCCGGCGCTGGCTGACGACAGCGCTCACGCACTGGCCCTGGTTCCTGTACCCCAGGTCCCGCCACCCTCCGTTCTTGCACTGCTCCTTGGAGCTGGGGACCTTCTCATCAGGCAGGGAATTCTGCTGTGTCCCGAAGAAGTAGTACAGGACTCCCTGGTCCCGGTTCTCGCCCACGTCCATGTTGGGCGCCCCGGCGACATAGTCGAGCTTCTTGTCGCCGTCGAGGTCACCGGGTGCGATCACGCTCCGACCGAGGTTGGGCCCGATGTTGCCTGAACCTGGGTCACCCGTCCCCGTCTGGACTTCCGAAGCGGGAAGCTCGAGGGCCGCCAGCAGCGACCCGTCCCGACCGTCGAAGATGTACGAGCCGCCGCTCTGGTTCGTCGTCGCGCCGGCGCCGTGGTGGGGCGAGGAGCCGATGTAGAGGTCGGGAACACCGTCGCCGTTGTAATCGGTCCTGGCCAGGGAGTAGCCGAACTGGCCACCCAACTCAGGGGTGGGGTCGTTCAAGGCGTACAGGACCGCGCCCGTCTTCCCATCGAAGACCCACGACCTGCCTTGCGCCGGGTTGGACCCGACCGTGTGGAGGAACCCGTTGCCGTAGACCTCGGCAAAGCCGTCACCGTTCACGTCCCCGGGGGCGAGCGGCTCGACGATCTGCAGACCGAAACCGGCGGTCGGCTGCACCTCTGGGCTGTCGATGCGACGCAGGAGGCTCCCGTCCTTCCCGCTGTAGAGGTACATGCGCCCCTGTGCGGTCGGGTTCTGCCAGGACCCCGTCGGCCGCCAACCTTGCGGGTCGATGGGGTCGTAACCCCACGCCGACACCAGTTGGTCGGGGACGCCGTCGCCGTTGACGTCGCCCGGTCCCTGGGCGACGATGCCCAACTGGCCGCAGTCCTTCTGACAGGTGCCGTCCTCGCCCACGTACCGGTCCTCGGCGGGGGTGTTGAGGGTCCGCAGCAGCGCACCGGTGCGCCCGTCGAAGATGAAGGCTTGCCCCTCGTCTCGGCGACACCCGGGCGCCGGCGAGGCGGCGTCGGCGCAGGCCCTCGGGCTGTCGTTGGCCTCAGCACCGACGAGGACCTCGGAGATGCCGTCACCGTTGACGTCACCCGCCGTGCCGACCCACCCGAAGTGGGCCGGGTTGGCCGCCGTGCCCTGCGGCTCGGGGTTGTCCAGCGTGTACAGCAGGCGCCCGGTGGCGCCGCTGAACACCCATGCCCGGCCCTGGTTCTCGTTGCAGCCGTTCGGCTCTGGTGTCCCGCACGGTGCCCCCGAACCCGTGTACACGTCATGGCGTACCGAGCCGGCTCCGAGGTCGTCGACCCCGTCACCGTTCACGTCACCGAGGTTGGTGACCGACCATCCGAAACCCGCCCACAGCGGTCGGGTGGGCGGCTCGTGCTGCGGCTCCGGAGAGTCGATCGAGTACAGGACCTGGCGTGTGCGGCCACTGATGGCGTAGACGCGCCCGGCGTTCTCGGCTCCCGGAAGGTTGTGCCGGTAGACGCCGACCCACAGGTCGTTCACCCCGTCGCCGTCGAGATCACCGGCAGTGGCCAGGCGGTCACCGAAGCGCCCCAGCGCCTGCGGGTCGGGTGACTCGTGCCGTACCACCCGGAACGGACTCGGCAGCTCGGGAGGGGGCGCGGTTGTCGTGGTGGTGGTGGGCGCCGTGGTGGTGCTGGTGGCGGGCGCCGTGGTGGTGGTCGTCTCCTCGGCGTTCGTCGAGATGTCCAGTGACCACCCGCTCAGCACGCTGCAGTTGCTGGGACCTCTGTAGTCGTCCACCACGTAGAGGCTCCACGTCCCGTTGGGGTTGGTGCCGTCGAAGACCGACAGCGCCGTGGCCTCGGAGGGGGCGGGGGCCGGGGCGGGGAAGGTGTCGACTGGGACCTGCTCGGCCGGGTCGCTGTTGTCGTTGGTCGGCCGGTAGGTGCCGCTCGACAACTGCGTGTTGACAGGCAGCGGACCCACCGCCTGGTCGTCCAGGGTCAGTTCGATGTTCGAGAACTGGCGGGCGGTGATGGTGCCCTCGTCGTTGGCCCCGCCGACGTCCGAGAGGACGACGATGTTGGCGCCGGTCGGCCCTACCAGGAGCATGTCGATGTCCTCGGGGTAGCGGAAGTCCAACCCCGCGCCCGGCGAGCAGTCGAAACCGTCCAGGGTCAGGTTGACGTCGGTGATGGCACCGACCAGCCCGGAGACCGCGACGTTCGAAGGGTACGGAGCAGCGGGCCACGGAGGGTCTTGGACGGCAATGGGGATGGTGATGGGTTCGGCGTTGGCGAACCGGATCTGCCCCTCAGCCGGCAGGAGCAGCAGTTGGGAGGTCACCGCGACCAAAACCAGAGCCACCACCAACCTCGCGCGCGTTTTCAAGTGTTCCGCCCTTCTTGTTCAGGTTCCGTTTCGGGCGATCAGGGCCCGGATGGGCTTCCACCCTCGCAACCACTCTGAGAGTGGTCCATGGGCCGAACACCACCACGTCTCTTCGGAGAACATCGGCGTTAGGTTGCTGCCGCATGTACGGACGGCGGCGAAGGTATAGCACGGCCGCACCCACTTGTCATCGGCGCCGAAAATCTCCCGCGGGAAGGCACACGGGCGTGTGGTCGGCTGGCGCAGTCCGCCCGCTGGCGACCGAGCGATCGCGGTGATCCCATCACCGTGCGTGAGCTGTGGGGATTCCGGGAGGACCCCAACGGGAAAGACACTTCCATGGGCCTTCTCGAGATCATCCTCGTGGTGCTGCTCGTCGTCGTGCTGATCGGCGCCTTCTCCGGGTACGGAGGCGGCGCCTACCGCACGCCGGGTATCGGCCTCGGCGCCATCCTGCTGATCATCCTGCTCATCGTGTTGCTCACCTGACCAGCACCACCGAGCGCTGGTCGAGGTTGCCGAGAGCCGCCTCAGCGCGACAGGCGCCGGCGGCGGACGTGCGCGTGGTACCGCAGTGAGTCGACCGGCGCCACGAACATGAGCAGGAGGGTGAACAGCTCCAGGCGCCCGAGGAGCATGTAGAAGACCAGCACGCCGCGCGAGGCGCGGTCCAGGTTGAGGTACGTGGTGGTGGGCCCGACGTCACCGAGCCCCGGGCCGTAGGCCCCGATGGCCGAGGTGATGGCGCTGGCCCCCGTCACGAGGTCGGCGCCGAGCCCCGCGAGCACCACGGTGCCGACCACGGCCAGCACCACGTAGAGCACGGAGAAGCCGACGATGCGGCTCACGATGGGGTCGGCAACCACCTGGCCGCTCAGCTTCACCGGCAACACGGCACTCGGGTGCAGCAGGTGGCGCATCTCCCGCCGGGCATGAGCGACCATGACCTGGACGCGGAACAGCTTCATGGCGCCCGAGGTCGACCCGGCCATGCCTCCGCTGACCATCAAGCCGAGCAGGACCAGCTGTCCGGCGGCCGGCCACAGAGCGAAGTCCACGGTGGCGTAGCCAGTGGTCGACATGGTCGCCACCACGGTGAAGGCGGCACCGCGCAGGGCGCTGACCACGCCGAGGCCGGTGGTCTCGTCGAGCGTGAGGACCACCGTGACGAAGGCGGTGGCGGCCACGATGACCGTCACGAACGTCCGCAGCTCGGACGACTGCGCCAGCGCTCGCGGGCCCACTCCCCGCAGCACCTGCCACCACAGGGCGAAGCTGACGGCGCCGGCGAACATCGACACGATGAGCACGCCCTCGACCACGACCGAGTCGAAGGCGGCGATCGAGGCGTCGTAGTTCGAGAAGCCCCCGGTGGAGACCGTGGTCATGGCGTGGGCCACGGCGTCGTAGGGAGAGAGCCCGCTGAGGAGCAGGGCCACCACGATGAGCACGGTGAGCCCCAGGTAGACCAGCCAGAGCCGGCGGGCAGTGTCGCGTACCCGAGGCGCCAGGCGGTCCGAGGTCGGGCCCGGGCTCTCGGCCCGCAACAGCTCGAAACCGCCCACGCCGAGCAGGGGCAGCACCGCCACCGCCAAGACGATCACGCCCATGCCGCCGTACCACTGCGTGGCCTGGCGCCACAGCAGCAGGCCGGCGCCGTTGCCCTCGATGGGAGTGAGCACCGTGGCGCCGGTCCCGGTGAAACCCGACACCGACTCGAACAGCGCGTCATCGAATGCGGGCAGCATGCCGGACCACCAGAACGGCAGAGCCCCGACGGCCGAGATGGCGATCCAGGTCCAGCCGACGGCGGCGAAGGCGGAGGCCGCCGACACCCGGTCCGGGGAGCGAGTCCCCTTCCACAGCCCCACGCCGACCACGGCGCTCACCAGCGCCGGCACGGCCAGGGCCACCACGGCGTCGTCGTCGGTGACCAGCTCGACCGCGGCGCACACCGCCAGACCCACCGCCGTGAACACGAGGGCGAAGCCCACCACGTTGGCCACAGCACTCACGGGGCGGCGGTCACCGAGCTCGAACGTCTGAGCCGCCGACGCCCGGTGCCGGGCCACCACCGTGCTCATCGCCGACGCACCCGGGCCCGCCTCGACTCCCGTCCCGCCCCGGTGATGATGGTCGCCGCCCCCACCACCAAGGGTGAGATCTCGAGCCGTCCGGCCACGGTCAGGGCGGCGAACACGAGCAGCGCCGCACTGGGGAGCGAGCCGGCACGGGGCACCTCGCCGGTGCCGGGAGCGAGGTCGCCCAGGCCCGGGCCGAAGGTGGCCAGGGCGCTCACCGCGCCGCTCATGGCTCCGGGAAGGTCGACGCCGGCCACGGCCAGGGCCACCGCACCTGCGCCGGCGAGAACCAGCCATGCCACCTGGTAGCCGACCATCTGCCCCAGCAGCGTCTCCTCCACGGTGGTCCGACCGACCTTCACCGCCACCACCGAACGGGGTCGCAGCTGCCGAACCACCTCCCGGCGTACGAACCCCATCAGCACCATGGCACGCACCACCCGGAAGCCCCCGCCGGCGGCACCGGACATGGCGCCCATCCCGGCCAGCAGCACCAGGAGCACCTGGGACCCCGACGACCAGCCGGCCCAGCCACCGACCGTGTGGCCCGTGGTAGAGAGGGCTGAGGTAGCGGCGAACACCGCATGACGGACGCTCTCGTGGGTCAGTCCGCCGGCGGGCGCCGTCCACCACACCAAGAGCGCTGAGGCCGCCACGATGACGACGCCGTAGGTGCGCAGCTCGAACGATCGGCGGAGAGGTTCCATCCGGCCCCGCACGGCCGCCAGCACCAGCACCAGGTTCGTGCCGCCGAGCACCATGCCCCCGGCCGTCACCCACTCGACCCGGGCGGATGCGAAGAAGTTGATGGAACCGTCGTGGTTGCCGAAGCCACCCGTCGAGATGGTCGTCATGGCGTAGGTGACGGCGTCGAAGGGGCCCATGCCGGCCAGGAGGAACAGTGCGATGCCGGCGGCGGAGAGCACCAGATAGCCGGAGGCCAGCCGGCGGGCCGCCGCCGCGATCCGTGGCGACCGCAGCGCCAGCCGGCGCCGGTCGGCGCCGACGCTCGACTCCTCGAGTCCGCCCACACCGAGCGACGGGAGCACGGCCACGACCACCAGCACGGCGGCCAGACCTCCGAGCCACTGCGTGTAGGCCCGCCACAGCAGCACGCCGCGCGGCTGGTCCTCGATGTCGCCGAGCACCGACAGGGCGGTGGTGGTGAAGCCGGTGGTGGACTCGACCAGTGCGAGCTCGACGCTGTCGAAGGTTCCGCACGCCAGGTAGGTGGCGGCACCGACGCCGATCAGCAGCATCCAGCCGGTGAGCACGGCGGTGTGCACCGACGCCGTCCGCAGGCTGGCCGGCACCCCGCAGCGCCGCCACAGCAGCCCGCCGGCGGCCAGGCACAGCAGCGCCGCCGCTACCAAGGGAAGCAGCGCCCGCCCGTTGTCGAGCACGGCCAGCACCGACGCCACCGCCAGCCCGGCCCCGCACGCCACCAGCGTCCGGGCGGCGACGTAGCCGGCGGTGGACGCCACGCGAGGCCCCGTGGGCTGCAGCGCCCCCGAGCCGTCCGTGGCGGTGGACGCAGTGACCCGGCGCACCCGGCCGGGCCTACCCGAACACCCGGCGGACCTCGTCGACCGCGTGGGGCATGGCGAACACCACCACGTCGTCGTGGCTTCGCAGATGGCTGTGCCCTCGAGCGATCGACACCTTGCCGTCGCGCACGATGGCGCCCAGCAGCACGTCCTTGGGGAGCCGGAGCTCGGAGACCAGGGAACCATCGGCCGGGCTGCCCTCGGCCACGCTGAGCTCGAGTACCTCGACATCTCCCTCGAGGAAGGTGGTCACCTGGATCACGCCACCGCGCACGAAGCGCAGCACGCCGTTGGCACTGGCGGTGCGGGGCGAGAGGGCCACGTCGATGCCCGCCTCGTCGAGGAGCCGCAGCAGCGAGAGCCGGTGCACCACGGCGATGGTCTCGCCGGCGCCCTCCAGCTTGGCGAACAGGCAGGCGAGGATGTTGGCGTCGTCCTCCCCGGTGAGGGCGGCCACCACGTCGGTCCGGCCCACGCCGACGTCGGCGAGCAGGTCGGCGTCGGTGATCTCGCCCTCGATCACCAGGGCCTTGCTGACCCGCTCGGCCAGCTGACGAGCCCGCTCCGGGTTGCGTTCGACGATCGTCACATCGGCGCCCGACTCCACCAACCGGGTGGCCACGAGCTCGGCGGTGCGGCCCCCGCCCAGCAGCATGACCCGCTTGAGCGACCGCCGCTCGATGCCCAGCACCTCGGTCAGCTGGCGCCCGGCCCGCTTCTTGGTGAGCACCCGCACCAGGTCGTTGACCTCGAGCCGGTGGTCTCCTCGGGGGATGATGGTCTGGCCCTGGCGGGTGATGATGCCGAACAAGAAGTCCCACTCTGGCTCATAGCGGCGGGCGATGTCCGACAGCGTCTGGCCCACCACCGGGCTGTCGGGGGTGAGGCGGGCGCCGATCACCACCACCTCGCCGCCACCCATCTCGGCAACGTCGATGGCACCGGGGTACTCGAGCAGCTCGAAGATCTCCTGGGCGGTCTCCTCGTCCGGGTCGATGACGAGGTCGATGCCCATGGCGGCGTGAAGGCCGTCCGCCCCCCGTTCCCGCAGCTCCCGCTCCTCGAGGCGGGCGATGGTGCGGTGTGCTCCGGCCTGGTGGGCCAGGAAGCACGCCACCAGGTTGACCTCGTCGGTGCTGGTGACGGCCACGAAGACGTCACACCGGGCGATGCCCGCCTCCTTGAGCGTGCTCGGCTGGGTTCCGCTGCCCGCCAGGGTCAGCACGTCCAGCCGCTCCGCCACGTCGGCCAACCGCCGCCCGTCGGGGTCGATCACCACCACGTTGTGACCCTCCCGGCTCAGCCGCTCGGCCAGGTACGAGCCGACCTCGCCGGCGCCCACGACGATCACATGCACGGCACAAGCCTGGCCCAAGTGAAGCCCCCGGTGCGTGCCAGGCTCCGGTTGTGGCCACGAAGCGGGCCATGGCGGTCGCCGGTGATCTGTACCGCTTCCGGGTCGGGCCTCCGCCCTCGTTTCGGCACACCCGTCAGCGGAGGTCGGCGTCGTAGACGTCGTCCGCCGGCAGGCTCAACAGTCGCTCCGCCATCTCCTCCTTGAGCTGCTGGGCGCGAGCGGCCTCGGCCGGCGTGGGGGCCTCCCTGCAGGCGAGCTGGACGAACCCTTCCGGGACGAGGCCGGCCCGCGCCACCAGGTCGACCACGGTTCCCCGGTAGCCGAGACGGAAGAAGAAGTGGCCTCCCGGAGCCTCGGGAGCCTCGACCCCGGCAGGCTCGGACGCCAGCCGGTACCGGTCGCCGGTGACCGCCCGGGTGACCATCTCGAACGCGTCGCGTGCGCCTCCGCCGGGGAACCCGCTCTCGACCGTGATGTCGTAGCGCTCCGGCGGCCCGCCACGGGACAGCAGTGGGAACGCACGCTCCATGGCCTTGAAGGCGTGGGCGACGCCGGCGATCGAGCTTCGGCCGTGGTACTTCAGAAGGTCGTCGAAGGAGATGGAGATCGACTCGCCCTGATCAAGGACCACGAGTGTCGTCATGGGCGAATACTGCCCGAACGTCGCCGGCGAGGCGTCTTTTGCCCGTGCGGAGCGCTTAGCGGATGCGCGCTGACCCGTTGCTGCACGTAGAGCAGGCGACGGGGAGCTCGAACCACACGACTTTGCCCTCGTTGTCACGCTCGAGGCCCCAGTGGGAGGCGATGGCGTCGACCAGCTGCAGGCCTCGCCCGCTGGTGTCGTCCTCGGGACGGAGGCAGGCCTGGGGAAGCCGCGTGCTCCAGTCCTTGACCTCGGCCCAGAGCGACTCGCCTTCGAAGCGAACGGTCACCCGCACGTCGGTGCAGGCGTGAATCGTGACGTCGGTGGCCAGCTCACTGACCAGCACCACGGCGGAGTCGACCACGTCCTCCGGTGCGTCGGTCTCAGAAAGGGCGTCACGCACGAACAGCCGGGCCTCGCCCACGCTGCTGGCGTCACCGTAGAAGAGCCGCTTGACCTCCATGGCCGCACTCCCCTCCCCCTAGGATCGCCCACGAACGGCTCCGGCAAGGTTACCTCGCCCGCCCCGCCGGACGTTGTGACTCTTCTGACGCCGACGCGGAGCGACCATGACGGCGAGGGACGGTTCGTCCGACCAGTGGCACCTCTTGGGTAAGGGACCTCTCGTGACCGAGTCGGCCGATGTCGTAGTCGTCGGTGGCGGCATCGCCGGCTCCGCGCTGGCCACCGCGTTGGCCAGAGGGGGCCTGGAGGTGCGGTTGCTGGAGCGCCAGACCGCCTACCGCGACAAGGTGAAGGGCGAGGTCTTCCTGCCCTGGGGTGCCGCTGAGGTCAAGCGCTTGGGCCTGGAAGTGACGCTGTTGATCGCCGGTGGTGGCTACACCACTCGCCTGGCGCGCTACGACGATTGGCTCAGCCCCGGGGAGGCCGAGTGCCAGGCGGTCCGCTTGGACCAGATGGTCGCCGGAGTCCCCGGCGCCCTCAACGTCGGCCATCCCGATGCGTGCCAAGCGCTGACCGAGGCCGCGCACGCAGCGGGAGCCACCGTGGTGCGGGGCGTGGGCGACGTGAGCGTCGCCGGCGGCAGTCCGGCCACGGTGACCTACGAGGCCGACGGCGTCGGGCACCAGCTGCGGTGCCGGCTCATCGTGGGGGCCGACGGCAGACACTCGGCCGTCCGGCGCCAGCTCGGCATCGCCCTCCACCAGACCGAGCCCGCCACCGTCGGAGCCGGGATGCTGGTCGACGAGCTCTGGGAGTGGCCCAGCGACCTGAACGCAACCGGGACCGAGGGTGACCTGTACCTGCTGGCCTTCCCCCGCCCGGGTGGGCGGGTCCGGCTGTACCTGCTGTGGTCGGCCGCCCAGAAGCGGCGGTTCACCGGGGCGGAGCGCCAAGCCGAGTTCCTCTCCGCGTGCCGCTTCCGGTCGCTGCCCTACGGGGACGCCATCGCCGCCGGCCGGCCGGCCGGACCGTGCTCCAGCTACCCGATGAACGACTCCTGGTGCGACCGCATCGCCGTCGAGGGTGCTGTGCTCGTCGGCGATGCCGCCGGCTGGAACGACCCGATCATCGGTCAGGGCCTGTCCATTGCCATGCGGGACGCCCGCATGGTGGCCGACATCCTGCTCGGCGAGAGCGCCTGGCCGCTGTCGGCTTTCGACGAGTACGCGGTGGAGCGGGCCGAGCGCATGCGTCGGTTGCGCATCGACGCCCAGCTGACCACGGCCCTGCAGTGCGGGTCCGGCCCCGAGGGCACCGCGTTTCGTCGACGCTGGGCAGAGCAGGCCGGAGGGAACAAGCTTCTGGTCGCTCCCTTGCTGGCAGGGCTGGTGGGTCCCGAGCAGGTGCCTCCCCGCGCCTTCACGGACAGGAACGTGGAGCGCATCCTGAGCCTCTGACCTTCTCGCCACCAACGGCGGTGGAGCCCTCTGCCAGCCTGGCCGCGGCCGGCCGTCGGCGCTCGACTACGCTCGGTTCCTGGTCGATCGGACGCACCCGGTGCGGATGGTGCCGACACCTTCTCCGGTGCTGGTGTACCAGGGGGTCGGAAGAATGGCGGTGGCATGATCCGCGCCTCCGTGCTCGAGCTCGCTCGCGACCTGGCGGCGGCGTGGGGTCGTCGCGTCGCCGAGCACGACCGCACTGCCATCTTCCCCGAGGCCGACATGGCTGACCTGAGAGCGAGCGGGCTCCTCGGCCTGCTCGTACCCGGTCGTCTCGGTGGACTGGGAGGGGGCTTCGAGGATTACGTGGGCGTAGCGAGGACCCTTGCCCGTGGCAATGGGGCCAGTGCCTTGCTGTTCAACATGCACGCCTCGGTCACCGGGGCCTTGGCATTGGTCCCCGACGAGGTGGCGACTGCCCTCGGTGCGCCACCGTCGTTCTTCGAGACCAGGGACCAGATCCTGGCCAGGGCAACGAACGGCGCCATGTACGGCGTCGCGATCAGCGAGCGGGCGGCTGGATCACGCCTGTCTGCACTGCAGACCACCTACACGCGAGACGGGAGCGGCTACCGGCTCGAAGGTCACAAGTCGACCTGTTCGGGCGCCGGTCATCTCGACGCCTACCTGGTCGCCGCCCGGGACTCGAGCGCCACCGATGATGGGCCACCTGTGATCTCGTACTTCCTGGTTCCGGGCGAGGCCATCGGCCCGATCGACCAGGAATGGGACCCGCTGGGGATGCGGGCGACGGCGAGCAATGGCTTCGAGCTCGACACTTGGGTCCCCGACGATTCCCTCGTCGGGGTCGAGGGGATAGCCCTCCTCCTCGCCGAGGTCATGCCCGAGTGGCTCGTCGGGTCCTACGCGGCCGTCTACGTCGGCGTCGCCGAGGCCACGCTCGGCGCCGCGGTCGTCCACGTGCGGGCAACGTCGGTGCGCGAGCCGACCACGGATGGCCGGCCCCGGCTCGTCGGCCTGGGGGCCTCGCCGTGGGTCAGGCAGCGGCTGGGGCGGGCGGACGCGCAGGTGCAGGCCGCCCGCCTGGCGCTCGAGGAGGCGGCCCGCCACGTGGACAGCAACCGTGGCCATCCTGACACCTCACGCTGGGTCTACCGAGCGAAGCTCCTCGCCGGCGACACTGCCTTCGACGTTGCCGCCAGCCTGACCGAGGCCTGTGGGCTCGGAGCCCTGATCCGGGGCAGTGACCTCGAGCGGCTCCTGCGTGATGCCCGCTGCGGGGCGGTCATGCCACCTTCCAGCGACATCGCCGCAAACGTGCTGGGGGCGTCGGCGCTGGGGATCGACCCCGGCGACGGGCTGGGTGCGCGCCCATGGTGAGCGCCGCGATCGCCGGGATCGGCACCGCCTTTCCGCCTCCGCTGGAGCAGCGGTCGGCGTGGGTGGACTTCTTCTCCTCCCACCACGCCGGGAGCAGGATCGCCCCGCGGATCTGGCGACATGCTGGAGTGGAGCGTCGCCACGCCGTCGCTGATCCCCGTGTCGAGGACATCAGCACCCTCGGCACCGCTGCCCGGATGAGACGCTTCGTCGACGAGGCGCTGCCGCTGGGCAAAGAGGCGCTTGGGGCGTGCCTGGCTGACGCCGGCCTCAGGCCCGGGGAGGTCGACGTCTTCGCCGTTGTGTCGTGCACGGGGTACGCGAGCCCAGGCGTGGACATCCTGGCAGCACGCGACCTTGCCATGCCCCCTTCGGTCGAGCGGCTGCACGTCGGCCACATGGGCTGCTACGGCGCGCTCCCCGCTCTCGCCGCCGTCGCTGACGCCGCGGTGGCGCGGGACAAGGTCGGGCTGCTCCTGTGCGTCGAGCTCACGAGTTTGCACCTCCAACCAGCGACCGACGACGTGGACCAGATCGTCGCCCACGCACTCTTCTCTGATGCCGCCGCAGCCGTAGCCGTCCACCCGTCCGCCCCGGGTTTGGAGGTTGTCGACGTAGCTGCGTTCACTGACGCCACCGCCCTTGACCACATGGCCTGGCAGGTGACTGAGCTGGGCTTCCGGATGAACCTCTCCCCACAGGTGTCGTCGGTTCTGGGCGAGCACGTGGAGCGAGTGACGAGCGAGCTCCTCGATCGCCACGGCCTTCGGGTGTCCCATGTCGACCATTGGGCGATCCATCCCGGCGGTCCAGCGATCATCGCCGCCGTCGCCGACCGGCTGGAGCTCGGAGAAGAAGACGTCGCGCCCTCGCGCCAAGTGTTGCGGGATCACGGCAACTGCTCATCGGCCACCGTGCTCATCGTGCTCCATCAACTCGTGCAACGTCGCCGCGCCTCTCCGGGACAGCACATCGTGATGATGGCGTTCGGCCCAGGGCTGACCCTGTACTTGGCCCTGCTCCGGGTGCAGTGATGCGCCGTTGGGAGCGAGGAGCACCCGAGGGGTCAGTGCAGGGGTAGCCGCTGGAGGATGGCCAGCTGCGTCATGCTTGCGAACGTCGCTGCACTCCCGGACCGTCGGGATCAGGGAGAGGCTCCCGCCGCTCGGTCGCTACCGCCGCCACTCACGCACTACGTCTGGTCCATCCGGTCGAAGATGAGTCCCGTTGCCTCAGCTTGGACGAGTTTGTCGACTACGTCCACGACGAGCTCGCGGGTCGACCAGCTCGACGGCTGGTAGAGCCCCAAGACGGTGTTGAGCAGGACGTCGCCGGTGTAGACGGTGGCGAACACGGCGGCGACCGCCTTCTGGCCGTGCAAACCGGCGCGTCCCGCAATGCCGAAGGCGCTACCCCACATGGCGCCGAGCGCAAAGTGCGTCGCCCAGTTGAGCCGTTGTCGCTCCTGGCCGTTCTTGGGCTGGATGGGAAGGATCTTGGCGGCGAAGTTGGCTGGGGCGAAGCTCTCATCACGACCGGTGATGGGCATCTCGACGAGCTTCTGAAACGCCGTCATCACCACGGTACCGGCCAGACCGGCGAGAACACCCCTCCCGATGGTGGCTTGGGTTGAAGGCACCTCGGTCATCGCCCGGTACTACCCCATGCGACAGGTGGTCCAACCAGCGCCACCGCAAAGGTGGCCGGGTAGGGTCGGCGGCGGGGGTGCGTGGTCATCGACACGAGGGCGTGGGGATGAAGCGATACGGGTTGGTGACGGGCGCACTCGTCCTCGCCCTCGTCACCGCCTTCGCCGCCGTGGAGGCTGCCGGCGTTCCCGTCTTGACCCAACCGGAGCCCGCCATGAGCCGTGGCGGTGTTGCGGCCGCCCTGGTCGGGGTTGGGCTGTTGGTCGGCGACGTGGTGCTGCCGGTCCCGTCCAGCCTCGTGATGCTTGCCCACGGGGCCGTCTTCGGCGTCGTCCTGGGCGCGCTCCTTTCGCTCGTCGGGACAGTCGGCGCCGCCCTGGTCGGGGTGTGGATCGGCCGGCGCGGCGAGCGCCTGCTCGAGGTCCCGCCTGCCGAGCGCCGGCGCGCCGAGGAGCTGCTCGATCGGTGGGGGGTGGTCGCCGTGGTGGCGACCCGGCCGGTGCCTGTCCTCGCCGAGGTCACCGCCATCATGGCGGGGGCGGCCGGCGCGTCGCCGCTCCGGGTGGCCGGGGCCGCAGCTGCGGGTGGGCTGCCGGCGGCGGTCATGTACGCCCTGGCTGGTTCGCTCGTGCTCGGCGCAGTGAGTGGCGCCGCCGTGTTCGTCGCCGTGCTCGCCCTCGCCGCGACGTCCTTCCTCATGTCAACTCATCGGGACGACGCTCCACGGCTCCGACGCATGTGATGGGAGACATCCGTGTGGACGTGGTCGCCACCGGCTTCGACTTCCCGACGAGCGTCGTCCTCGACGACCAGGGCGTCGTCTACGTCGCCGAGTCGGGTCTGGCCTTCGCCGGGGCCAAGCCGGGGGGACGAGTGTGGCGGGTCGGCACCGCCGGCGACCGTGAGCTGATGATCGGGGGCCTGCGACCGCCGGTGAACGGCATCGCTGCCCACGGTGGCCAGCTGTACCTGTCCGAGGGCGGCCACCCGCAGCGAATCAGCCGCCTCGATCAAAGCGGAACCCTGTCGACGGTTCTGGAGGGGCTCCCGGGGCCGGGCAACTACCAGCTCAACATGGTTGCCGTCGGCCCAGACGGGAAGCTCTACTTCAGCCAAGGGGCCATGACCAACACGGGGATCGTCGGCCTCGATGCCTACGAGCTCGGCTGGTTGCGTCGCTTGCCGCACGCCCACGACGTGCCTGGCTACGACGTCGTGCTCGGCGAAAGCAACGTCGAGACGCCCGATCCGCTGGCCGGGAGCACCGATGCTCGCACGACCACGGGCGCGTTCTCTCCCTTCGGTGAACCCGCCCCCGCCGGTCGCCGACTGGTGGGCCAGGTACCCGCCACGGCGGCGGTCATGCGCTGCCACCCCGACGGAAGCGATCTCGAGCTGGTGGCGTGGGGCCTCCGCAACGCCTATGGCCTGCGCTTCCTGCCCGACGGTCGGCTCCTGGTCACCGACCAGGGGCCCGACGATCGGGGCAGCCGCCCGGTGGGCAACGCCCCGGACCTGCTGTTCGAGGTACGTCCTGGCGCCTGGTACGGCTGGCCCGACTTCATCGGCGGCGACCCGGTGACGGACCCGGCGTACACGCCGACGAGGGGAGCCCCGCCCCGGTTTGTGCTCGCCAACCATGCCGAGCTCCCGCCGCCCGAGCGCCCCGTCACCCGCTTTCCACCCCACACCGCCGCCGTAAAGCTCGACGTTGCCCCCGAGGCCACGCCGTGGCCGGGCCATCTGGTAGTCGCGCTGTTCGGGGATGAAGCGCCCATGACGGCGCCGTCGGGTCCTCGGGTGGGACGGAGCCTGGTGCGGGTCGACCCATCGGGCTGGAGCATCCATCCCCTGCTGCGCGGGCCACTCCGGCGCCCGATCGACGTCTGCTTCGACCCTGCCGGGTCTCTCTACGTGGTCGACTTTGGCAAGTTCGAGATGAGCGAGGGCGGCGTGGAGGCGCAACCGGGCACCGGTGCGCTGCTACGAGTTGAGGTGGGGTAAGGCGTGGACATGACAAACGGCTCGAGGTCGACGTCAGGGGAGGAGCCAGTCGGCGAGCTGTTCGCGCAGCTCGGCCACCAGGTGGGTGAGCTCGTCGGCAAGGAGATGCAGCTGGCGCGGTCGGAGCTGCGCGAGGAGCTGCGCAAGGGCGTCAAGGCGACAGCCTCACTGAGCGCGGCAGCGATCGTGGGGCTGGTGGCCGTGGTGTTCCTGTCCTCAGCGGCAGCGTGGGGCCTGGCCGAGGTGATGGCTCCGGGCTTGGCGTTCCTCATCGTCGGGGCGGTGCAGGTCGCTGTAGCAGCAGTGCTGTTCCTCACCGGTCGTCGCCAGGCCGCCGAGGTGGACCCGGTCCCGCACCAGACCGTGGAGACCCTGAAGGAGGATGCCCGGTGGGCAAAGAGCCAGAAGAGCTGAGGCAGGAAATCGCCGAGATTCGCACCGATATGGCACAGACCGTCGAGCAGCTCTCCGCACGAGTGAGCCCTCGACAGCAGTTGACAGCGAAGGTGGACAAGGGCAAGGCGCTGGTGCACCGGGTCCGCCACGCCCCCATGATCGACTCGGTGCTCGGTGCGATGTACGCACCACTGTTCCCGCTGGTGGACAAGGTGCACCTCAACCGGCACAAGCGGCGGACCTACGACCCGAGCCACGTGCTCGTGCCCGACGGCTACACCGTCGAGGTGGTGGCCAGCGGGTTGGACGAGCCAGTCCACTGCTGCTTCGACGACGACGGCTTCGCCTACGTCACCGAGTGCGGCCACAAGATCGACTCCAAGCCCCGGGTGCTCAAGGTCGACACCGCGACCGGCACCGTCGAGACGTTCTTCGAGCTGCCCTTTGGACGGTGGCGCAAGACCGGGGCGGTCACCGGGACCTGCTGGCACGAGGGCTCCTTCTACCTCATGAACACCGACACGCTCTCCCGGATCGGGCCGGGAGGTGAGCTCGATGACATCGTCATCGACCTCCCGGGCCGGGGCGACCACCAGAGCAACTACCCCGTTGCCGGACCGGACGGCAAGATCTACTTCGGGCAGGGGTCGGCCACCAACACCGCGGTCGTGGGCCCTGACAACTTCGCCTACGAGTGGCTGCGCTACTTCCACGACTTCCACGACCGCCCCGGAGCCGACGTGGTGCTGAGCGGCGAGAACTACGAGTCCCCGAACGTGCTCGGCAACATCACCGAGACCGTCCGCACCGGCGCCTACGTGCCGTTCGGGACTGAGACGACACCAGGCCAGGTCGTCAGAGGCGACGTGAAGTGCAACGGGGCGGTGCTGCGCTGCAACCCCGACGGCAGCGGCCTCGAGCTGGTGGCTTGGGGGCTGCGCAACCCCTACGGGATCGCCTTTGCCTCCGACGGTCGGCTGTTCGCCACCGAGCACGGAATCGACGAGCGCAACGCCCGCCACATCATCGGGGACCACGAGGACTTCTACGAGATCGTCGAGGGCGCGTGGTACGGGTGGCCAGACTTCGCCTCGGGAATTCGCCTCGACGATCCTTACTGGGGTGACGGCGGGCGGGGACGCGAGCCGGTACTGGCCGAACACCCGGACGCCAACCCCCCGAAGCCATTCACCACGTTCCCTCAGCACAGCGGCCCCAACGGGGTGGACTTCTGCCGCGATCCAGCGTTCGGCTTCCATGGTGACGCCTTCGTCGCCCTCTTCGGCGACGTCACACCAGTAACCGCTCGACTCACCACCCCGTCCGGGTTCAAGATCGTCCGCGTCGACATGGAGACCAGCGAGGTAGCCGACTTCGCGGTGAACAAGATCCAGGGGCCCGCGTCCAAGCTTCCGCACCGAGGCCTCGAGCGCCCTTCCCACTGTCAGTTCGGGCCCGACGGCGCCCTCTACGTCGTCGACTTCGGGCAGATCTCCATCGCTCCCGAGAAGGGCGGCATTCGCGTCCAGCAGGGCACGGGGACACTCTGGCGAATCCGTCGCAACGAAGACCCGGCGGGGTGGCTCCCGGCGGAACCGGTCGTCGTCCCCTCCTACGCCGCCAAGGCGGTTGCTGGAGTACTCGCCGGGGTCGTCTCCTTGATGGCCCTTCGGCGTCGCCGCAAGAGCAAGGTCCGAGCTCAACAGCAAGGACTTATGGCTCCGACTCCCCGTACGGGAGCGACTACGCCGACGGCTCCCGCACGCGTACCTCGACGGTTCCGTCGATGACTCTGGTCTCATAGGCGGGCTGCCGTGCCGACGCAGGGCCCCGCACGACCTCGCCGTCCTCCATTCGAAAGGCGCTGCGGTGCCAAGGGCAAACGACCACGGCGCCGTCCTCCAGCTCGCCTTGGTGGAGGGGACCGCCGCGATGGGTGCAGGTGTCGGCCACCGCCAGGATGCGCCCGTCCCGCCGCAGCAACAAGAGGGGGACGTTCCCGACCTCGGCCAACGTCAGCTGCCCCTCGGGCAGCTCGGCTTCGACCACCACCGGCGTCCAGTCGCTGGGCTCCTCGTCGAACGCCGTGCGGTCGACCCCCACGCCCATTCCGTAGGCGAGGTGGCCACCGAGAAAGCCACCGCCGGTGACGGCCGCTGCGCCGCCGAGGCCCAAAGCCACGCCAGCGGAGTGCCGCCCTCGTCGCCGGGCCAGCCAGGAGGCGGCGTAGAGGCCCAAGGCCACCGTGTTGAAGGCGGCGTGGACGGTGGCCACGCGGCGCTGGACACCGAAGGTGTCGGAGAAGTCGGTGAGCCCCGCCGCCGCTGTGGGCACCGCCCCCACCACTCCGACCCCCACCATCATCTCCGCTGCTCGACGGCTCTGCTCGCCTCCGAACAGGTCGAGGACCAAGGCGCTCGCCCACGCGCCGATGGGAACGTCGGTCAGCAACGGGTGGAGAGGGTGGCCCAGCCAGGTGCCGCTGAGGAGATCCTTCGCTGGCCCCTCCTTGATGAGGCGGCCCACCTGCCCCGCCAGCCATGTTCCCGGCCGGTCGAAGATCACGAGCTCCTCGGCTCGCTGCGATATCACCTGCAATCTGATGGGCATCTCTCTCCTCGGCGTCGGGTTCGTCGGCTGTTGGTCCTCAGGGATTGTGGGGAGGGTGGCTGCTCGATGTCCAGCAGCTCCCGCACCTCGGAGGTCGCAATGCGCGCTGGCAGTTGGCCGAAGACGCAGTCATGTCGCTCCTGCCCAGAGGGGCACCCCAGGGCACGACGTGGTTCGGCAAGACGGGGGACATCGTCCAGCAACCTCCGGTGTGGGCCGCTCTGGCTGGGGCCCTGGCGTGGGGCGGTGGGGACAGGGGCCGGCGGGCAGCGGTGCGGGGAACGGCCTGTTATGGGGCCACGGCGATCGTGGGCAACATCATGATCAAGCCACTGGTGACAAGGTCTCGGCCTCCCGGGGCCGGTGAGAACCGGACGGGACCGGTCACGTCGTCGTTCCCATCCGGCCATGCGGCCAGCGATCTTGCCTTCACGCTGGCGGTGTCGCAGGAGATGCCGGCGCTGTTCATCGCTCTCGCCCCCGCCACCATGGCGGCTCACTGGTCCCTGGTCCGCAGCCGGGGCCACTACGCAAGCGACGTGTTCGCCGGCGGTGTCCTGGCGGTGGCGGTGGTGCTCCTCGCTTGGAGGATCTGGCCACCGGGTCCTCCCACGGAGGGCGCCAACAACGACAACGACGGTCAGAAACGTCCCATGTGCGCTCGTGCGCGGCCAACCACGGAGTCAACGCCGGCGCCGCACGACGTCGACCTCGGCCGACGACGGCGACGCCCTGCAGCGGTACGTCCCCGTCGGTGGAGCCGGCTCTCCGCCGCTCCTTGTAGTGATCAAGACGCCTGCCGAGGTGCACACGCCTCGGCCTACGCCTACTGATCGGCCGGGGAGCGAAGCGCTCGGCCAGTTGCCGGGCTCGTTGGCGCACGTCCACGAGGATCACACCCCTGCTTGTGCCCGACCCCCTGGTAGATGCCGGCCAGAGACCGGCTGGGGAGCATGCGGACCGGCCGGCGACGCCCGAGGAGGAAGCGGAGGTAGTCGATGGCAGAGGGCCGGAGTCCCGCCACACGCAACTCGACGCCATGTTCAGCGAACAACCCGATGAGACGTGCCGGGGCCACGAACAGCTCAGGATCGTGGATTCGCCGCGGAGGACCGCCCGGCAGCCACTCGCCCACGGTCACCAGCGCCAGGAGGGCTCGCCGGGTGGCGCTGATGGTGTCGACCACCACCACGCCGCCGGGGCGTAGCACCCGGCTCACCTCCGCCACCGCGCCCTCGAGATCCGCCACGTGCTCGAAAACCTCCCCGGCCACGACGACATGGGCCACGCCGGCGGCCAGCGGTAGGGCGGCGGCGTCGGCCCGCACCGGCACGACGCCCCTTGCCCGGGCGACGACGAGAGCGGACTGCGTCAGGTCGACCCCCACGTGGAGATAGCCCCGCACGAACGCAGACAGGATGCCGCCGCCGCAGCCGACGTCTACCAGCACGTCTCGAGGCGACGCCGACGGAGGTACGAGCTCTGCACGGGCCCGGGCCAGCCAGTGCAAGGCCGCGAACTCCCCGTCGGGCTTCCACCACTCCCCGACGAGGTCGTCGTACTGCCCGAGGTCGTTGCGAGCTCGTCGAGGGCGCCGATCGGAGCCACCGGGGTGCTTCCTTGGAAGACGGACGGCGCGCCCTATGGGAGCTTCCGTCCTTCGAGTAGGTCCTTGAGGTTCTGCAGCGAGTGCTCGACCTCGCGCTCGTTGCGGCGCTCGACGTAGATCCGGTCGAGTGCTTCTCCGAGGAGGCCTCCGGGAAGGTCGTAGTCGATGTCGAACTCCACGTGGCTACCGTCTCCGCTCGGTGCCACCTCCTGGCGCAATGCCATCCTCCCACCGCCCATGGCGGTGACCTCGTAGGCCAGCGACCGAGGTGCGTCCAAGTCCACCACCCGCCAGTGCGTCTGCAACGGAAGCCCAGCGATGCGGAGCTGCTGGTCGAATTCCTCCCCCACGCCGCTGCAGCGGTCAGGGCCGTGGTGGCTGTGAGTCACCGTCGACCACTGGTCAAGTGCCGACCAGTTGATCAACGACTCGAACGCCGCCTCCGGAGTCGCTTGTATCCCGATCGATCTGTTGATTTTCGCCATCATCTCCTCCTTGATGTGCCGGATGTCGGCAGCATGGGTGCCTACGGCTCAGCTGCTCGCACTCTCGCGTGGTCCAGCTCGTCGCCGCCGTGTCACGGGGTGGGCTGCTCACCGCGCCAAGGCGCCCCCACCTTCGCTGGCGGGCCGGCCGGACAGCGAGTGCGGAGCGTCGGCGTGGGCGCCGGCGTCGATGCCCACGGCGTGCCGGTCGACGAGCTCACCCCCAAGCCGGCCGGTGACGGCAGCCAGGGCCACTCCGGCAAAGGACAAGCTCAGGGCAAGCGCCTCTGGCGAGGTCGGCTGGTCACGCCGCAGCCACCAACTCGCCACGAAGAGCGTGAGGAGCACCACGTTCCCGAGACGATGGAGAGCGCCCACCCTCTTGGCCCGCGTGCCGTTCGATATGGCGGTCCAGTCGATGAGCCCGGGCGCCGCGGCGATGAGGCCGCCGATGATCCCGGCCCCGATCATCCAGTAGGCGACGTTGGCCAACTCCTGGCTGTCGGTGATCAGGTAGGAGACCTGGAAGATGACAGCGGTGACAACGAGCCCGAACGGAAACGGGATCAGCTGCTGATGCAGGGCGAGGCCGAGGAACTTGACTCGACTCTCGACGGGAGCGGCGACGTCCAACGAGGACGGCGGCGTCCCTCCGTTGGTCGGGAGCTGTGCTCCGGGAGGGCGGGCCAGGCTCTCCCCGTAACGGAACCTGTGGTCCTCCGCCATCGTGGCCTCCCAGGTCGCCGACCGATGCGTTACAGCTTTCCAAGCGTCTCTGTCGATAGCCAGAACACCTAGGGCTCGGGGCGGTCGCCTCCTACACCGGGATGCGCTGGGGCGGCCTCGCCCCGGGGCCTGGGAGGCCTCGGAGGAGCCTCCCAACGCCTCCCGAGGAGACAAGAAATCCTGGTCATGAGGGTGGGGCTAGCTGGAATCGAACCAGCGACCTCATCCTTATCAGGTCGCC
>DASZDK010000024.1:0-3195 GCA_035942035.1 Acidimicrobiales bacterium
GAGGAACTCGAACCACAGCTTCAAGCTCATCGCATAGGCCCGCTGCGTGTTCGGCGAGCGCTCCAACGCTGCGAGATACGCGAGGTAGGTCTCGACCGGCTCGACCACCGAGCCGTCGTCGTCGAGCACCGCCCACGACAACGCTTCCGTACCCGGCATCACCACCGGGTGGACGATCACGCTCGGCCAGAGAACATGGCGGCGACAGTACGGGCCGCCGCGACCCACACCAGGGATGCTTCGAAGACGCGCTTGAGATAACGCGTCCACGACGCATCCCAAAGCCCCTGTCGGCTACATCGAAGACACTCAGGACGGGACTAGAGATACGTGCCGGACGGGGATTACGAGCTCCTGGCGCGCCTCCGGCCTCTCGTACGGGAACGAAGGCTGCTCCTCTTGGCCGACGGGCACGAACTGGTCGACGCCGGCTTGCCGCTGCTCCCGACGCTTGACTCCCCCCACTGGACCGTTCTGCTCTCGGCCCGACCCGTGAGCAGTTCGCACGCGCCCGCTCGCTCTTCCGGGGCCCGGTCGCCAACCCGGCCTGGTCCGGCCAGTGACCAGGGGTACCCTGAAGGCCATGGGCCAGACCTCGCCTCCCTACGACCTCTGGTACGACCCGAACGCCGTCGGCGGCGACTTGGTGGTGGAAGCCTGGATTTCGCACGGGCCTCGCGCCGGTGACACAGGCTTCGATCCCCAGCCAGGCGACTGGCTGCGTGCGGGTGACGACGAGGAGGCTCCGCTGACGGCCCGGGTGGTCCGCCGGGACGGCGATCGGGTCTGGCTCCAGCTCCAACTTGCGGTCAGCGCCAACGCCGTCGCGTAACCCTTCACGCTGCCGGCCACGCGGCCCGGCTACACGCGGGAACTGGCAGTCGAGGAGTCCGCGGCGAATGCGCCCGTGGG
The DNA here is from genome assembly GCA_035942035.1 of Acidimicrobiales bacterium. Lineage (GTDB taxonomy): Bacteria > Actinomycetota > Acidimicrobiia > Acidimicrobiales > CADCSY01 > JAHWJR01. Next base: position 913 of record DASZDK010000024.1, read on the forward strand.
ACGCGGCTACCAGGCGGTGCTCGATGACCCTCACGGCTGGGCGCAGGCCGTCTTCCTTGGCGCCATCGCAGGATGAGCTGTCCGTCATGGCCACTTCACCGAGGGTCGTTGATGGTGCCGCTGCGAGCCGTCGCGTCCCGTCCCGTGCCGGCTGGTAGCAGTGCGTCTCGCGGAGTTTTCGCGGAGTCTTCGCGGAGTACTTCTGTCATCCACAGCCTCCGATTCGCCTGACACCCCTTCTGAGCAGGTAGGTTGCCCGGTGGAGGTGTCTGGGTACCTGGTGGGCTCCCCCGCCTTCAAAGCGGGTGGGACGGGCGATCCCCGTCCGGCGGGTTCGATTCCCGTCCACCTCCGCCAACCGGTCGGCTCGGTCGGCTCAGACGGCCAGCAGGTCGCGGGCTCCGGTGTCGCTGGAGGGATGGCGCAGCTTCGACATGGCCCGGGCCTCGATCTGGCGGATGCGCTCCCGGGTGAGCTTGAAGTGCTCCCCCACCTCCTCGAGCGTCCGGGGCTCGCCGCGGTCGAGCCCGAAGCGGAGTTGGAGGATCTCCCGCTCCCGGTCGTCGAGCGGGGCCAAGAGCCGGGAGATCTCCTCCGGCAACAGCGCGGTGGCCGCCACCTCGAAGGGAGATTCGGCCGACCGGTCCTCGACCACGTCGCCCAACTCGGCGTCGCCGTCCTCTCGCAGGGGCTCGGACAGCGATAGCGGCTCGGCGGCGAAGCGCAGGGCCTCGGTCACCTTGTCCTCGGGCATCTCCACCTCGATCGAGATCTCCCGGAGGGTGGCCGCCCGCCCCAGCCTCAGCTCGAGGCGTGACCGCGCCTTCTGCAGGCGGGCGAGCGTGTCGCCGGCGTGGACCGGGAGGCGGATGGTCCGACCGGTGTTGGCGATCCCACGGGTGATGGCCTGGCGGATCCACCAGGTGGCGTAGGTGGAGAACTTGAAGCCCTTCCGCCAGTCGAACTTCTCGACCGCGTGCATCAAGCCGAGATTGCCCTCCTGGATGAGGTCGAGCAGGGGAAGCCCGGAGGCCTGGTACTTCTTGGCGATCGAAACCACCAGGCGCAGGTTGGACTGCACGAAGGTGCGCTGGGCGTCCTCCCCCCGCTTCACCGAGCGCCGCAGCTCCCGCTTCTGCACCGCCCCCAGGCTCGCCCCGCTGTCGAGGACGAGCCGGGCGGCGTTCCCCCGCTCGATGGACTGGGCCAGACGGACCTCGTCGTCCTTGGTGAGCAACGGGTACTGCCCGATGTCGGTCAGGTAGAGGCGGACCAGATCCTCTTCGTCGCGGTCAACTCGCTCCTTGGCCAAGCCTCCACCTTCTTGTCTCGCCGGTGAACGATCAAGGAAGAGGTCGCCACCGTTGGCGACGAAGTGCTCCCAAGGATACCGACCGGGTCAAGGCCTGCCGCGCCCCCGACCTTTTCCTCAAGGGTGCGGACTCGAGTACCGATCACCGTGGGGATGACGGCGCCGACGGAGACCAGGCGCAGCCCTGTCCGCTCCGCCAGACCCGTCGTTCCCCGCTCCGCTGCCTCTGTCTTCGACGGGGTGGACGGGGCCGTCCCCGTCGGTCGTCGAGCCGAACGGTTCGGGACCGCCTTCCCCGAGGTCCTCGCCGCCGCCCAGGCCGACAGCCCGTGGGCCTACCGCCGGCTGTTCGACTGGCTGGCCCGGCCGGTGGCCGGCTACCTCCGGGGCCAGGGGGCCGAGGATCCCGACGGGCTGGCCAACGACGTCTTCTTGCGGGCGTTCACCAACATCCGGGGGTTCAGGGGCGACGAGGACCGCTTCCGCTCCTGGGTCTTCACCATCGCCCACAACCGCTTGGTGGACGAGCGCCGGCGCCGGGGTCGGCGGCCAGTGGTCGACGACCGGCCCGTGCAGGAGTACATCGCCCCCGACGACACGGAGGCGGCAGCGCTCGAGCAGGTGGGTGACGAGCGGGTCCGCCGCCTGCTCGGCGAGCTGTCGGCGGACCAGCGAGACGTGTTGCTGCTGCGCATCGTCGCCGACCTCACCGTCGAGCAGGTCGCCGGTACGACCGGCAAGAGCCCCGGAGCGGTCAAGCAGCTCCAGCGCCGGGGGCTGGCCGTGCTCCGCCGGCGCCTCGAGGAGGAGGCCCGAGCGGCTCCGCCGGGTCGGCGTACCCCTGCGGCTTCGTCCGGCGTTCACCGGTCAGCATGAGTGCGACCTGTCTTCGTGACGAACCTGGCTCCGACGGTGACCAGCTGCTCACTGTCTTTGCCGACGGCCTGCGCCGGAGCTACACCCTCGGTCCC
>DASZDK010000025.1:0-28099 GCA_035942035.1 Acidimicrobiales bacterium
GGGCCGGCGCCCTTGAAGCGGACGTAGTACCTGAACGCCGAGGCGTCGGAGACGACGCCCTCGTCGGCGAGCAGCTCGGCGATGCCGGCCGTGCTGGTGCCGTCGGGGATGGACACTGCCACCTCCTCGCCCGGTCCGCCCGAGGGGTTGATCTTGCCCCGGACCCACAGACCGGCCGCCACCGTCGCCACCACCAGGAGGGCGACGACGATGCCGATGGCCGCCAGCAGGCGACCACCGCGCCGGCGCTCGTGCTCCCGCGGCTGCGGTGGCTCGGCACCGTGGTGCTCCTGGTCGAACAGCAACTTGCTCACATCTCCCCCTCGTCGCGGTCCCGCCCGTCGAGCCATGATTGCAGGAGCACCGCAGCCGCCACCTTGTCGATCACCGCCCGCCGGGCGCTCGCCTTGGTGCCGGCCTCCCTCAGCGTCCGCTCGGCGGTCACGGTCGACAGGCGCTCGTCGTGGCACTCCACCGGAACGGGGAGGGCGGCCCGCAGCTGCTCCACCTCGTCGAGCACCTGGCGGGCCGCCGGCCCCGTGCGCCCGTTCAGCGACAGGGGCAAGCCCACCACCACCCGCTCCGCCTCCACCTCGGCGACCAGGTCGGCCACCGCCCGGTGATCGCGACCGCGGTCGCCGGTCCGGTGCAGGACGACGTACGGCGAGGCCATGGCGCCACTGGGGTCGCTCACCGCCACACCGATCCGCCGGGTGCCGATGTCGAGCCCGAGGACCCTCACGACCGCACTACTGCGGGTTGCTCCCGAGGGGACGACGGCGCCGGACGGGCCCCCGCAGGCCAGGCGCCTGGTTCACGCCACGCCGGCCGCGGCGCGGGCCTCGGCCAGGGCGTCGTCGATCCGCTCGACGTGGCGGCCGCCGGCCACGGCCAGGTCGGGAGCGCGCCCGCCGCCGCCGCCAACGGTGCGGGCTGCGCCGGCGATCAGCTCGGACGCCACCAACCCGCTGTCCGGCGTGACCGCCGCCACCAGGGCGACGCCGCCACCAGGAGGCGCACCCCCGAGCACCACCGCCCGGATGTCGGGACGGTCGCGCATGGCCACGGCCAGGTCCCTGAGCTCGTCGCGGGACACGCCGTCGCGCCGGGCCACCACCACGCCGTCGACGGCGTCGGCGACGAGCGCGGCGGCCGCGGCCCGGGCCGCCTCCCGGCGCGCCGCCCGGGCCTCGTCGCGCAGCGCCTTGAGCTCGTCTCGCAGCCGCTCGACCCCCGCCGTCACCTCGTCAGGGGGCACGGCCAGCAGAGCGGCGGCCCGCACCAGCTGCTCGTGCTCCCGGCGAGCCTCCTGCAGGCTCCCGGTGCCCGTGGTGGCCACGATCCGGCGCTGGTTGGCCCCGATCGAGCCCTCGGAGATGATGCGGATGGGCCCGATCTCGCCCAGGGCGCCCACGTGGGTGCCGCCGCACAGCTCGACCGAGTGGCGGCCGGCCTCCAACACCCGCACCACCTCGCCGTACTTCTCGCCGAAGAAGGCGACGGCTCCGACCTCGGCCGCCTGCTGGCGGCTGGTCTCGTAGTGCCGGACCCGATCGTTGGCCAGGACCTCCCGGTTGGCCAGGTCCTCGATGGCCGCCAGCTCGTCCGGTGTGACCGCCGCATAGTGGCTGAAGTCGAAGCGTAGGTAGTCGGGCGCCACCAGCGAGCCCTGCTGCTTGACGTGATCGCCCAGGACCTCGCGCAGGGCCCAGTGCAGGATGTGGGTCCCGGTGTGGTTGCGGCGGATGGCCTGGCGGCGCTCGACGTCGATGCCGGCCAGCGCCGCCTGCCCCGGGCGGAGCTGGCCCTCGACCACCCGGGCGGTGTGGCGGTAGAGCCCGGGCAGGGCGTAGGTGGTGTCGAGCACCTCGGCCCGGCCGGTGTCGGTGGCGATGGTGCCGGTGTCGCCCACCTGGCCGCCGGCCTCGGCGTAGAACGGGGTGCGGTCGAGGAAGACCTCGACGGTGCCCTCGTCACGGGGAATGACGGCCAGCACCCTGGCCTTGCTCTCGTGCTCCTCCCTGCCGGTGAACTCGGTGGTACCGAACTGCTCGAGCAGCTCGCGATAGGCGTCGACCGGAGCGCTGGCGTCCGTCTCCTTGCGGGCCTCCTTGGCCCGTGCCCGCTGCTCGGCCATGGCGGCGTCGAATCCGGCGACGTCGACCTCCACGCCCCGCTCGCCGGCGATCTCCTGGGTGACCTCCAGGGGGAAGCCGAAGGTGTCGTGGAGCTTGAACGCGGTGGCGCCCGGGAGCACGCCGCCGGGGGCCCGAGCCAACTCGTCGTCGAGGATGCTCGACCCCGCCCGCAGCGTGGAGCGGAACCGCTCCTCCTCCCGAGCCACCACGCCGAGCACGAAATCGCGGTTGTCGACCAGCTCCGGGTAGGCGTCGCCCATGACCTCCACCGTGGCCTCGACCAGCCCGGGCGTGACCAGCTTGTCGACTCCGAGCAGGAAGGCGTGGCGAACGGCCCGGCGGATGATCCGGCGCAGCACGTAGCCGCGGTCCTCGTTGGACGGGAAGACCCCGTCGCTCACCAGGAAGGTCATGGTGCGGCCGTGGTCGGCGAGGATGCGCAAGGCCACGTCGACCTGGTCGTCCCGCCCGGTCGAGCGGCCGGTGGCCGACTGGGCGGCGTCGACCATGTGGCGCATCACGTCGGTGTCGAAGGCGGTGGGCACGCCCTGGACCAACATCAGCCAGCGCTCGAGGCCTCCGCCGGTGTCGACGTTGCGCCGGGGCAGGTCGAGCAGCGTGCCATCGGGCTGGCGGTCGTACTGGGTGAACACCAGGTTCCAGAACTCGATGTAGCGGTCGCCGCCGCCGACGGCGGGGCCGCCACCCTCCCCCCACTCCGGACCGCAGTCGAGGTGGATCTCCGAGCAGGGCCCGCAGGGTCCGCTCTCGCCCATCTCCCAGAAGTTCTCCTTGCCCATGCGCTGGATGCGCTCGAGCGGCAGGCCCACCGCCTCGTGCCAAATGGCCTCGGCCTCGTCGTCGCTCTCGTGCACCGTGACCCAGATGCGGTCACCGTCGAAGCCCACCACCTCGGTCACCAGCTCCCACGCCCACGGGATGGCCTCGGCCTTGAAGTAGTCGCCGAAGCTGAAGTTGCCGAGCATCTCGAAGAAGGTCAGGTGCCGACGGGTGCGACCCAGCTCGGCGATGTCGTTGTGCTTGCCGCTCAGGCGCACGCACTTCTGGATCGAGTCCGCCCGGGGCCAGGGCGGCGCCTCCTCACCCAGGAAATAGGGGACGAACTGCATCATCCCCGAGTTGGTGAACATGGGCGCCGTGGGGTGATGCGGGATCAACCCGGCCGACGCCACCGTGGTGTGGCCTCGCTCCTCGAAGAACGACGTAAAGGCGCGCCGGAGCTCGGAGGCGTTCATGACCCTTTCAGGGTACCGGCGCTTCCCGCCGCGGTCAGCCGGGCAATGCTCGGCGCAGCTCGGCCTCCCGCTCCCGCATGGCGACCCGGCCCTCGTGGACGGCGGCCCGCACGTCGTCGCCCAGGCGGTGCACCGCGCCCACCACCTCGCCGCTCACCCGCTGGGGTTGGTAGCGCTCGACCGTGTTGCGCACCCGCCGGCGGACCCAGAACGAGGCGACCACCCCCACGCCCATCCAGAGCAACCGCTTGAACACTCCGGGCTCTCAGCGTCGCCGGAGGGCCTTGGCCGCCCGGCTGGTGCCGGTGCCGAGAGCCATGGCCTTGATGATGGGGTTGGAGATGGCGAGGTAGGCCAGGCGGGAGGCGGAGTCCATCCGGCCCGAGACCGTGCGGGCCGACTCGAGCAGATCGTCGATCTGCTGCAGTCGGGCCTCGTTGCCGGCGACCGTGCGCTGGAGCTCGTGCACCACCGGCAGCGTCTCGGCGCGCAGCTGATCGACGGTGTCGCGCATGCTCGCCAGCGTGCGAAAAAGTGCCACGACGCCGAGGGCGAGCAGCACCACCGCCGCCACGCTGCAGATGGAGACGATGAGGGCGGCCAGCTCTCCGGCGGTCATTCGCCGGCCCCTGCCTCGCCACTGCCTCGCGCTGTCATGCGCCTGGCGACCTCCTCCTCGTGGCCGGCGCCAGAGGGCTCGTAGTACACCCGGCCGGCGACCTCTTGGGGCCGGTGCTCCTGGGCCACCCAGCTCCCCGGGTGGTCGTGAGGATAGTCGTAGCCCGCCCCGTGGCCGAGCGACGCCGCTCCCCGGTAGTGGGCGTCCCGCAGGTGGGCGGGCACCTCGCCGGCGGGCCGTTGGGCCACGTCGGCCTCCGCCCGCCCCAACGCGACGATGACACGGTTGGACTTGGGCGCAGTGGCCAGGTGGAGCACCGCCTGCGCCAGGTTGAGCCGGGCCTCGGGCAGACCCACCACCTCGACCGCCCGAGCGGCGGCATCAGCCACGAGCAGCGACTCGGGATCGGCCATGCCGATGTCCTCGGAGGCGAGCACGACCAGCCGGCGCGCGACGAAACGTGCGTCCTCTCCGGCGGCCAGCATCCGGGCCAGCCAGTACAGGCCGGCGTCGGGGTCGCTGCCCCGGATCGATTTGATGAACGCCGACACCACGTCGTAGTGCTCGTCCCGCCCGTAGCGAAGCGCACGGCTGTCGAGCGCCGCCTCGGCACCGCCGAGCGTGACCCGGCGGTCCTCGGCCAGGGCCAGCGCCACCTCCAGGGCGCCGAGGGCGGCCCGGGCGTCGCCGCCGGCCCGGTCGGCCAGGTGGGCGAGCGCGTCGTCGTCGGCGGTGGCGCCCTCGACGTCGAGCGCCCGGCGCAGGAGCACCACCACGGCGTCCGCCGTCAAGGGCTGCAGGCGGAACAGCGTCGAGCGGCTGAGCAGCGGGGCGTTGACCTCGAAGTACGGGTTCTCGGTGGTGGCGCCCACCAGGGTGAGCAGGCCGTCCTCCACCGAGGGCAAGAGGGCGTCCTGCTGGGCCCGGTTGAAGCGGTGCACCTCGTCGAGGAACAAGATCGTCCCCTGCCCCCGCTCCCCCAGGCGCCGGCGGGCGCCCTCCACCACCTCGCGCACGTCCTTCACCCCGGCGGCGACGGCCGAGCGCTGCTCGAACGCCCGGCGGGTGGTACCGGCAACGAGGCGGGCCAGCGTGGTCTTGCCGGTGCCGGGCGGGCCCCACAGGATCACCGAGGACAGGCGGTCGGACTCGATCAGCCGGCGCAGGGGGCGCCCGGGTCCGAGCAGGTGGTCCTGGCCCACCACCTCGTCGAGCGTGCGGGGGCGCAGCCGGGCGGCCAGCGGGGCCGAGGTCGCCGCTCGCTCCTCGGCCGCTGCCCCGAACAGGTCGTCGGCGGCCACGAGCCGACCGTACCGGGTGGCGGCCTCGCCTACGGGCGGAGACGGTCCCGGCCGCGGTGGAGGAAGGTCACGTCCCGCACGTCGTGGCGCCCGAGCAGGCACATGAGCATCCGGGTCAGGCCGAAGCCGAAGCCGCCGTGGGGGGGGCACCCGAAACGGAAGCAGTCGAGGTAGTAGTCGATGGGCTCGAGCGCCACCCCACGGTCGCGGGCTTGGCCCACCAACCGGTCGTAACGGTGCTCGCGCTGCGCGCCGGTGGTGACCTCGAGGCCCTTCCACAGCAGGTCGAAGCTGCGGGTCAGGTCCGAGCCGTCCTCGGTGCGCATGTGGTAGAAGGGCCGCGTCGCTGCCGGGTACTCGGTGACGAACACCAGCTCGTGGCCGTGCTCGCGGACCACGTGCTCGCCCAGGACCCGCTCCCCCGCCGGGTCGAGGTCGCCCGGCGGCTGGGCCGGCCCCGCCTTCTCCACGATGGTGCGAGCGGCCTCCAGGGGGATCCGGGGGAACGGCACCTCGGGCACCACCACCTCCACCCCGAAGGTGCGGCGGATGTCATCACCGTGCTCGGCCGCCACCTCGGCCACCACCTGGTGCAACCAGCGTTCCTCGAAGGCCATCACGTCCTCGGCCGAGGCGATCCACGACAGCTCGACGTCGACGCTGACGAACTCGGTGTCGTGGCGGTCGGTGACGTGCGGGTTGGCCCGGAACACCGGGCCGATCTCGAACACCCGCTCGAAGCCGGCGGCCATGGCCATCTGCTTGTAGAACTGCGGGGATTGGGCCAGGTAGGCGTCGGCGCCGAAGTAGCCGACGGTGAACAGCTCCCGCCCGGAGGCGTTGGGGTGCGAGCGCAGCTTGGGCGAGTGCAGCTCGACGAAGCCGTCGTCGGCCCACAGCCGGCGCATGGCCCGCTCGGCCGTGGTCTGCACCTCGAAGGTGAGCAGATTGGGGCGGCGGCGCAGGTCGAGGAAGCGCCAGTCGAGGCGCTGGTGCAGCGGCGAGGAGGCGTCGACGGGCAGCGGGGCCAGGACGCGGCCGACCACTTCCACCACGTCCACGGCGACGGCCACGCCGCCGTCCTCGCTCGCCACGACGGTGCCGGTGGCGTCGACGGCCGCCTCCTCGGTCATCCCCGCGCTGGGAGCCGCCAACACCAGCCGGCCGACACCGGTGCGGTCGCGCAGCAGGAGGAGGCGTCCGTCGTCGTGCACGCCGGCCACCCAGCCGCAGACCCGCACCCGCACCCCGCGCTGTTCGGGAAGCCCGGCGACGGGGACGCGCTCGACGCTCACCGGCGCCCGTGCCCGGGCGGGGGCTGGAACAGCTCGATGGTGACGCCATCGGGGTCGCGCAGATAGGCGAGCTTGGCGCCCTCCAGGGGGCCGGCCTGCACCTCGATGGGCGCGGGGCTCACCGGCTCGGCCCCGCAGGCCACGGCGTGGGGGTGGGCGGCGTCCATGTCCTCGACCCGGAGGCAGAGGTGGACGTTTCCGGGATGGGCGGTGCCGGCAGGGTTGGGGTGGTCGTCGCGGTCGAGGTACTCGAGCAGCTCCAGGGCGATCCCCCCAGGGAGGTCGACCCAGCACCGGCGGATGCGCACCCCCGGGTAGCCGACCATGGTGGCCACGCCCGGTCCGTCCAGGACCGTGCGGTCGCGGGCGGTCACGCCCAGCACCGCCTCCCAGAAGGCGGCCGCACGTTCGAGATCGGCGACGGTGACGCCCACGTGGTGGACGGCGGCGAAGGAGCCGGCAGCGTCGGTGGCCGGCCCGGTGCTCACGTCGCCTCGGCCTCCACCTCGCTCAAGGCGTCGTCGAGCAGGCCCACCCCCTTGGCCGCCAGCGTCTCGCTCAGCACCAGCGGCGGCGACAGGCGCAGGACCGGGCCGGCGCCGGCGGTCAGGATCCCCCGCCGGGCCAGGGCGAAGAGCAGCCTGCGGGCGGTCTCGGGGGCGATGCGCTCCTTGGTGGCCCGGTCGCGCACCAGCTCGAGGCCGAAGAGCATGCCCCGCCCCCGCACGTCGCCCACCATGGGGTGGCGCCCTTGCAGGTCGCGGAGCCCGGCGAGCATGGCCGCCCCCACCCGGCGGGCGTGCTCGAGCACCGTGCCGTCCTCCAGCAGGGCCAAGGTGGCGGCACCGGCGGCACAGGCCAGATTGCCGCTGGCGAAGGTGGAGGCGCCGGCGCCCGGCCGCCCGAAGCGACCGGCGTCGAGGACCTCCCGGCGGGAGGCGATGAGCGAGACGGGATAGCCCGACGCCAGGCCCTTGCCGGCGAGCAGCACGTCCGGCACCACGCCGGACTGCTCGAACGCCCACATGGTGCCCGTGCGCCCCATCCCGGTGAGGATCTCGTCGAAGATCAGCAGGGCGCCGGTGCGGTCGCACAGCTCCCGCAGGTGGGCCAGGAACTCAGGCGGCTGGGGAATGACCCCGCCCACACCTTGGATGGGTTCGACGATCACCGCCGCCAGTTGCTGCTCGGTGGACTGCTCATGCACCCGGTCGACGAAGCGGGCGCACGCCACCCCGCAGTCGTCGCGGTCGAGCCCGAAGGCGCACCGGTAGCAGTAGGCGCTCGGGCTGTGGTGGACGCCGGCGGGGAATGGCCCATAGCCGTGCTTGAGGGGAAAACCGCCCATGAGCGCCATGGAGCCGATGGTGCGCCCGTGCCAGGCGTGGTGGAACGAGATGACCTCGTAGCGGCCGGTGAACGACTTGGCCAGCCGCAGCGCCGCCTCCACCGCCTCGCTGCCGGTGCTGTACATCTGAAAGGTCTGCAGCTCGGGCGGCAGCGTGGCGGCCAGGGCCTCGAAGAAGGCCGGGCGGGCCGGCGTGGCGAAGTCGAAGTAGTGCAGCAGGCGTTCGGCCTCGGCGCCCAGCGCCGCTGCCACCCCCGGCGGCGAGTGACCCAGGTTGGCCACCACCGCGCCCGAGGAGAAGTCGACGAACACGTTGCCGTCGACGTCCCGGACCAGGGCGCCGGCGGCGTCGCTGACGGCCAGCTGCAACCACTGGGCCGCAGGTGAGGAGTTGCCGGCGTGGTGGACGGCATCACGGGCCCACACCTGGGCCGAGCGGGGCCCGGGCAGAGCGGTGCGCACGCGAGGCACCTCGTGCTCCGCCAGCTCGGAGAGGGGGACCTCACTCGTGTCGGGGTGGCTGGTCATCCGCCCGTGTGCGTCCCGCTCGCCGAGCCGGCGCCGGCGCCGGCGCTGTGCAACGGCCGCTGCTCCCGGTGGAGCCGCTCGACCAGCGACACCCCTTCCTCGGGACCGGGCATGGCCGCCAGCTCGGCGGCCACCGTCTCGGCCGCCTGGCGGTAGGAGGCGTCGTCGAGCAGCAGGCGCACGTCGGCACGGACGGCGTCGGCCGACACCTCGTCGGGCAGGAGGCGCCGGCCGACGCCGGCGTGCACGCAGGCCTCGGCGTTGTGGAACTGGTTGGCTCCCTGAGGCAGGACCAGGACCGGCAGCCCGTGGCCGAGGATGTCGAGCAAGGCCGTGCCCCCCTGATTCACCACGGCGTCGCAGTGGGGCAGCAGCAAGGCCTGGGGGATGAAGCGCTCCACGTGGACGTTGGCCGGCTGCGGGCCGAACGCCTCGGGATCGTTGTCGTGCCCGACGGTCAGGATCAGGTTGAGCGGCTCGTCCCGAAGCCCCTCGAGCACGGCGGCGAACACGGTGGCATCGCGGTTGAAAAGGGTCCCCAGGCTCACGTAGACGGTGGGCTGGGCCGGGAGGGAGGCGATCCAGCCGGGCAGCTCGCCGCCGGCGCCGGCGCCGGCCAGGTTCCGCATGGCATGGGCCACCGCCACGTCGCTGACCTCCGGACTTTGGAGCCGGGGCGGGCACACGTCGAGGTAGAGGTAGCGGAACAGCCCGGCGCACGGGCCCACGTCGACGCCCCATTCCCTAGCCGTCGGAGCCAAGGTGTTGCCGGCCAGCCGGAGCATCTGCAGGGGGCGCAGGATGCCCATGCTGTGGTCGGCCCACGGGATGCCGGCCACCGCCGCCGCCACCGGCCCGGCCAGCTCGGTCTCGTCGTGGACCACCACGTCGGGCCGCCAGTCGGCGACGATGGGCACCAGGTCGGCGGCCCGGGCCGGCGCCGCCACACCGGCGAGCATCCGCGGCACGAAAGCCTCGAAACGCTCCTTGCCCGGGGGCAGCTCGGCCTCGGGGTAACGCCGGTTGGCCTCCTCCAGTTGCCGGGGCAGGCTCAGCCCGGCGGGGAAGGCCGGAAAGCCGGCCCTGTCGACATGGGGGCAGAACTCGCCGGCGGTGGCGAACGCCACCTCGTGGCCGGCAGCGGCGAGGGCGGTGGCGAACGGCCGCATGGGCAGGAAGTGCCCGTGGCCCGGCAGGCAGGTGCACAGGACCCTCACCCGGTGCCGCCGCTCGCTCGGAAAGTAGTGTTGGCTGGCATCTATGGTCGACCCTACGACGAAAGTCGTCCTGCTGGGTACCGCCGGCGGGCCTCTCCCCTCGCCCCTTCGCTCGGGCATCGCCACCGCCGTGGTGGTGGGCGACCGCGTGCTGGTGTTCGACTGCGGCAGCGGCGTCACCCGCCAGCTCCGCCGAGCCCGGCTGCTCTCCAGCCTGCACATGGTGTTCCTCACCCACCTGCACTCCGACCACAACTGCGACTACTTCAACCTGTTCCTGCTGGGCTGGCCCGTGCTGCAGTGGAACCCGCCGGTGCACGTCTACGGGCCGGGCCCGGCCGGAGGACCCATCGCCCTGCCCGCCGACCGCCCCGGGCGACCCCCGGTGCCCGTGGTGCACCCTGCCAACCCGACTCCGGGTCTGGTCGAGGTCACCGCCGCCCACGTCCAGGCCCACGCCTACGACATGAACGTGCGCATGCGCGAGGCGGGCCGGGCCGACCTGACCTCGCTGTTGGTCCCCCACGAGATCGACGTGCCCGAACAGATCGGTGCCCGCCCACCGGACGTGGTGGCACCGCCCATGACGCCGCTGGTGGTGGTCGAGGACGGCGACGTGCGGGTGAGCGCGGTGCTCGTCCAGCACGCGCCGGTGTTCCCGGCCTTCGCCTACCGCGTCGACACGCCCGCCGGGTCCGTCGTCATCTCCGGCGACACCGCCCCGTGCGTGAACCTGGTGCGCCTGGCCGATGGCGCCGACGTCCTGGTCCACGAGGTGTTCGACGATGCCGCCCTCGGCCAGCGGGACGACGACGAGGATGACGACTGGGAGGCCGATCAGCGCGAGCACCACCTGCGTACGTCCCACACCCCGCTCAGCCGGGTCGGTGCCGTGGCCGCCGAGGCCGGGGTGGGCCGGTTGGTGCTGACCCACTTCATCCCCGGCGACGACGACCTGCCCGACGACGTGTGGGTCAAGGGGGCGAGCGCCGACTTCGACGGCGAGGTGGTGGTCGGCCACGACCTGTTGGAGCTGACGCTGTGAGCGACCCGCCGGCGCCACTGGGTGGTGCCGGCCTCGCCGCTGTGTCCGCCGACCCGCTCACCCTCGTCGAGCTCGTCGAGGCCACGGTGACCCGCAGCCCCGAGGCGGTGGCCGTGGTCGCCGGGGAGGAGTCCCTGACCTACGCCGAGGTCCACGCCCGAGCGGAGGCCCTGGCCACGTCCCTGCGCCGGCTGGGGATCGGGCCGAACGTGCTGGTGGGGATCTGCGTGGAGCGCTCCCTCGAGATGGCGGTGGGACTGCTCGGCATCCTGCGCGCCGGTGGTGCCTGCCTGCCGCTCGACCCGACCTACCCGTCGGACCGGCTGGCGTTCACGCTCGACGACGCCGCCGCGCCGGTGTTGCTCACCAGCCGCCGGCTGGAACCCCGCCTGCCCAGTGGCCTCGCCCGGGTGGTGTGCCTCGACGCCGCCGGCGGGGACGGCGAGAACGACGGGGGCGCCGGCATCCCGGGCCGACCAGCCGCCGCCCCACCGGGCGCCGACGACGTGGCCTACGTGATCTACACCTCGGGCTCGACGGGCACGCCCAAGGGCGTGCTGCTGACCCATCGAGGCCTGGCCCTCCACGCCGTGGCCGCCGCCCGTCTCTACGACCTGGGCCCCGACGACCGGGTGCTCCAGTTCTGCTCCATCGGGTTCGACGTCAGCATCGAGGAGCTGTTCTGCACCTGGGCCACGGGGGGCACCGTGGTGCTGCGCCCCGACGACGTGCCCCTGCTCGGGCAGGAATGGCTCGACTGGTTGCACCGCCGGCGCATCACCGTGCTGAACCTGCCCACCGCCTACTGGCAGGAGTGGGTACGGGACCTCGCCACCCGTGAGGAGGCGGTGCCGGAGGCGGTGCGGCTGGTGATCGTCGGCGGCGAGAGGGCCTCGGCCGCGGCGTACCGGACGTGGCTGGAGGTGGGTGGGCGAAGGGCCCGTTGGGTCAACGCCTACGGGCCCACCGAGACCAGCGTCATGGCGACCGCCTACGCGCCGGCGCGGGGCACCCCGCTGGCCGAGGGCTCCGATCCGCCCATCGGCCGCCCCTTGCCCGACGTGTCGGCCCACCTCCTCGACCCCGAGGGGCGGCCGGTGCCGCCCGGCGTGGCCGGCGAGCTCCACCTCGGCGGGCCGGCGGTGGCCCGGGGCTACCTCCGCCGGCCCGAGCTCACCGCCGAGCGCTTCGTCCCCGACCCCTTCGACGACCGGCCCGGTGCCCGCCTGTACCGCACCGGCGACCTGGTCCGGGCCCTGCCGAGCGGCGACCTCGAGTTCCTCGGCCGGCTCGACGACCAGGTCAAGGTTCGGGGCTTTCGCATCGAGCTGGGCGAGGTGGAGGCGGCGGTGGCCGCCCATCCGGAGGTGGCCGAAGCAGTGGTGACGGCACGGGAGGACACCCCCGGCGACAAGCGCTTGGTGGCCTACGTGGTGGCCGCCGGCGCCGAGGCCGGCACCGACGGGCCTTCCGCCGGCGAGTTGCGCCGGTTCCTGGCCACCCGCCTGCCCGGCTACATGGTGCCCAGCGCCGTCGTGGGCCTCGACGCCTTCCCGCTCACCCCCAACGGCAAGGTCGACCGCCACGCGCTGCCGGCGCCGGCCCCGCACCGGACCGGCCGCCACGGCCGGGACCGCGACGGCGCTGAACCCGGCACCGCCACCGAGCGGGCGGTGGCGGCGGTGTGGGAGCAAGTGCTCGGTGTCGACGATGTCGGCGTCGACGAGGACTTCTTCGACCTGGGCGGCCACTCCCTGCTGGCGGCCCAGGTGGTGGCCCGGCTGCGGGAGTCCTCGGGGCGGCACGTGCCGCTGGCCGCCATCTACGAGGCCCCGACCGTCGCCGGCCTCGCCGCCGCCGTCGATGCCGCCACGCCGGCGTCGTCCGCCGGGAACGGAGCCGGCGCGGCCGCCGGCGCGGGCGACGACGAGGCCCCCTCGCTGGCGCCCGTCCCCCGTCCGCCCGGCGGCCGGGTGCCGCTGTCGGTGCCCCAGGAGCTGATGTGGCGCCTGGAGGTCGAGGCCTCTCCCCCCGGCCTCTACAACGTCACCGCCGTCCACCGCTTCCCCGGGCCGGTCGACGCCGACGTCCTGCAGCAGGCCCTGGACCACCTGAGCACGCGCCACGAATCCCTGCGGACCCGCTTCCCCAATGATGCGGGCGGCCCGTGGCAGGAGATCATCCGCTCCGTGCCGGTCGAGCTCGCCGTCACCGATCTCAGCGCCGTCCCCGCCGGCCAGCAGGATGCCGATTTGCGGCGGCGGGTGGGTGAGGTCGACGCCACACCGTTCGACCCCGCCATCGCCCCGCTGTGGAGGTCGCACCTGTTCCGCCTGGGCGACGACGGTGACGTGCTCGCCACCACCTTCGACCACCTCGTCTGCGACGGGACCTCGGCCTATGTGTTCCTCCACGAGGTGACGGTGGCCTACGACGCCTTCAGCCGGGGCTACGGCCCTGGTCTGCGCCCGCTGCCCGTCCAGTACGCCGACTTCGCCCTGTGGCAGCGCTCGTGGCTGACCGAGGAGCGCCTGGCCGCCCAGGTGCGGTACTGGGAGCGCGCCCTGGCCGGAGCACCGATCGGTCCTGCCCTGCCGTTCGACCACGTCCCCGAGGTCCCCAGCCGCCGGCTGGCCTCGGTCCACCTCCACGTGCCATCGGCGCTGCACGCCGCGGTGCAGGTACTGGCCCGCAGGACGCACAGCACCACCTTCGTGGTGCTGGTGGCGGCGGTGGAGGCGCTGTTCGCCCGCACCACCGGCCGCACCGACGTGATGCTCTCCACCACCTTGAGCGGGCGCCGGCGGGCCGAGGTGGAGGGCCTCATCGGCTGCTTCCATGGGGTGGGCCGGCTGCGGGTCGACCTGTCAGGCGACCCGGCCTTCACCGAGGTGGTGCGCCGGGCCCGAGCCACGGTGCTGGGCCTGTTCGAGCACCAGGACGTCCCCTTCGTGCGGGTCCGCCGGGCGCTGTGGCCGGACTTCCCCACCGGGGGCGTCGAGCTCCTCGCCACCGTGCCCACCGAGCTCCAGTACTTCCACGCCGCCGCCGAGGAGTGGGTGCCAGGCGTGGCCGTGGTCGAGCGGCCCCCGCCGGGCACGGGCCCCAACTGGCTGCACTTCCGGGGCCAGATGCAGCCCCTCAGCATCGGCTGGCTCGACTACGGCACCGAGCTGTGGGCAGAGTTGCGCTACAAGACCGACTTCTACGACGAGAGCACCATCGCCGGCGTGGCAGCTGGGCTCGAACGCCTCCTCGCCGCCGTGGTCGACGATCCGGAGCTCCGGGTGTCGCAGTTGCCAGTGGGCGGCGCCGGCGGCTCTCACCAACCCACGTGAGTACCGACGAAGGAGGAGCCATGGCGGAGCCGGTCCCCCCGGGCTTGGAAGACCGCATCGTGCCGTACCTCATGGTCGACGGTGCGGCCGACGCCATCCAGTTCTACGGGCGGGCCTTCGACGCCGAGGAGCGCTACCGGATGGCGATGCCCGACGGCACCATCGGCCATGCCGAGATCGTCGTCGGCGGTGCGGTCGTGTACGTGGCCGATGCGCCCGACGACATGCCTGGCCACGCCGGCAACCCCAGGAAGCTCGGCGGCACCAGCGTCCTGCTCCACCGCTACGTGGCCGACGTAGACGCGGTGGTGGCCAAGGCGGAGGCGGCCGGAGCAACCGTGCTCCGGGCGCCGGAGGACCAGTTCTATGGTGACCGTGCCGCGGTGGTCGCCGATCCGTGGGGCCACCAGTGGTCGCTGCACACCCACATCCGTGACGTGAGCCCAGAGGAGATGGCCGAGGCGATGCGGCAGGCCGACGGGTGAGCTGCGGCGCCGGCACAATGGTCCCACTCCTATGCGCCGCCTCAACAGCTTCCTCGCCATCGGCATCGCCGGAGTCGTCGCCCTGCTCGCCGGCCTGTCGTGGGATGCGCTGGCCCACGCCGCCGACTCGCACCTCGTCGAGAACGAGCACCTCTTCACCCTGGCCAACCCGGCCCACGCCACCCTCCTCGCCGGCGTCGGCATGGTGGTGGTCGGCGTCGTCGGGGCCCTCGATGCCAGCTTGCGGGCATCGGCCACGAGGTGGTCGTCGCCCCGCCGGCGCCGGGCCACGTCGGGCGCGGCGGCCGTACTGGTGGCAGCGTCCCTGACGGTCGCCGGCTGGGCCGTGACCCGGCCCCTGCCCTCGCCCGGGGCCGTCGCCGCTGCCGCCGGCGACGTCGCCGGCGCCGACGGCCACCACGGAGCCGACGACACCGATGTCGTCCTCGCCGCAACCACCCAGCAGATGGCCGAGGCCGACGCCCTGGTGACGGCCACGAGGCTCGCCCTGGCGATCGCCGGCTACGAGGACGTGAGCGAGGCCGAAGCCGCCGGGTACCGCCCGGTCCAGGCCCCGACCTCGGGCCTGGTCCACTACGTGCACCCCACGCACCTGGCCAGTCCCGCCGTGCTCGACCCCGCGGCGCCGGAGTCGCTCGTCTACCTCAGCACCCCGGACGGACCCGTGCTCGAAGCCGCCATGTACATCCTGCCCTCGGTGGAAAGCCCCGTTCCCGACGTCGGAGGCCTGGCCGCCCACTGGCACGCTCATGACGACCTGTGCTTCTCGACCACCACCGCCATGATCATGGGCACGACCAACCCCGACGGAAGCTGCCCGCCGGGCGCCCGCAACCAGGCCACCCCACCCATGCTCCACGTCTGGACCATCGACCACCCGGAGGGACCCTTCGCCGGCCCCTGACGGCGGCGCCACCGCCTGGGCTCAGTAGCCCAGAGCGGGGTCGACCAGGCCGACCAGTTCCTGCCCCCGACCGTAGCGATCGACGTTCTGGCGGACACGCTCAGCCAGAAGGGGCGCGGCCATCTCGGTGGTGTTGGCCACGTGGGGCGTGATCAGGCAGTTGTCCAGACGCCACAGCGGGTGGGGCGCGGGTAACGGTTCCGGCTCGGTCACGTCGAGGGCGGCCCCGCCGATCACCCGCTGCTCGAGGGCGCTGACCAGCGCGTCCGTGTCGACGTGGGCGCCCCTGGCCACGTTGACCAGCCAGGCGTCACCGTCCATACGATCGAGCTCCTCGGCTCCCACGATGCCGGCAGTCTCGGGTGTCAGCGCCAAGGTGAGCACCACCAGGCTGGCGCCGGGCAGCGCCTCGTGGAGCTGGGCCGGCCCGACGACCTGGCGGGCGCCGGGGACCGCCGCCACGTGGCGCCGGACCACAGTGGCATCCACCTGGAAGGGGCTCAACAGCGACAGCAAGGCTCGGGTGATGCCGCCGCCGCCCACGATGGTGACGCGGGCGCCCATCAGTCGCTTCCCGGCCTCGGGGCCCCATTCCCTTGCCCGGGCGCGAGCGGGAAGAGCCCGTAGGCCGGCCAGGCCCAGGGCCAGGGCGTGCTCGGCCACCGGCTCGGCGTAGGCACCTTTGGCGCTGGTCCACCTGCGACCGTCGCCGAGAAGCTCCTGGAACCGGTCGACCCCGGCAAAGGGCAGCTGGACCCAGCGCACGCCCGGGGCGCGTTCCAACAATTCGGCCAGGGCACCGGCGTCGACGGGATCCGTCCACACCAGCGCCTCGGCGTCACCCGGCTCCACCAGCTGGCCGCCTCCATCGACGATGGCGGCGGTCAGGGAGGGGACCCGCTCGGGCGCGACGGCGCAGGCGAGAGCTTCCGTGCCCGTAACCACGGCTGTGCCGGCTCAGCCGGGGAGGGTTTCGCCGCCGATCGGAGCGAGCACTTCCCCGGTGTAGTAGCTGGAGAGTCGTTCGGCGGCGAAGAACACGTAGCTGGGCGCGATCTCGTCAGGCTGCCCTGCGCGCCCCATGGGCACTTGCTGCCCGAACGACGACGCCTTCTCCGGCGGCATGGTGGCCGGTATCAGCGGGGCCCACACCGGCCCGGGTGCCACGGCGTTGACGCGGATCCGCTTCTCGACCAGGTTCTGCGCCAGCGAGTACGTGAAGGCCAGCACCGCTCCCTTGGTGGCGGAGTAGTCGAGGAGCGTCTTGTTGCCACGGAGGCCGTTCACGGAGGCGGTGTTGATGATGGCGCCGCCCTCGGGCAGGTGCCGCAGCGCCGCCTTGGTCGTCCAGAAGTGGCTGTAGACATTGACCTTGAACGTGTAGTCGAACTGCTCGGAGCTGATGTCCTCGAGCGACTCCGCCGGATTCTGGGTCCCGACGTGGTTGACGAGGACGTCGAGGCCACCGAGCTCCTCGACCGTCCGCTCGACGATCTCGGTGGCGTGCTTCTCGTCGGCGAGCTCGCCCGGCAGCAGCACTGCCCGCCGGCCCGTGGCGGTAACCAGGCTGGCGGTGTGCTCGGCGTCGTCGTGCTCGCACAGGTAGGCGATGGAAACGTCGGCCCCCTCCTTGGCGAACGCCACCGCCACCGCCCTGCCGATACCCGAGTCCCCTCCGGTGACCAAGGCTCGCTTGCCCTCGAGCAGCCCGCTCCCGACGTAATCGGCCATCTCGTCCTGTGGCTTCGGGTCCATCTCGGCGGTGGTGCCCGGTCCTGGTTGATGCTGCTCGGGCTGCTGACCCTGCACTTCGGCCACGCGATGCTCCTCCCCTGGCTCCGATCCGGCCCGCTTGTATTGCCCCTGCGTCTGCCGACGGCAAACCCCGATGGAGCGAGGCGCCCGGTGGGGTTTACACGCGGGCGTCGAACGGTTATCGGTGGGTGATGACGACTGCGGACGGAGGCGGGCCGCCGCCTACCCCGGGGAACGTGGCCTCGCTGAGCTTCGTCGGCACTGCCACCAGCGTGCTCCGCCTCGGCGGGCTCACGCTGCTCACCGACCCGAACTTCCTGCACCGGGGACAGCGCGTCTACCTCGGGTACGGGTTGTTCTCCAAGCGCCGGACCGAGCCGGCGATGCAGCCGGCGGACCTGCCACCGCTGGACGGGGTGCTGCTCTCGCACCTCCATGGCGACCACTTCGACCGGGTGGCCAGGCGGGAGCTGGGTCGTGACCTTCCCATCGTCACTACACCGCACGCAGCGCTTCGTCTCGGACGGTGGGGCTTCGAAGCGTCGATCCCCCTGGGGACATGGGAGAGCCACGAGCTCGAGCGGGCGGGGGAACGGGTCCGGATCACCTCCGTCCCCGGCACCCATGGGCCGGGAGTGGTCGGCCGGCTGCTGCCGCCGGTGATGGGCAGCGTGGTGGAGCTCGTGCGCGGTGACACCACAGCACTGCGGCTCTACATCACGGGCGACACGCTGTTCCGTCCGGAGTTGCGCGAGGTGTGCGAGCGGTTCCCCGACCTCGACGCCATGGTCATCCACCTCGGCGGCACCCGAGCGTTGGGCATCCTCGTCACCATGGACGACCGGCAGGGAGCCGACATGGTCGAGCTCCTCGCCCCTCCGGTCACCATCCCGGTCCACTACGACGACTACACCGTCTTCCGATCACCGCTGTCGCAGTTCCTCGAGGAGGTGCGACGTCGCCAGCTCCCAGGCGAGATCCGCACCGTCACCCGCGGACAGACGATCGCCTTGCCGTGAGGTGGAGCGGGCCGTGAGGTCGGAGCGGGCCGTGAGGTGAAGGCCCCGTGAGGCCGAAGGGTTCCTGACGAAGGCGGTGACCCATCAACGACCTAGCCTCGGGGGGTGCGAACTCCGACCGGCGACCATCGGTGGATGCGAGTCCTCTCCGGCCTCACCGCCATCGTCCTCGCCGCCGGCGTGGCCAGCGTCGTGGCGATGGAGCGCGGCACCGGTTCGCCGCCGCTCGAGACGTCGTCGGAATCGGTCGCTCCCCCACTGGCCCAACCACTGGCCGACGGAACCCTGCGGGCCACGCGCCCCTCGACCACCACCAGCCAGCCCCTTCCGCCCGAACGCGACGTGTCGGCCTACCGCGGACTGGGCGCCTGGGTCGACGCCTTCGACTACGGCCCCGCCTACCACCGCCCCCGGGAGGGGCCGCTCCTCGTTCCCGACGACCTCGACGACATGGCCGCTCGGGGGGTGGGCACCGTGTTCTTGCAGGCGGCCCGCCTCGACGAGCGCTCCCCGGAGGGCATCGTCGACCGGGGACTGGTCGCCGCCTTCTTGGCGCGCGCCCACGACAACGGCATGCAGGTCGTGGGGTGGTACCTGCCCAAGTTCGCCGACGTGGAGGCCGACCTCGCCAACCTGCGCCTGATCCGCGACTTCGACGTCGAGGGCCACCGCTTCGACGGCATCGCCGTCGACATCGAGTACCGCAAGGACGTGCCCGACCACGCCGAGCGCAACCGCCGCCTGATCGACCTCTCCCGCCGTCTCCGTGAGGAGAGCGGTGGCCAAGCTCTCGGCGCCATCGTGTACCCACCCGTGCTGTTGGACGAGATCCGCCCCGGATTCTGGCCGGACTTCCCGTGGACGGAGCTCGCCGAGAGTTACGACGTATGGCTGCCGATGGTGTACTGGACCGAGATCGCCAGGGAAGCACCCCTCTACGGCGACGGCTACGGCTACACCGAGGCGGGCATCCGGACGCTGATGGCCCACTTGGCGGGAGGCTCCGCCCTGATTCATGCCGTCGGTGGCGTCGCCGACACGTCCACCGTGAGCGACTTCGAAGGCTTCGTCCGCGCCGTCGGTGAGGCGGGTGCCCTCGGCTTTTCGATGTACGACTACCGCACCACGTCCGACGCCGGATGGGGGCTGTTGGCACCGCCGGCGCCCGGGTCGGGCTAGACGGCCCGACTGCAGCGTTCCGTCAGGTTCGCTGGTGGCCCCGTGAGCGTCGCTGCACGCTCGGCCTGTGCCTCGGGCTGCGGACGGCGCGCCGCGCCACCACTCCGCCGATACCCACCGCCGCCAGGAACCCGATCGGGATGGGCAGACAGCACCCACCGACGCTGACGCGCGTCCCCCGCCTCGTACGGGTCGAGTAGTAAGGGACGGGCCCGAAGAACCCGGTACGGTCGCGCGCACGCCGGCCGGAGTGAGCCGGCGACCGTCGTCGTGGGCCCCGACCGCGGCGCCAGCTCCCCCTGTGGCCGGGCGACCGGGAGTGCTTCATGGGAAGGCCCTACCCCGCTGGAACTGGGCCTACCGCCCACCGGTCTCGCCCATACCGCCACGCCGGCAGCCCCGAACAACGAGGGATGACCCGGCTGTTTCGCTACACCGGCGCGGCGGCCGTCACCGTGCTCTGGGGGACCCTCGGGGTCGGCACGCTGCTCACCGGGTTCGACCTCCTCGCCGAGCGCCCGCTCAGCTATCTGGGAAGCCAGGACCGGTCTGCCGTGCTGTTCAGCGGCGGGTTGCTCGTGGGCGCGCTGGCCCTGGTGGCGTTCCACCACCACCTCCGGGTTCGCTATCCCGTCACCACCCTTTTCTCGGCGGCCATGCTGATCGGCCTGGCCGGGCAGGTGGTCGCCGCCCTCGTGCCCATCGGCGGCAACGGTGTCGCCCACCAGGTCCACACCAGGGCCGCCCTCGTGCTCGGTGCGTCCCTGCCCGTGCTCATGTGGCGCTTCGCCGCCAGCCAGCCAGCGGGCGCCTGGCGGCGACTCTGCTACAGCCTGTGCTGGGCGGAGGTGGTGGCGGTGGGCGTGGGACTGCACCTCTCGGCCCGGATGGTGGCGCCGGCGGCCGAGATCCTCCCGGCCGCGGTCTTCCACGTCTGGATCATTGCCGTCACCGTGTTCGACGCCGAGGTGCTCCCGGCCACCGGGGACACGGCGGACCGGCCTTCCGTCAGACCCCCCCGGCTATCGGCCGGTCAGCCGTCGTCGCCGCACTGGCAGTAGGGGGTGGGCTGATCGCAGCCGTCACAGACCACGCGGCCCTCCTCGTTGCTGTGGACGCCGTGGCTGCACTTCTCGCAGACGCTGCCCTCAGGGATGGGCATGGAGAGTCCCTTTCGCTCGGAGTCGCTATTCGACGTAGTTACCCATGATGGCCACGGAGCACTGATGGCCAGAGCTCGCACCAGGCGGTGATCAGGCGGCGCGGTCGACCACCGTCTCGACCAGCGTGCGCTGCAGCTCCGGAGGGAACTCGCTGCCGGGATTGAGGAACATGAGACGGCTCACCGCCTCGCCGTCGAAGACCGCCACCAAGTCCTGGAAGATCGGCACCTCCAGGCCCTGGAGGTCGATGGTGACGTTGACCCGCCAGGCGAGGGTCTGTTGCCCCAGCTCCTGGAAGTCGAGGGGGGACACCTCCACCGGCCCCGGTACGCCGCCCTCGGGAGCGCTGCGGGCAGCGTCCTCCTCGAAGGCGTCGATGGCGCACTGCTCGAACTCCGGGCCGGCGAGGACGGCGGCGAGCTCTTGCGCCTGCGGCTCCGGGACGTATTCCACGGTGGAGCGGACCTGGGTGGCAAGGCCACGCAGAAACGTGGGGGAGGTGGCGATCCCGAGGGGCTCTTCTGGGCCCCCGGAGCCCAGGCAGCTGGTCAGGTCCTGCCACGTGGCCTCCAGCCCAAGCCCTTCCTCCGGAGGCTGCGCCTCCCACCCTTCCGGGAGGTCGTCCATGCCAAGGATGGCCGCTTCTGCCTGTGCGGCTCTCTCCCGGTCGGTCGACTGGCGATCCGTCCCCTCGTCACCGCTCGCGGGTGTAGTGCCCTCCGTCGTTTCGCTGACCACTGTGGTCGTGGTCGTGCCTGCATCTTCAGTGCCCTCGTCACCCTCCCCGCAACCGGCAACGAGGAGGGTGGAGACCAGAAGGAAGCCGAGCGCTCGGTGCCGTTGCACGCGGCCACTATCGCAGGGTGAGCGCAGCGCCATCAACGCCCTATCTGCGACGGATGTCCGTGCCGCTCTCATCACCGGTGACGAAGAGGTGCTTGTGGTCCTCGGAGGTGGGGTACTGGCCGGGCGTGAAGTACCACTCGTCGAGGACCTGTTTGCGGAAGATCAGGGTCGCATCCGGGTAATAGAGGGGCAGGACGGGGATGTCCTCGGCGACCATGGTCTGCATCTCAGCCACGATGGCTTGGCGCTCCCCCTCGTCGAAGGTCAACCGCTGCTCCTCGGCCAGCTCGTCGAAGGCGGGATTGACATAGTTCGTGGCCCCTGTGAGCGACGGCGGGACCCTCGACGAGAAGATCTGGCGTAGCACGTCGGGGTCGGCGTTGGGCCCTCCCGGCGCGGGGCCGGGGAAGGGCAGCACCACCATGTCATAGCCACCGAAGAGCTTGTTGCCGAACAGCTCGGGGCCGACCTCGACCGGCGTCGACCTGAGCTCGACGCCGATCTGGCGCAGGGCGGCGATCACGATCTCGCCCAGCTCCACCTGGGCGTTGTCGAATCGCAGCTCGAAGCTCAACGGGGCGCCGTTGGCATCCTGGCGAACGCCTCCGTTGCCGTGCCGGTAGCCGGCACTGTTCAGGAGGGCGTTGGCGCCGGCCACGTCGAACTCGTACCTGGGCACCGGGGCGAAGAACTCGTTCTCCGGACTGAGGAACCCGGGATTGCCGGGAAGGCCCCGGCCGGCAGCCAGGCGGCTCACCAGATCGTCCTGGTCGATGGCCATGGCGCAGGCATGGCGGAACCTCGGATCGGAGAGCGGGCCCTCCTTGCCCAGGTTCCAGTAGAGGACCTGGCTCCACGTGCCTTGTTCGGTGATGGTGTCGTAGGCGTCATCGCCCTCGAACGGAGCCAGGATGTCGGACCGCAACCCGAAGCCGCGAGCGGCGTCGGTGGCGCCCGAGAGCAGGGCGGAGAAGAAGTCGTCGATGGCGTTCATCTCGATGCGCTGCACGTAGGGGGCGCCGAGGAAGTAGTCGTCGCGGGCGGTGTACAGCAGTGGTCCCCCATCCCCACCGTACGACTCGAGACGATAGGGTCCCGTACCAACGAGGACGGCCATGTCGAGGGCCGCGCCGGGGTCGTCGATGGACGACCACACATGCCGAGGAATGATCGGCAGAGCCCCAGCCACCTGTTCAGGGAAGGTGACGAGCGGCCGCTCGAGGGTGACCTCCACCGCCTTCGGACCCGTCGCCCTCACCCCTGCGATGCCCCGTGGAGGCTGCACGAGCACCGCCGGGGACAGGAACTCCTGGGCGGCGTAGTACTCGAAGGTGAAGACCACGTCTTCGACGGTGAGTGGCTCGCCGTCGCTCCACGTCACGCCGTCGCGCAGCTCGAAGGTGTAGGTCTGGTGGTCGTCCGAGCTGGTGACGGTCTCGGCCAACCACGGCAACAGCTCACCGGTGCCGTCCTTCCACAGCAGCGTGTCGTAGAGGAGGATCATCTGGCTGTAGCCGGGACCACCGTTGGCGGCAAAGGGAGTGGGGAAGCCGAGGGCGGCGTTGGGCAGGCGAACCGTGGCTGGCGCCGTCCGCGGCCCGCCTCCCGAGCTGGTGCACGCACCGAGGACCAGCACGCCGGCCCCCCCGAGCGCGGCGAGCAGGAAGCGGCGGCGGTCGAGCACCCACTGGGGGCCGGTGAGGACGGGTTCGTGGTCCATTAGGTGCTCCATCGGTCGGGACGGCCGCTCAGGAGGATCGCAGCCAGCGAGGGTTGAACGAGGGCTCGAGGGCCACGCCCACGAACGTGAACGCCAGCACGGTGAAGGTCACGGCGAGGCCGGCGGGGAGGACCCACCACGTCCACATGGGGCTGAAGTAGATGCTCGGCTGGGCCAGCGCCCGGTTCAGCATTAGCCCCCAACTGATGCCACTCGGGTCGCCCAGGCCGAGGAAGGCCAACCCGGCTTCGAGGGCGACGGCCAGGCCGGCCCAATTGACGAAGCCAACGAGGATGAGGGGGCCCAGGGCGGGCACCAGGTGGCGGCGCAGCACGTACAGAGGGCCGCCGCCGAACCCTTGGGACGCGCTGATGAAACCTCGCTGGACCAGGGCCAGCGTCTGGCTCCGAAGAATGCGGGCGTTGGGGGCGATGCCGAGGAAGCCGATGAGCACGATCACCACGAGGTGACTCTCGCCGGCCAGCGAGCCGACCAGCACGAGCAGGGGGAGACCGGGAAGGGCCAACAAGAACACCATCAGGCGGTTCGACACGGAATCGGCCGCCCCGCCGACCAGCGCGGGGAGCACGCCGAACAGGAGGGCCCCGGCCATGGCCAGGGAGGCCGACACCGTGGCCACGGTCAGCGAGGTCCGGGCCCCGAACACGAGCTGGGCGAAGATGTCCCGCCCCGGGACGTCGGTGCCCAGGGGGTGTCCGGCCGAGGGCTCCTCCAGGGCGGCCCCGGAGATCGCCCGGGGATCGTGCGGCGTGAGCAGTGAAGCAATGAGCGCCACCAGCAGCACGAGCCCGAGGAGGCCCAACCCGACCACCAGCAGGGGCGAGCGCCGGCGCCGTTCCGGCTCGGTGGCCTGGTCGGGACCGGGTTCAGCCTCCCTGGCGACCTCGACCGGTGCCGAGGTCTGGGCGCTCACGGCGCCGTCCTCGGGTCGAGGCGGCGGTAGAGGGCGTCGGCCACGGCGTTGATGGTGACCACGCCCACGCTGATGAGGAGGAACGCTCCTTGGATGATCGGGTAGTCCCGGACGGCGATCGCCTCGAACAGGAGTCGTCCCAGACCCGGGTACGAGAACACCCGCTCGATGAGGACGACGGCGGTCAGGGCGAAGCCCAGCTGGATGGCGGTGAGGCTCACCAGGGGCAGGAGGGCGTTGCGGGCCACGTACCGGTACTTGAGGCGACGCTCGCGCAGGCCCTTGGCCCGCCCGAGGAGGAGGTAGTCGGAGCCGAGCTCGCCCACCATGCCCGCCCGCATGATGAGGTAGTTACCGGCGGTCAATCCCACACTGAGCACGAGCAGGGGCAGCAGGAGGTGGCGTCCGACGTCGACGACCCTCTCGACCGGGCTGAAGGCCCCGGAGAAGGGGGTCTCGGCGCCGAAGAGGGGGAGCCAGCCGAGCTTGACGGCAAAGACGTAGAGCAACAGGGAACCGAGCAGGTAGGGGGGGAACTCCCGCAGGGCGAGGAGCATGGTCATGAGCGCTCGGTCCATGGGCCGGTCCCGCCGCCAGCCGGAGTGGACGCCGGCCACCAGCCCGACGACCGTCGAGACGAGGGCGGCGCTCACGATGAGCAGGAGCGTCCACGGGAGCCTCCTGGCCAGCTCGTCCCACACGGGGGTGTTGGTGACGATGGAACGCCCGAGGTCACCGCGGGCCAGGCCAGTGAGGTACTGGCCGTACTGAGCGGCCAGTGACCGGTCGAGACCGTAGTACTCCTCGAGCTCCGCCCTGGCCTCCTCCCCGAAGACGAAGCCGCTCGACCCCTGGGCGAGAAGGGCATCGATCGGGTCGCCCGGCATGGCGCGGGGCAGCAGGAAGTTCAACGTGACGAGGGCGAAGATCGTCACCGCGTACGAGATGCCAGCACCGGCCCAGCGGCGCCTCCCACGGCGGCGACCCTCGTCGGGTGGCCGGGGGGCACCCTCCACGCCGCCCGCCGCGCCCAGGGCCGACTCCGGGCTCTCTCGGGCGACGCCGCCGACGCGTTGTGCCTCCCCCGGTCGAGGGCTCACGATCGAGCGGGGCCCGGCGCCCTCTCCATCGGCGCCGCGTTGCTCCCTATGGTCGTCCATCCGGCCCAGCGACCGGCCGCAAGCGAACGCGGTGCCTCATGGTGAACGCCGCCAGCATCAACGCCGCTGCGAACAACGTCGGTGTCTCGCCGCCCGTGTCGGCCAGGCTGCGGCCACTCGACCCCGACCTGCCGCCGGTGCCGGACCTGCCGGGGGTGGCCGACATGCCGCCGGTGAGCGATCTTCCCCCGGTGGCCGACGTGCCGTCAGTACCGCCAGCCCCGCCCAGACCACAACGAGATTGGCCGATGACCAGCTCACCTTCCGCTGTGGGCCCGAGCAGGTACATGTGGACGGCGTTGACGGTGACGCTGTTGTCCTCCACCACCTGTTCGTTGAACACGATCCGGAAGTTGTCGTTGGCGCCTTCGACGACGCCCTCGTACGAGGTGTTGCGCCCGGGGCTCGCCGGGACGTTCACCTGGCCGCTGCTGGTCCCCTGGAGAACGCCGTTGGCGATGGTCGTGGAAGCAGTCACACCGTCTGCCGTGGCGGTACAGGTGCTGCTCACCTCACCGGCGGTGAACGGTCCGGGACCGACGCCGAGCACGGAGGCGGAACTGGTCACCGAGCCGTCGGGACCGGTCGTGCCTTCCGTGCTGACGTTGAGCGCACCCGATTCGAACAGGGTGGCCGGACCGAACACCACCGTCCCCGAGGGCGCGCTGTCGGTCTCGTTGCCGCCGGCTGGGGGCAGGGTCACCGAAGGGGCCGGCCCGGCGGGCGGCTGGGCGGCACCGAAGAGGCTGACGTTGGCGGAGTAGCCGAAGGCACCTCCGCTGACCTCCCCCACCTGGGCGGTGAAGAGCCCGGCGCCCCCGACAGCCAGCTCGGCGGCGAGCGCCGACGGCCGGACCGGTCCGGTGGCCGCCGTCTGAGGGGCGTTGGCCTGCACGTTGTCGGCGGGGCCGGTTCTCGGAGTGCCTGTGACCGACGCCGCCAACGTCTCAGCCGGGAGATCGTCCGACGGGAGGGCGAAGAGCTGGGCCTCAGGCTCGTCCACCGGCTCGATGACGGGCTCGTCCGCCGGCTCGGCGGGGTCGGCGACCGGCTCCGCCGAACGCTCGCCGGGCGCTGGCGGGGTCGGCGCCGTCACCACGACCACACACCGCGACTGGGCCAGGACCACCTCGCCG
This sequence comes from Acidimicrobiales bacterium, assembly GCA_035942035.1. GTDB lineage: Bacteria > Actinomycetota > Acidimicrobiia > Acidimicrobiales > CADCSY01 > JAHWJR01. Next base: position 26,408 of record DASZDK010000025.1, read on the forward strand.
ACCGCAGAGGGGCCGTCGACCACGATGCGCACGGCGTTCACAACCATCGAGCCGTCGACGACCTGCTGCTCGTTGAGCATGACGGTGACGACGTCATCTGAGCCCGGCACGGTGCTGTGGACGATCGTGTTGGGCTCCGGCTGGGTGGGCAGGGCGAGTCTCTCCGTCTCGTTCCCCACGCGGGATGCGTCGGTCAGTGTGGTGGAAGCAACGGAGCCGCTCTCCGACGAGGTGCAGGTGCTGGCCACCTCGGTGGCGGTCAGGAAGGAGTTGAAGGCATCGACATCGCCTACGGTGGCTGCGCTGGTGGATGAGCCCGCCGGGCCGGTCGTGCCGTGGCTGTCCGCCATGAGCGTGGCGGTCTGGAGCAACGTGCCTCCGAAGGGGGCGGTCGGGTCCTCACTGGTCACCGACAGCGACGGCACAGAATCCGTAACGCGGTCACCCGACGACGGCAGCGCCACCGACGGAACCGGTTCGACGGTCGTCGGCGGGCCCCCCGACAGGGCGACGTCGACGCTGGCGCCGAAGGCGCCTCCACCGACCGACGAGACGTCGGCGGCCGAAGAACCCGTGAAGCCGACGGTGCCGGCAACTAGAGCCACTGCTACCAGCAGCAGCGACCGTGCGTGCACCCTTGGGCCATTCGGCCGTTGACGCTCAACCATTCGTGCTCCTCCGCCGACCCGAAGCCTGTAGTTCAAACCGCGTCGGCGTCTGGCTACACCGACCGCCGGCTCCCTTGTCCGCCGGACTGTAACCGGACCGCAACTCGATCGTCACTAGGAACGCCGGGCACATACTGTACGCCACTAGGCTCCGCTCCGACGTCGATGGAGGTGGGCATGAGGGGAATCCGGCGACTACTGGCGGTGTCACTGTTGGCGTTGATCGGCTTCGCCGCCGCCCTGGTGCGGTTCGGGCAGGCCGCCGAGCAGGGGTGCATCGCCGAGCCACAGCCGCACCCCGACTACGAGGTCGAGCTCGTCGCACCCATCGAGTTCACCAAGACCACCTACGAGCTCATCGTCGTGCGGAACGGCGAGCCGGTGACCGGGGCTCGGGTCTGTCTCGACGCCGCCATGGGCGGCATGTCGGCCATGAGCCTGAGTGACGAGGGCGAGGAGGTGGCACCCGGTCGCTACGAGTTGTACCTGCCCTTCCAGATGCCAGGACCCTGGGAGGCATCGGTGCTGGTGGACGAGCCGGGTCAGGACCCCGTCGCCTTGCCACTGTCGTTCCGCGTCGACTGATCGACACCAGCTCCGCGAACAGGCCGAGCATCACCCGGTCGCACCTGCTCCTTCAGCAGTCGTCACGTGTCGGCGGCGCACGACCCGATCCCGGTGGTGTTGGCCTTGGCCACCACCGCGGGCAGATCGGCGACGGCCAGCAGCTCATGTGTGGCGAAGCTCCTGAACACTCCGGTGCTGGCCATGGCCACGCTGACGGCGGCCTGGGTCAACGTGTCGGGAGCATCGATCACACCCAGCACGTCGTGCTCGCCCAGCACGAGGTGGAGGAGGTCCACGTGGGCACCCACCGCGTCCACCGCTCGCTCGATGCCCATCACCGCTGCCTCCGGATGCTCCAGCAGGCGCGCCCAGTGCTCCGCGGTGAACGATGCCAGCACGACGAACTTGGGCATGACGCTCCTCAGGCGAGGGACACGTAGAAGCTGGCCGGGAACTT
>DASZDK010000026.1:0-14244 GCA_035942035.1 Acidimicrobiales bacterium
CGTCGTGCTCCTCGGCGACCTTCAGAGCCGGATGGGCGACACTGCCGACGCGGCGGAGACGTACGCGCTGGTGGAGGCCATCGCCAACCTCCAACGCGATGCCGGCCAGGTCGTCGACTTGGAGCTGGCGATCTTCCTGGCCGACCAGGGCGCGGACCCGCCTCGTGCCCTCGAGCTGGCCCACGACGCCCATCGACTCCGACCGGCCAACGTCTACGTCAACGACGCGCTGGCGTGGGCCTTACTGGCCACCGGCGACGCGGCAGCGGCAGTGGCGCCCATGGAGGAGGCTCTGCGGCTGGGTTCGGCCGATCCGCTGGTGCGCTTCCACGCCGCCGAGGTGTTCCTCGCCGCGGGTGACCGCGACCGGGCTGCCGCCGACCTGGCGCAGGCGCTCGCCGGTACGGCGTGGTTCTCGTTCCGCTACCACGATCGGGCGCTCGAACTGGCCCAGCGGTTGGGGGTGGCGCCTCTGGCCGACGGCGGGTCGTGAGCTCTCCGGGGCTTCGGCGGGACACGGCGTTGGCCGTGCCCATCGTGCAACTAGCCTCCGGCGCCATGGTGAAGTACCTCTCGCCGGAGTGGATGGAGCTCAACAAGCAGCTGGCCGCTGAGTTCCCCGAGACGCCCGGGGCCACGGCCCGGCTCCAGTATGTGGTGACCGGCGGGCCGGATGGCGAGGTGCGTTACCACCACGCCGTCGAGAACGGCCAGACGGTGGAGCTCGCCCTGGGCGACGACCCCGACGCCGAGGTGACGCTCACCGCCTCCTACGACGACAAGCGCAAGATCGACCAGGGTGAGCTGGACGCCAACGCCGCCTTCATGCAGGGGCGGGTGAAGATCAGCGGCAACATCGCCAAGGTGATGGCCCTGCTCCCGCTGACCAGCAAGCCCGAGTACGAACAGATCCAGGACCAGATGCGGGAGCAGACCGAGTTCTAAAGGCTCCCGCCCGCCCGGCCGGTCCCCTTTCGGGTGCGTCCGACCGGGTCAGCGCTCCGACCGTTGCAGGTCGCGCAGCTCGCGGTAGCCCAAGAACCCGACGCCGGCCCGGTCGGCGAGGGCCCGCAGGTCGTGGTCGGTGACCAGCAGATGGTGGTCGTCGGTGCGCCCCGGCCAGTCGGGGGTCACCGCCCGCAACTCGGGGGTGTCGGCCGCCGGGTGAACCTCGATCTCGGTGATGCCGGGCCGCAGCTCGAACAGCGCCCGCTCGAGCGCCTTGCGGGCCCCCACGCCGGCGGTGCGCACGACCTGGTCGGGGAACACGACGCCGGCCTCGGTGGCCAGCCGGCGGAAAGGAAAGCCGACGGTGCGCTCGGCCGAGGTGTCGGGAAGCCGCAGGGGCAGGTCGAACTCGACGGCCAGCTCCAGGTAGATGTCGAAGAACTCCGGCCGCAACTGCAGGGCTCCGAGGTGGGAGCCGAGGTGGCTGACGTCGAAGCCCCACAGGATGGCCCGCTCCACCTGGGTGCGGCACTCCCGACGGATCTCGTCGAGGTCGGCGTGGTCCCACAGCTCGGCCCGGCTACGAGGAAAGCCACCGTCGCCGTCGAGCAGCGACGGGGACTGGGTGAGCGGCCCCCACCGGTAGAGGTCCCACTCGGCGTTGAGGGTCAGGTCGACGCCCACGTCCTCGCCCCGGTAGCGGGCGGCCGCCTCACGCGACCAGGGGCAGGGGATCATGATGCTGGCGCTGGTGGCCACGCCTTCGCGCAGCGCCTCGTAGCAGCCCACGTTGGCGGCATGGCACGAGCCCAGCCCCTCGCACTCGACGATGAGTAGGCGGGCGCCGGCGCGGTGCCCCAGCCGCTCGGCGAGGGTGGTCACGCCGGGAACCGTACCGGCAGGCTCAGCACGCCGACCACAGCCCCCGCCCGGCCTCTCGGGCCTTGCCGGCCGCAGCCACGAACTCGTCGGCGTGGGCCACGTTGGGCGGGTAGGTCAACACCGCGGCGTAGCCGTCCTCCACCAGGCGGAGGTTGACGAAGGCGCCGTCGTCCGCCCGGTACACGTAGGCCAGGAGCCGGTCATAGCGGTCGCGCGCCTCCACGTCTCGCACCAGGCGCACGGGAGTGCCCGGCGGCAGCAGGGATGCGGTGTGGGCGGCGGCCTCCTTGCCGAAGCACTCCACGGGGGAGCGGGGATCAACGCTCTCGGGGGTGTCGATGCCGAGCAGGCGCACCCGCTCCTCGGCGCCGTCGAGGCGTACCACGATGGTGTCGCCGTCGACCACCCAGACCACCTCGGCGCTTCCGGCCTCGGCACCGTCGCCGGGGGTTGAGCGGCCGGCGCAGCCGGCGACCAGCAGGGCGACCACCACCGCCAGCGTCGAGACGGGAGCAAGACGACGGGCGAGCACGGGACCAGTGTGGCGGGCGGCCGTGACACGGGAGCGCCGACGGCGCCCGGGGGTCAGGTCACCTTGCGCAGCTTGCCGGTGTCGACCTCGGAGACGAAGCCCCCACGTTCTTGTGGGTGATGACGTGCCGAGGGCCAGGTGGGAGACGGCCGCCGACCGGACAGCATCGTCGGTCACGGTCCCGCCGGCGTTGCGGATGACGTGGGCCTCGCCGAGCTCAGACCGAGCAGCCGGTACACGTCGAGCCGAGGCCGGCGCCCCGGTCAAGCCGCCTGGGCCGGGTCGGATTGGGTGCGGCGCCCGGCCAGCTGGAGTGCCCTTCGGGCCTCGGCCACACCCTTGCGACCGAGCTCCCGCGTCTGGTGGTCCAGCCGCCATTCCTCGGGCGTCTCCAGCAGCTGGAGCTGGTTGCTGTTGCTCGTCTCCTGCGCGTTCATGCCGCTTCCATTCCTACCCACGCCAGGGGCTGCTCGTCACCGGTGCAGCCGCACCGCGGCTCGAGCTCCACGCACGGCACCCACCACTCGTGCAGGCCGGGGTCGGCACCGCAAGCTCCCGATTCGTCGCACTCGACGCCCCCGTCGGCGTGCACGAGGAGGGTGGCGTGGCAGTGGTCGAGCGCCGAGGCGCAGCCGCCGCAACGGGATGTGGCGACCTCGTGGATCGTCTGCATGTCGTCTCCTCCTCGTCTCCGCCAGCGCATGAGCCCAGTATGAGAAGAGGGTGTGACAACTACTTTTCGCCCGGAGCCCTGCTGCTCCGCCGGGCGGACTCCGCAGCGTCACTCCGGCGACAATCCGCTGGCTTCCCTTGGCACGGAGCTGACCAGCGTCCATTGCTGCTCCGCCTGGCGGACTCCGTAGCGTCGCCCACCGGGGGCGGCTCAGCCGTCGCCGGCGGGCTCGGCCAGGGTCAGCGCTGCACGGAGGTGGGAGGTGAGCTCGTCGAGCCGGGCGGAGGCGTTGCGTCCGCTGGTGCTCGGCATGAGATACACCGGGCGACCGCCCAGCGTGCCGGGTTGGGGGCCGGCCGGCGCTGCCCGGTCCACCGCCGCCCGCCAGCCGGCGAGGCCGACGAAGCACACGACAGCGGGCCGCAGCTCAGCGCACAGGCGCTCGACCCGGGCCACGCCCCGGCGGTACTCGTCGGAGGTGAGCTCGCCGGCGGCCACGGTCGCCCGCTTCACCAGGTCGGTCATGCCCACTCGGTGATGGCGCAGGGCATGCCACGGGTCGCGGTCCACGCTGACCAGCCCGGCGGCGAGCGCCGCCGGCCAGAAGCGGTTACCCGGGCGAGCGAAGGCCGTGCCGGCGTCGGCGGCGTAGAGGCTCGGGTTCAGTCCGCAGACCAGGACCCGCATGCCCGGGGCCACCGTGTCCGGCAGGGTCCGGGCCCGCCGGCACACGATGCCCGCCGCCTGCGACTGGGCTCGCACGGCGGACAGGTCGAACCCCGCACCGGTGAGCACCGCGTCGAGTCGTTCGCCTACCGACGGCGGCACGCTGTCGCCCGCCTTGCCGGCGGGGAGCACCACGTCGAGCCGGCCACCGACTGGCAGGCAGCGGTGGAGCTCGGCCAGGACGAGCGGCAGCCGCCCAGCCGCCACCATCCCGGTTTCGAACTCGATCTCGGCCCGGCGCAGGGCGCCACGCCGGAAGGGCAGCGCGCCGGCCTCCGCCCGCAGCCGCAGCGCCGGCCGGCGACGCCCCGGCGACTGGCCCGTTGCGGTCGCCAAGCCGGCGGCTGGCCTCAGCCGGTGAAGGCCATGTCCGTGGTGGCGAAGGCGTTGGGCACGGGGTACTCGCCCATGACGTAGTGCAGGATCGCCGCGTGCTGCATGTCGATGGGGTGGATGCTGGCCGCCAGCTTGAGGGCCTCCTCGTTCGTGAGCTGGGGGATCACCGCGAAGTAGGTGTCCGCCGCGGTCTGCTCGAGCATCAGGGCGAGCGCAGCCACGCCGCCCACGTCGGTGACCTTGGAGAACTGGTCGTTGACCGTGGCCTCCAGCTCGGCGGGAGGATCGGTGACCTCGGCCTCGCCGGCACCGGTGAGCACCTCGTTCCAGGCGTCCCGGTGGGCCTCGTGATGGGCCTTGGCCGTGGTGGCGAACTCGGCCACCGCCGGCGGGTAGTCGAGGGGGGCCTCGAGTGCGGCGCCGTAGGTGTTGACGGCGAGAACCTCCAGCGATGCTGCGGTCTTGGCCACTTCGAGGTCACCGCCACCACCACCGCCGGGGCCGCCGGTGGTGGTGGTCAGGTTGGGGTCGGGGTTGCTGCCGACGAAGGGGTCGTTCTCGCCGCCACAGGCCGCGGCCAGCAGCCCGAGGGCGCCGGCGCCACCAGCGAAGAGCGCCCGCCGGCGGGTGAGGGGTGTGGGCGCCAGGCGCTGCAGGAGGGAGGCGTTCTCCTCCATCTGCTGGTCGAATTGTTCGGTCATGCGGACGCTCCTTGTCGGGGACTCACCGGCAAACGGGGATGCGATCCGTCTCCGGTGCCGGACGCTGGCTTGGATGACGGCCGGGCAAAGGAACCGGCACGGCCGCCGCTTCGGGATCTGAGACGGAACCCCATTCGCGACCCTCACTCCATGCAGACTGCCGATAGGCTGTCAACACGGCCGAGGACCAGGATGACGACGAGGAGAAGGCGAGGGCGTCGATGGAACCCACGATGACCGCAACCAAAGAGCCGAAGATCATCACCGAGGCCCTGGCCGTCATCGACAAGGGCTTGGCTGAGATGCTCCACCGTGAGCTGGTCTCGACCAACGAGGTCGCTGATCTGCTGCTCGACGTGCGCACCCTGCTGGCATCGCCCGACCAGGAACCCGAGCACCAGCCGACCTGATCGCTTGCCGGCGCCGCCCGTGGTGGCCGGGCCGGCGGACGGGCGTCGGTCTCAACCGCTCGCCGGAGGCGCCGGCAGCGGCCACGCCCGCAGGGCCACCCGGCCCAGGCCGGCGCCGAGGAGCGCCCCGACCACGACGTCGGATGCGTGGTGGATGCCCACGTGGACCCGGCTGGAGGCGACCACGGTAGCCACGGCGTACCACCACCCCGCCGGCGGGCCGCCGGCACGGCTGAGCAGCCCGGCGGCCAGGAACGCCGAGCTGGCGTGCCCGCTGGGAAAGCTGCTGCTGCGGGGACGCCGCAGCTCGTGACGGGCGTGGGGCTCCCGCGGCGGACGGGTCCGCCGGAACATCGACTTGATGCCCTGGTTGACCAGCAGCGACTCGACCCCGAGGGACACCGCCAGGCGCAGTGCCTGCCGTTCGTGGTGCGGTGACCGCAGTGCGGTGGCCGTGGCCGCCAGGTGCCACACCAGCGAGAAGTCGCCCAGGGCTGACGCCGTGTAGAAGAGCCGGTCGACGGAGCGCCGGCCTCGGACCCGGTCGAACGCGGCGTCGACAGCGTGGTCGAAGGCGTCGACCCTGCGGGCCATCCCCTCCGGGAGCACGGCGCGAACCGGACTGGCCGGCGGCCGGTGGACCGAGGGCGGCGTGCCACCGAGCACCTCGGTGATCACCTGGCGCCGATCGGTCGGCCCGGCCTCGACCTCCTCGACCTCCTCGACCTCCTCGGTGTCGTCCTCGCCGACGACGCTGCCCGCCGGCCCCGCACCCGGCGCCACCGGACCCTCGCTCATCGGACTGCCGCGGGGACGCGTTCCGGGGCGCCGGCAGGGTTCCCGCCGAAGACCGGGCAGTGGGCACGGAAGGCGCACCAGTCGCACAGCGGGCCCGGGTGGGGGCGGAAGTCGTCGTGGGCGCAGGCCCGCTCGACCGCCTGCCACACCGCAGCGACACGGGCCCGCAGGCCTCGCAGCGACTGCTCCGACGGCGTGGCCACGATGGCCACCGGCTCGGACAGGTACAGCAGCTGGACACGGGCCGGCCGCCGTCCGAGCATGGCCTCGCACAGGTAGGCGTAGAACTGCACGCCGCCGAAGCGCCCCTGCTCCTGGCGGATGCCGGGCACCCGGCCGGTCTTGTAGTCGGTGACCACCAGCTCACCGTCGGCGTCGAGGTCGAGGCGGTCGATGATCCCTCGCAGTCGTACCCCGCCGAGCTCGGCCTCGAGTCGAAGCTCGACGCCGATGGAGCGCACGGTGGTGGGGTCCTCCAGCTCGAAGTAGCGGCGCACCAACCGCTCGGCGTCGTGGTGAAAGGCCACCTCGGCGTCGCCTTCGAGGCCCAGGGCCACGTACTCGGGATCGGCCAGGGCCTCGGCCCGCGCCGTCTCGAGGGTGGCCAGGGCGGCGCCAAGCGTGCGCTCGGTCGGCTCGAGGCAGTGCAGCTGCTCGAGGGCCCGGTGGACCAGGGTGCCTTTGACCGCGGCGGGGGAGGGAGGCTCGGCCAGCCCGTCGATCACCGAGAACCGGAAGGCCAGGGCGCAGTCCTTGAAGGAGGTGACCTTGGAGGGCGACAGCGTGGCGGGCACGGCCAGGGCCATGGCCGAAGGCTAGACCCGAGGTGCGACGGCAGGGGTGGACCGGGCCGTCGCCCGACGCCTCATCGAGCCCAGCGCAGCCGCACGTAGCGGCCTGCCCGCCACAGGGTCAGGCCCACCCTGCCGAAGCGCCGGCGCAGGACGGCGGCGTCGAGGATGTACAGCGCCCGGGCAGCGGCGATGTGCGACCACACCAGCGGCACGTTGCCGACGGAGCTGGCGTTCTCGGGGTCGAACTCCTCGGCCAGCAGCCGGGGGAGCACGGCGCACAGGGCGTCGGCCCGGGCCCGGGCGTCGTCGACCCGCCCCACCGCCGCCAGGGCGGCGACCGCCCACCACGACATGGGCACGAAGGTGCCCTCCCGGCCGGAGAAGCCGTCGTCGCCACCGGGTTCGTAGCGGTAGAGGTGGGGTCCGGCCTCGAGCTGGCGGATGGTGACGTCGACCAGCCGGCGAGCCTGCTCGCCCCGCACCATGCCGAACAGGGCGGCCATGAGGGCGGAGGCGTCGGCCCGGTGAGGCTCCTCGCCGTAGCTCTGGGGCAGCCCGCCGTCGTCACCCAGGGCGGCGACCACGCGGGCGCGGGCGGCGTCGCGTGCCCGCTTCCAGTGCCGGCGCCGGCGCAGGGGATGGCGCATGCGGGCGATCCACACGGCCCGGTCGAGCGCCAGCCAGCGACCGACGTCGCCGCTGACGAGGGGCGCGGGCTGGCGGAGCTCCCAGATGCCGTTCGATGGTGCGGTGGGGTCGTCGTCGGCGGCGAGCTGGTCGGCCACGTCCTGCACCATCGACCACGTCGACGGGTGCAGGGCGCCACCGGTCTGCACGTACACCGAAACCCCTTCCACGAGCATCCCGAGGGCGTCGTACTGCACCTGGTCCCGGGCGCCGTTGCCCACCCGCACGGGACGGGACCCGCCCCAGCCCCGCACGCCCTCGACCTCCCGTTCCTCGGGTACGGTGCCGCCCCGGATGTCGGTCACCGGGATGGCGGGCACCTGGACCCCGCCCACGACGTCCTCCACGAACCTGAGGTAGGCCTGGGTCGTGTGGCGGTGACCGAGCAGGGCGGCGACGGACACGGCGAGCGACGCGTCCCGTAGCCAGGTGTAGCGGTAGTCGAACTGCCGCCCGTGCCCGGGGGCCTCGGGCAGCGACGTGGTGGGCGAGGCGATGACCGCGCCCGTGGGGCGGTACGTGCACGCCGAGAGCACGGCGAGGGCGTCGGCGGCCCGCTCCGGGTGGTGGCGCGGCAGGCGGGCCCGGCGCAGGCTGGTCTCCACGTCACGCTCGGCTGCTCGGAGGCGCTCGGCCAGGTCGTCGGCGCTGGCGTCGAGGGCGGCGCCGACGCCCACGGTGAGTGCCCCCCACCGCCCCCGGGGGGCGCGGACACGCCCCGAGAGCCGTCGGCCGTCGGCGGTGGCGTCGGTGAGGCCGGTGACGGCCAGGCTGCACGACGCCAGCTCGACCCGTCCGGCCGACCAGGTGCCCCAGGCCTGGTCGAAGCCGCCCACCGACAGCTCGTGTTCGACGTCGAGGTCGTCGTCGTCGCAGCGGGCCAGGCGCACCAGCACGGTGCGCTCGCCGTCGGCCAGCAGCCCGTCCCAGCACGTGACCCGGCGGCCGCCGCAGCGCACGACGGTGCGGGCGGTCGGGCCCGCCGGCCGCTCTTCGCCGCTGGCGTAGCGGGCGCCTACCCACCGGGCGGCGGCGCCGTCGGGGTCAAGCAGGGACCACAGCAGGGGAGGGGAGTCGAACGCCGGGGCGCACCACCAGTCGATCTCCCCGTCGGGCCGCACGAGGGCGGCCGACGTGCGGTTCCCCAGCAGCCGGTGCGTCCCGATGGCCGGCGCCGGTGCCGGCGTGGAGCCGCCCTGCGAGTCGCCGGCGCCCGGCCCTTCGGTCACGGCCGGGCAGTCATTCGGGCAGCAGGGCGCGAGCCATGGACTCGGCCACCCGCGCCGGGTCCTCCAGGGGGCCCAGGTGCCCGAGGCCGTCGAAGACCTCGAGGCGGCCGGCGGGCAGGAGGGCGACCTGGCGGTCGGCCAGCTCGGGGCTGTGGTGGGCCGAGTCGCTGCCCCCGCGAGCCACGGTGACGCGGCAGGCGACCTCGGCGAGACGGGAGAAGGCGTCGTGGGCCCGCCCCTGGCGGTACATCTGGGCCTCGTCCTCCGGGCGGCACTTCAGGGTGACGCCGCCGCCGGGGGCGGGGCGGAACCCGTGCTCGACGTACGCCGACAGGGCGCCCGGGTGCAGGTCACGCAGGATGGACTTGGGAGCCAGGTGCTGGTGAGCGGCGTCGACCGAGTCGAACTCGGCCCGCCGGCGCAGGGCCCCGACCACCAGCGGGTGCTCGTCCATGGAGGCGGCTGCCTCGTCGGGGGGAAAGGCCACCGGCTCGTAGAGGTACAGCCCGGCGAAGGTGCCGGGCCGGGCCTGCTCGGCGAGCAGGAGCGCCGTTCCTCCCTGGGAGTGGCCCATGGCCGAGGGACGTTCGAGCCCGAGCCCGTCGACCACGGCGAGCACGTCGACGGCGAACTCGTGCCAGGAGTAGTCGCTCACCTCGGGACGTCCGGAGTCGCCATGGCCGCGGGAGTCGTAGGACCAGCACCCGAAGCGGTGGGCCAGCGCCGCGGCCAGCGGCTCGAACACCCGGCCGTGGAAACCGGTGGGGTGGGCCAGCACCAGGGGAGGTCCCGACCCGCCGAGGTCGTGGACGGCCAACTCCACTCCGTCATCGGTGACCACCCGCACGGAGCCATGGTGGCAGCCCGGCACCCGTAGCCTCGACTCGGTGAGCGGCACGACGCGCCCGAGGGCGAAGGCCCGGCCCGTGCTGGTGGCGCTGGTGGCGCTCGTCGCCCTGGCCCTGGCCGCCTGCCAGGCGGACGACGACGGCGGCTTGGTGGCGCCTCCCGGCAGCGGCTCCGAGCCGGAGCTGGAGGCGGCCGCCGGCGAGCTGCCCACCGACGTGCGGTCCGTACCCGACCCGCTGCCCGGTGGCGAGCCGGGGGACCTGGTGGCCCTGGCCGAGCGGTCGACGCCGGAGGTGCCCGCCGACGCCCGGGCCTGGGACGTGCTGCACCTGTCGGAGGGCGTCGACGGCCGGCCGACGGCGGTGAGCGGGGTGGTCTACGCCCCCGGTGGTATGGCACCCGAGGAGGGCCGTCCGGTCCTGAGCTGGGGGCACGGCACCGTGGGTCTGGCCGACGACTGTGCCCCCTCGCGTGCCGGCGTCGTCGTCCCCGGCCTGGCCGAACTCCTCGACGCCGGTTACGTGGTGGCGGCCACCGACTACGAGGGCTTGGGCACCCCCGGTCCGCACCCCTACCTGGTGGGAGTCAGCGCCGGCCGCAGCGTGCTCGACGCTGCCCGGGCAGCCGGGCGCATCGACGGCGCCGGCGCCGGCGACCGGGTCGTGGTGGCCGGGCACTCCCAGGGCGGCCACGCCGCGCTGTTCGCCGGGCAGCTGGCGTCCAGGTACGCCCCTGAGCTCGACCTGCTGGGCGTGGTCGGTTCGGCGCCGGCGGCCGAGCTGAGCACCCTCCTGCGCTCGGCGGTGCCTATCACGCCGGCGTTCGGCCTGGTCGCCTCGGCCGTGTACGCCTACGGCTCCGTCTACGACGATCTGGACCTGGCCGAGGCCCTCACCCCGGCGGCCCTGGAGCGCATCGACGTGGTCGAGCAGCAATGCCTCCAGGGGGTGACCGAGGCGTTCTCCGACCAGCCTCCGGCGGCGTGGCTGGTGGCCAATCCGGTCGATCTGGAGGCCTGGGAGCGGCGGATCGAGGAGAACGAGCCCGGATCGGCCGCCGTGAGCGCCCCCGTGCTGGTGGTCCAGGGCACCAACGACTTCATCGTGCTGGCGTCGAGCACGCAGACGGCCATCGAGCGGATGTGCGCCGGGGGCAACACGGTCGACTACCGGGAGTACCCCCGCACCGGTCACGGTGACATCCTCGTGCAGTCCGGCCCCGACGTGCTGGCCTGGGTGGCGGAGCGGGTGGCCGGAGTCGACGCCCGGTCGAGCTGCGATGCCTGATGACGGGCACGGCGCCCGTACGGCAGGGTACGGGCTGCTCCGGTCTCGCTACGTCCTGGCCGCGCTGATGATGGGCGCCGGCGTGTCGCACTTCGCCGTGCCCGAGGCCTACGAGCGGATCATCCCCCGGTGGCTGGGGAACCCCCGGGGCGTGGTGCTGGCCAGCGGCGCCGCCGAGGTGGCCGCCGGCGCCCTCCTGGCCCTCCCCGCCACCCGCCGCGCCGGTGCGTGGGCCACCGTGGCAGTGCTGGTGGCGGTGTTCCCGGCCAACGTGCAGATGGCGCTGGACGGGGGCATCGCCGGCGCCGGCTTCCCCTTCGGCTCGCCGCTGGTGGCCTGGCTTCGCCTCCCGCTGCAGGCGCCCCTGGTGGTCTGGGCGTGGGCCCTCACCCGGCGGGCGGCGCCTCTTTCGGCCTGACCGGCCGTCTCTCGGCCTCATCGGGGCCGCGCCGCCCTCACCCCGCCCTCAGGGGCCGGCGACGACGGGGAGGTTCAGCGCCGGCGGCGCCGGCGCAGTGCCAGCAGTCCGGCCACCACCGCCACCACGGCGCCCAGCACGCCGAGCACACCGCCTGGTCGCTCGCCGTCCGTGCCCCGACCGTTGCCACCGGGTGGCGACGTCGTCGGCGGCGGCGGGGTGGTGATCGGCCGTTCGTCGAGGGGGGCCGGCGCCGGCTGGAGGCGCACGTCGTCGGCCTCGGCCATCCACGAGGCGCCCAGCCGCTCGCCGTCGGCGGAGCCGTCGATGGCGTCGACGTGCCACCAGTCGCCCTGGAGGCGCTCGGGGCCGACCTCCACGACCAGGTAGCCGTGGTGGCGCAGGTCGCTCCAGCGGAGGTGGGGAAGCTGGGCCGCCACCGCCGTGGAGACGCCGGCCGAGGCCAGGTCGGGCTCGATCCCGACGATTTCGGCGAACGACGGCGACGTGACGCTGGGAACGACCAGCTCGACGGCCACCGGCGGGTCTCCGGGGCGGGCGCCGGCGGGCACGTCGAAGGCCCACGACGAGTGGATGTCGCCGGTGAGCACGCCCACGGGGCCCACGCCGGCCTCGGCCATGACGTCGAGCAGCCGTTGGCGGGCGACGGGGTAGCCGTCCCACTGGTCGGCGTTCATCACCGTGTTGCCGACGGCCAGGCCCAGGCGCCGGCCGAGCGCAGCCAGGCTGTCGGGCAGCTCCAGCTGCATCGGCGAGAGCACCACCTGATTGGCCAGCAGGCGCCAGGTGGCCGGCGAGGTCCGCAGTCGCTCGGCCAACCACGCCTCCTGGGCTTCGGACATGATGCGCCGGCGGGGGTCGGCGAGGGCGGCGCCGGGGTCGGGATGGTGGTGGTCGACCTGCTGGTCACGACCTTCGTGGCGGGTGTCGAGCAGGAGCAGCTCCGCCGTGCTCCCGAGCGGTAAGGAGCGCCAGATGCGGTCGGGCACGTCGGGGTCCGGGCGGCGCACGGGGAGCCACTCGAGGAAGGCCCGCAAGGCCGCCGCCCGCCGCTCCTCCCAGGGTCCGTGGCGATCGGGATCGTGGCTGGGAGCGCCTCCCCGCCAGGCGTCGCTGTCGAGGTCGTGGTCGTCCCAGATCGCCGCCACGGGGAAGCTCTGGTGCAGGGCCTGGAGGTCGGGATCGGTGCGGTACTGGGCGTGGCGGGCGCGGTAGTCGGCGAGCGAGACGGGTTCGGCGGGCGGCTCATGCTGGCGGACGGCGCCCTTGTCGTCGGTCTCGTAGACGTAGTCGCCGAGGTGCACGACCAGGTCGACGTCGCGCTCGACCAGGCGCCGGTAGACGGTGAAGCGCCCCGCCCGGAACGACGAGCACGAGACCACGCCCAGGCGGACCTGGCGCCGGTCGTCGGGCCCGGGGGCGGTGCGGGTGCGCCCGGTGGGGGACCGCTCGCCGACTGCCTCGCCCTCGACCTCCTCCGCCTCGAAGGCGTACCACCACGTGGTGGCCGGTCGCAGGCCGCCGGCGTCGACGTGGACGGTCCAGTCGCGCTCCGGGAGCGCCTCGGTGCGCCCGCTGGCGACCACGTCATGCAGCTCGGGATCAGACGCCACCAGCCAGCGCACGGGCACGGGGCCGTCGGCCCCGGACACCCGTGTCCACAGCACCACCCGCTCCGCATCCGGGTCGCCGCTGGCCACGCCATGGCGAAAGGTCCTCGGGTCGCCGGCGACGCCGGCGGCATTCTCACTCGTCACACGACCGGTGGCGCTCATCACCAGGCCGGCTGCCGCAGCGCCCGGGAGGCGGCGCAGGAGGTCACGGCGATCCAGCATCCGGCCATGGTGCCCCGCCGGCCGCAGGGGAGGCAGTCAGGCGAAGGCGCCGTCGCCGACGAGGGAGTGATGGGGCCACCGCCCGGGCGTTCCCAGGATGGCGCGGGGATAGTACTCGAACAGCCACCGGGCGAAGTGGCGCCGGGTCCAGGCCGTGGCCCCGGCGATGCGCAGGCCCACCCGTACTCCCTTGCGGTGGCGGAGGGGCGTGGCCATTGCCCGCGACACGGCCATGTCGGCCAGCAGCTCCCGGTGGACGGCACGCTCGTAGTTGGCGGCGGCGCCGGCGGCGTCGAAGGGACCGGCCTCGACGACGGCGTGGGCGGCCAGGGCACCGGTCAGAAGGGCCTGGGCGATGCCCTCCCCCGTGAGGGGGTCGCACGCCGCAGCGGCGTCGCCGACGAACAGTGCCCGGCCGCCGGCGGCGGTCAGCCCGATGTCGTGGAGGCGCGACGGGATGGGCCAGGCCCGATGGGAGCCCTCGGGCTCCGCTTCGGGACCGAGCACGGAGCGGATGTGGGGCCGGGCCAGCAACTCCGGCCACAACGCCTTCATGGCCCGGGTGGGCAGACGGCCGCGCTCGATGCCGAAGCCCACGTTGGCTCGTCGCCCCGGTAGGGGGAACGACCACACGTAGCCGGGCAGGAGGTCGGGCTCGAACCAGACGTGGAGGGCGGAGGTGGCGTCGGGCCCGACCGAGGAGAAGTACTGGCGGAAGGCATGCCACTCGCCCAGCCGGCCGGGTCGGCCCTCGGGGTCGGGCCGGGCCGGCGCCGAGGCACCGAGGTGCTTGCGCAGCGGCGACCACATGCCGTCAGCGCCGATGGCGTAGCGGGCGGCGACCCGGCCGAGCCCGCCCAGCTCCAGGGTGATGCGGTCCCGCCCCGGCTCCGCGCCGGTGCAGGGATGGCCGTCGGCCACCTTGACGCCGGCGGCCCGGGCCCGGTCGACCAGGGCGGCGTCCAGCTCCACCCGGGGGACCACGGCGGCGAACGTGCCTCGTCCGCGGGGCAGGGGCAGGCGCAGGGCCCGGCCGGCGGGGTCGTGCAGCACCACGTCGTCGACCGGCTGCCACGACGGCAGGGCGCCGGGATCGAGGCCCAGGTCCTCGAGGTGGCG
>DASZDK010000027.1:0-50527 GCA_035942035.1 Acidimicrobiales bacterium
CGACCTTCGGGTTATGAGCCCGACGAGCTACCAGACTGCTCCACCCCGCGGCGTGAGATCGAGGATACCGGTGGAAGCACCACCCTCCAAACCCGGTCCACCACCCGGAGGGGGCCGCTCGGTAGCGTGCGGGCGTGGGGCGGTGGCGACGGGACAGCCGCATCGCGGATGCCGAGGCTCAGGAGCGGATCGACCTGGCGGTGGCGGCGGTGGCTGAGGCCGCTCAACGGCTGACGGTGCGGGTGGAGCGCCTCGAGCGGCGAGTCGAGGACGTGGAGGACGCCGCCTGTGCCGGGCTGGCGCCCGACCGGATCGACGTGCTGGCCGCCCGGGTGGACGACCTCGACCTGATGGCGGCGACCCATGCCGAGCTCATGGAGGTGCGGATGCACTCCGCTCGGGTGATGGCCGAGCTCAACCGGCTGGCGGTCGAGGTCCGAGGCGAGGCCAACGGGGGCTGGACCGCCACCGCCTGACCCGGTCCGTCGAGGGCCGCCACCACGCATCTCCCAAGCAGGAGAAAAGAAGGCTCAGGCCGAGCCCGGCTGATTCTCCACCGACTCGTCACCCTCGGGCTGGGTAACGCCCGGCGCCCCGCCCTGCGGCCCGCCGCCGCCCGCACCGCCACCGTTCGTCCCCGCCCCGCTGGCCTCACCGGCCCGGCGCACCAGGTCCCGGGCCGAGTTGACCCGCTTCTGGTAGGTACCCAGGTCGCCCCGGTCGAGGGCGGCCTGAGCCTCGTCGAAGGCCACCTGGGCCCGGCTCAGCAGCTCGGCCACGTCGGTGGTCGCCTCCTCTTCACCCGCTCCTCCCCGGTCACTTGCGCCGGCATCTCCGTCGTCGTCGTCGCCCGTGTCGCCGGTGACCGGCTCCTCCTCCAGGGTCTCCGGAGCGTCCCCGAACAGCTCGATCAGCGCCTGCTCCAAGGTGTCCTCCACGACGACCGTGCCGTCGAAAGAGATGATGACCTTGCGCAGCTCCGGGATCTCGGTGGTGGCCGCCTGCACGTAGAACGGACGCACGTAGAGCAGCGACTGATCGATGGGGATGATGACGAGGTTGCCGTAGCGCACCTCGGAGCCCTGGTCGCCCAGGAGCGTCTGCAGCTGCGAGACCTCCTGGTCCTGTTGCATGTTGGCGCCCACGATGGCCGGCCCGTCGGGCAGGTTGCCCCTGGGCATGGTGTAGGTCACGAGGTCCCCGTAGCTGCCGGGATCGCTCTTGGCCACCATGAAGGCGGTCAACTCCTTGCGGCTGTCGTCGGCCGACACCGGCACGAACGGCCGCAGCATCACGAAGCTGAGCTCCTTCTCGCCGGGGAGGCGCATGAGCAGGTAGTACGGGTCGATGCGGGCCTCTCGGGCCGGGCCCAGTGGCCGGCCGGTCTGCGGGTCGAACTGCTGGGTGACCGCCGCCGCCGTCCCCGCCCCGGGGTTCTGCGCCACGTTCCAGGCGTCGATGTTGTTGTAGAAGTCGTCGGGGCTCTCGATGTGGTAGCGGCCCCACATGGTGGTCTGGGTCCGGAACAGGTCCTCGGGGTAGCGGAAGTGGGCCCGCAGCTCGTCGGGCACCGCCTCACCCTCGGTGAACAGCTCGGGGAAGGCCTGCCGGTAGGCGGCGAGCACGGGATCGGTGTCGTCCACGACGTAGAAGCGAACGGTGCCGTCGTAGGCGTCGACCGCCGCCTTGACCGAGTTGCGCACGTAGTTGAAGTCTTGGTCCAGCCCGCTGCCTTCGGGCAGCCGGCCGGTCTCGGCCCGCTGGGCGTAGGGGTAGTTGGCCGACGTGGTGTAGGCGTCCACCACATAGCTGAGTTGCCCGTCGACGATCACCGCGTAGGGGTCGGCGTCGAAGGCGAGGAATGGCGCCAGCGTGCGCACGCGCTCCTCGATGTCGCGCACGTAGAGGATCTTCGAGTCGCTCTGCAGGTTGGTGGAGATGAGCGGATTGATGTCGCCGAAGCGCAGTGCATACAGAGCACGCCGCCAGTAGGAGCCGATGCCGACCCCGTCGGCGCCCTCGTAGCGCGTGTACTGGGTGCCCTCCTCGTTCTGGAAGTCGATCTCGCGCCGGTCGGTGTTGACCACGGCGTAGCCGGTCAGTCCCTCGCCCACGTAGATGCCGGGCCGCTGCTCGAGGTTCAACCCCGGCGCTCCGTCCACGGGGATGTCGGACACCACCAGCTCCGGCCGGCCGGTGGCCGTCTTGGAGTTGGCCGGCGCCGCTGCCGCCCCGTAGCCGTGGGTGTAGGTGAGGTGCCGGGCCTCCC
This sequence comes from Acidimicrobiales bacterium, assembly GCA_035942035.1. Taxonomy (GTDB): domain Bacteria; phylum Actinomycetota; class Acidimicrobiia; order Acidimicrobiales; family CADCSY01; genus JAHWJR01. The sequence continues at coordinate 2,270 of DASZDK010000027.1, forward strand.
ACGACTCGGTGGGGATCCCCTCGATGTCGAGCTCCCGGGCCGACAGCTCGATCTGGGTCACCTCCCCGTCGAGCTCATAACGGTCGACGTCGACGTCGACCATCTGGTACTCCGGTCGCACCTCCTGGAGCTTCTGGTAGCTCTTGAGCAGCTCGTCCGGGTCCCACAGCCGGATGTTGCGGACCGTGTCGGCGTTGTCCTGCAGGGCGTTCCCGTCGAGGGACCCGTCGGCGGCGAACTGCTCGGGCCGGACGTTGGCGAGGCCGAGGGCGGCACGGGTGGCGGCGATGTTGCGCTCGATGAACGGCCGCTCCCGCGACGACTCGGCCGGCTCCACCTGGAAGCGCTGCACGAAGGCCGGGTACAGGCCGCCCACGGCGAGGGCGGCGATGGCCCACGAGCCCACGGCCAGGGCGGGCAGGATCCATCCCCGCCGGCGGATGTTGACGATGAGCAACACGAAGGCGGCCAGCGAGATCAGGATCAGCAGGTTCAGCGCCGGCAGCTGAGCGTTGACGTCGGTGTAGGTCGCCCCGTCCACCGCCCCCCGGCTCGAGAACGTGAGCTCGTAGCGCTCGAGCCAGTAGCCGACGGCGCGCAGCAGGGCCAGCAGCCCCACCAGCACCGAGAGGTGGGCCTTGACCTGCACCGTCACCCGCTGGGCCGCTCCCTGGAAGCGGATGCCGCCGTTGAGGTAGTGGGCCACCCCGGTGACGATGGTGATGATGACGATGCTGGCGAACGCCCAGTCGACCACGAACGACAGGAATGGCAGCTCGAACACGTAGAACCCGACGTCGGTCTCGAAGAGCGGGTCGGCCACACGGAAGTCCTGGGCATTGCGGAACAGGATCCACTCGTTCCACCGGCTGGACACGCCGGCCCCGCCCACCAGGGCGAGGAGGGCAGCGACCCCCAGGCGCACCAGCCCGGTCCGGTCGCCGACCACCTCGTGGTAGCGCTGGACGACCTCCTCCTCGGGCCCGGGCGGCCGGAAGCTGGGGGCGAGGCGGTCGGCGATAACCAGGTTGGACAGCAGGAGAGCGAAGAAGATCAGGCTGAAGACGAGGCCCAGGAGGATCTTGGCGCCGAGCACGCCGGTGAAGACGCCGGTGAAGCCCAGCGAGTCGAACCACAGGTAATCGGTGTAGAAGCCGGCGATGCCTCGAAGCGAGGTCAGCAGGAGGAACGCCGCGGTGGCCAGCACCACGATCCCGACCCTGCCCCGGGATGGCGACGCCGGCGGCGGCCGGCGGGGGAGGTCGGTGGGAGAGCGCATGGTCGGGAGCCTATTGGTTGGCTCCCCGCTGTCGACGTCGTCATGGAGGACGACAAGCGGGCCGTGACCGGATCAGGCCGGTTCGGGCACCACCATGCACCGGCAGCCGACGTGGGCCGGGGGATGCTCCTGGCCGGTCGGGAACGGCTGCCCCTTGGGCGTCGGACCGGCGAGGGTGTTGTCGTCGCAGTCGGGGCACGCCCCCTCGTCGTCGTCGACCACCCACCGCAGGGGGACCGCCGGCAGGGCGGCGAAGCGTCCCCGGGCGTGGGCCGTGGCCAGGTGGTGGCGAACCAGGGGCTCGGCCCATGAGGTCTTCCACTCCCGGTAGGCAGAGGAGATGGCGTCCCGCAACGGGGCCTCCTCGCCGTCGGCGGCGTCGACGGCTCGCTGCAGGCGGGCGCGCAGGTCGTCGGCCACCTCCCTGCCCAGCGCCGTGGCCAGATCGTCGACGGGCGGAGCCTCGCCGCCGCCAGCGCCCCTGGCCCCCTGGATGGCGCCCGCCTCGAGGTCGGCAGTGGCCACCGCCACGTAACGGGCGACGTGGTCGTCGCGGCCCGGGAGGAGGTCGGTCAGCGTCGTGGGCCCCCGGTGGCGGCGGAGCGTGTCGAGAACCTCGTTCTGCTCGTCGGCCAGGGCCCGCTTCAGGCTCCGCAGCAGCACCCGCTCCAGGGGCTCGATCTGGGCGTCGCGCTCCTGCAACACGTGCTCGTCGTCGGCTGGCGCGTCGTCGGGGGCCTGGGCGCCGGCGCCCGGAGCCGCCTCGGCCGGCGGCCGGTCGCCGTTGGTGAGCGCAGCCTCGTGGGGGCCCACGCCCGGCGGCTGGCCGGCCTGGACGTGGCGAGCTTCGGCGGGGATCGACGGCTCGACCTGCTGCTGCTTGGGGAGCGGCCCCGCCAGCACCGCCTCTGCCCGAGCCACTGCCGCTTCGCGGTCGGCACGGATGCGGGCGAAGAGCCGCTCCACCTCGGTCTCCGGGCGCGGCTGGGACGACGCCGTCACCGGGGCGGAGGCAGCCGGGGGCCGGTGCGGCTCCACCCTCTCGACCGGGTCGACCGGCTCAGTCAGCTCAGTCGGCTCAGTCGGCTCGGCGATCCTCGGCGGAGCCGCTCCGGCAACCGGCTCAGGCGCCCCAGGGCCGGGGTCATCGGCCTCGGCGGCGGGCTCGGGGCCGCCGGCCGCGGGCTCAGCCGTCTCGGCGGCGGGTTCAGCCACCGCTGGGACCGGCTCGAGATCGGCGTGGCCGGCCTCGGCCACCTCGGCCACCTCGGCCACGGGATCGGCAGCGTCAGCCTCGGGAGCAGCCGTCTCGGCGCCGACGTCGGCTTCGTCGGCCACGGGTTCAGCCACTGCTGGGAGCGGCTCCAGAAGTTGGGCCGGGATGTCGGCCACCTCGGGAACGAGGTCGAGGTCGAGGTCGGACATGAGGTCCGGCTCGGGGACGAGGTCGACGACGGGGTCGGCCCCCGAGTCGCCGGGCTCGGTCACCGGGTCGGTGACCTCCGGCGCGGGTGGGACGACATCGGCAAGGACCTCAGCCACCTCCTCGGGAGCCACCGCCCCCACCGCCTCGGGTTCCTTCTCGCCGGCGCCGGCGCCGGTCCCATTGCCGCTGCTCTCGGCGGCCAGCCCGCCCCCCGAATCCGCTCGGGCGCCCGTCAGCCCGGCGTCCCTCGCCGCCGACAACTCGCTCTCGAGCTCCTCGACGCTGGGTTCGGGCCGACCCCCCGCCCGCAGCGCGGCGGTGGTCGCCGCCGCCCGGGCCTCGACCTCGGCCACGCTCAACTCACGCGTCGCCTCGTCGAGCGTCGAGCGCACCACCCGGTAGGCCTCGAGCAGTCGCTCCCGGCCAGCTCGGAGCTGTTCGAGGTGCTGATGGGCGACGCGGCGGCGCCGAACGAGGTCCTTCAGGACCCGCTCGCGCACCGCTTGGGCCTCGGCGACCATGGCCCGGCCCTCGGCCTTGGCCTTGTCGACCTGGGCCTCGGCCTCACGCTCGGCTTCGGCCCGGACCTGGGCTGCCATCTCCTCGGCCTCCTTGGTCCGGCGAGCCAGCAGCGACTCGGCCTCCTCGTGGGCTTGGGCGCCCTCGGTGGTGGCCTCCCGCACGAGGCGGGCCGCCTCCTCCCGCGCCTTGGCCAGGATCTCGGCGGCCCCCTCCCGCGCTGCGTGCAGCAGCCGACCGGCTTCCTGGCCCAGCGCGGCATCGATCTCCTGCTCGGTGAGCGTACGCGCCGCCGCCCGGGCCTCCGCCGCCTCCAGCCGTTCCCGCTGGAGCCGCTCTCGCTCGCGGGCCGCCGCCAGCTCGGCCGCCACCTGGGCCAGGAACGCCCGCACGTCGTGCTGGCCGAAGCCCCGGAACGTGACCGGGAACTCCTTGGTCGCCACCTCTTCGGCGCCGAGGGCGTCCTCCGTGCTCACCCGGGCAATGGTACGAGCCGGGGTCCCGCCGGTCGTGGACCCCCGCAGGCCGGCCTACAGAAGGCCTCCGGTGGCGTCGTTGAGCCCTTCGAGCACGCCGTCGAGCACGTCACCGAGCGGGTCGATCAACGGGTCGAGCAGGCCGTCAGACCCCCCTGCCGGCGGCGGCGGGGCGGGCGCCGACGGGCCCGGCGCCGCCGGCGGCGGTGCCGGCGGCGGGGCCGGACGGATCGTGGGACGGGGCGAGGGGCGCGGCGCCGGCCGCGGCGAGCCCGGCGGCGGCGCCGGGGTGAAGACCGGCTCCGGCGAGGGCACCCGGAACAGCAGTGGCGAGCGGTTGACCGCCTGGTCGAGGGCGGCAAGCAGAGGCGCCCGGGGCGCACCCTGGTCCAGCGCCACGATGCCCCAGCCGGCGCCGGCGGAGCGCAGCTCGAAGACCTCCCTCCACCGCTGCTCGAAGTCGCTCCCCTCGCCGAGCAGGGCGATGGCCGCCCCCACCACCACCTCGCCCACCGGGCGCTGCTGCTGCTCGGCCAGCAGAGCGGCGTCGAAGGCGGGCTCGTGCAAGAGGCCGGGAAGGACGGTGGTGAAGAACGCCAGGTCGGGGGCGAAGTCACCGGAGAGGGAGTCGGTCAGGCCGGTGGAGATGCCTTCGAGCGGCGCCTGAAGGGCGATGGCCTCACCGAGGAAGCGACGGTCCCACGGATCGGGGACCTCGCCGATGTGCAGCGGGCTGGGCGCCAGCGGCAGCTCCCCGGGGGCAGGGACCGCCACCTGGCGCAACGGCGGGAGACCCCCGTCCAGGGTCCGCCCGCCCGACGACAGCTCGGCGTCGCCCTCGTAGACCGCGAAGGTGGCACCGGCCGAGCGGGACAGGCGGGCGGCGCCGTGGTCCAACGTCAACCGCGCGCCTCCTGCCTCGACCGTCACGTCGTCCTCGGCCACCACCAGGGCATCCCCGGCCACCAGCGTCGCCATCTGGTCGATCTCGACCCGCGATCCCTCGCTCGAGCCGTTCCCGGCCCGCAGCTCGATCGAGCCTCCGGCCGGCAGCTCCAGCACCGCCCCCCCGCCGATCACCTCGACCGACCCGGGCAGGGCGACCTCGTGGGCCCCCGAGCCCACCCGTCGCTCGCCTTGCGGCCCGTGGACCACGGCCTCGCCCGAGACCTGCAGCCGGGCCACCGACGACCGGCTGGACGCCTCCGGGCCACCGGTCGCAGCCAGGACCACGGCCGTGGCCAACACCACGATGATGGCGAGGGCGAGAATGCGAACGACGGGAGAGATCCTCATCGCGCCACCCGTGAGGGCGTCCCGTTGCCGCGGCCGTGGGCGGAGGTGGGAGTCTCGGCGGCGGGCAGGACCAGGGTGAAGGTCGACCCCTGGCCCGCTCGGGATCGGCACGTCAGGCCGCCCCCGTGGGCCTGGGAGACCTGTCGGACCAGGGCCAGGCCCAGCCCCAGACCCCCGAAGCGGCGGGTCGCCGAGCCGTCACCCTGGGCGAAGTCACCGAAGATCGACTCGAGGTGGTCGGCGGGGATGCCCACCCCGCGGTCGCTGACCGAAAGCTCGACCGTCGGCGCCACCCCGTCGCCACCGGCTCGGGCGGAGAGCACCACCTGTCCCCCACCCGGGGAGTACTTGACGGCATTGTCGATCAGCTCGTCGATCATCTGGTCGAGGTAACGCCGGTCCCCCTGCACCGCGGGCGTGCCCCGGGCGACCCGGTAAACCACGGTGTGGCGCTTGCCGATGCGATCTCTCCAGCGAGCCTCGGCCGCCTCCAGGAGGTCACCGACGGGAACCGCCTCGGCCCGCAGCTCGAGCCGACCGGCGGAAACGGTGGCGAAGTTGACCAGGCGGGTGATGACCCGCTCGAGCTGCCCGGCCCCGAGCAAGATCTCCGACGCGAACTCGCGGGCGCGCTCAGGCGGGAAGTCGCGGCTGGACAGCATGGCGGCGTAGGCCTTGATCGGTGTCAGCGGCGTCTTCCACTCGTGGCTGATGTTGGCCAGGAACTCGGTCTTCATGCGCTCGACCTCACGCTCCGGGCGCAGGTCGCGCAGCACCACCACGCCGCCGCCGATCTCGCCGGCCGGGCCCCGCACCGCGCCGCACGAGACCGCCACGGGGACGGTGGAGCCGTCCCGGCGGGTGACCGTGCCGGTGGTGCTCCAGGGCTCGATGCGGGGCATGGCCATGCGAGCGGTGAGATCGTCGCCCGAGGTGCCTACCAGCGCCAGCGAGGTCACCGACTCCCCGCAGACGTCGGCGGCGGGCAAGTCGAACAGCTCCTCGGCGGCGGCGTTGAAGTCGGTCACCGTGCCGGCAACGTCGACCGCCATCAAGGCCTCACCCATGCCCGCCACCACCGCCTCGAGCCGGCTGCGCAGCCGGGCCTCGTCGATGGCCGCCTCCCGCAGCTCGCCGGTCATGGTGCCGAGCCCCGCCGCCATGGAGTCGAACGCCTCGCCCAGCGTGCCCAACTCGTCGTCTCGCTGGAGGCCGGCCCGGGCGTCGAGGTTGCCCGAGCGGATCTCCTCCGCCGTACGGGTCAGACGACGCAGGGCGGCACCGATGCGCTCGCCGACCAGGCCAGCCAGCAGCAGGGCGGCCAGGGCGGCCCCCAGGGCGACCAGGAAGAGCGTGCGGAACAGCGACTGCCGGGTGTCGTCGACCACCGTGGTCGGGGCCGACACCACCACCGCGAACGCCGGCTCGCTGCCATCGGCCACCGCGTCGGCGGCCACGAAGCGGTCGTCGACGACCCGGCGCTTCCGTTCGTCGCCATCGAGCGCGGCGCGGGCGGCAGCGAGCACCGTCTCCGGATCGGGCTGGGCCCCGACGTCCTGCAGCACCTCGTTGCGGTCGGCCACGGCCAGGCTCAGCTGTTGGTCGACCTGGACCCGCAGACCGAGGTACGCGTCGTCGACCGCCTTGGCGGCGAACACCACTCCCACGAACACCGGCCGCCCGCCCACGCTCACATTGACCGGCGCCGCTGCGGCGGCCAGGGGTTCGCCGTTCACCACGGCCAGCGACATGTGGTCCTTGCGACTACTGAGGGTCCCGCGCACCGCCTGGCTCCCGGAGATGCCGACCTGCATGCTGGGGCTGGTGACCTCCGAGCCGCCCAGCACCACCCCGTCGTCGGTGACGTAGGCCAACAACGAGCTCTTGTTGAGGAAGTTCTCGGCGATGTTGGCCAGATCGGACCTCAGCTGCTCGCCGGCGAGCTGGGCCCGGGGCGAATCCGGGGCGTCGGCCAGGGCGAGGTACCGCCCCACCTCGGCCGCGCCGCGGGCGGATCCGAGGACCTCGGCGACGAGCTTGGCGCTCAGCCTGGCGTCGTTGGCCGCACGGTCGAGCTCGTAGAGCTCGGTGACGGCCCGGGTCTCGACGCGAAGCAGCGCCTCGTCCTGGATCCGCGCGACGAGCACGGCCGACAGCGCCACGGAGACCGCCAGCACCACGAGCAGGACCGTCCCCGTGGCGGCGGCCGCCACCCGGGCGGAGATGGACCGTTGGCTGGCGGTGGACAGCGCCGCACCCAGGCCCAGGGCGCCCAGCACCCGAGCGCCGTTGGCCACGGCACCGAGGTCGGCGAGGGAAGGCCAGAGGGTGATGGCCTCGGCCAACGTGAGCAGCCCCAGGCCGAGCCACAGCTGCCGGCGGGAGGCCGCCTCGCCGGCGCGGACGGAGCCGGCGGCGAGCAGGGCCAGCCCCAGCAGCCGGGGGACGACCACGGTCGACGCTCCGGCATCGGCCACGAGGAGCGACCCGTGCAGGAACGACGCCAGGCCCACGCCGGCGAACCCGGCGGCGAGCAGTACCTGATCCTGACGGCGGCCGCCCACGAGGTGGCCCCGAAGGACCACCCCGACGCCGGCCACGGCGACGAGGAAGAGGACGAACTCGGCGGCGAAGCCGAGCTGGGCCGACGCGGCGCTCACGCCGTCCTCCTCACCGCCCCGTGGGCGCGCGTCGCGCGGACATCGCTCTGGTCATCGGCACGCCAGGAGTGGAACTGTAGGAGTTATTGCCCCGGGCGATGGCGGTGCCAAGGGGGCAAACGCAACCGGCACTACCCTCGGCGTCAGCGTGATCACGCTCATCGTCTGCCTCGCTGTCGTCGCCTTGTCCGGGGCGGTCGTGCTCCTCGTCGTGCGAGAAGAGCCCCAGCCTGCCACGCCGCCGCCCGGGCCCCAGGTGCAGTCGCCCTCGCCCGAGGAGGAGGCGGCGCCGGAGGAGGAGGAGGCGGCGGCGGAGGAGACGGCGGCGGCACGCCAGCCCCGGGCGTCCATCCGCAGGGTCGCCCCGCCGCGGCACCCGGTCCGCTCGGCGGTGCTCCTCGTGTTCCTCCTCGCCACGGTGGGAGCCCTGCTGGCGCTCGCCATCGCCGTGGCGGTGGGCTTACTGGTGATGGCCATGCGCGCCGGCGTCGGGTGACGCACCCCCGCTCCGCCAGCACCGGCCGGCGGGCCGCCGCCGTGGCCGGGCACGAGGGCGACGAGGCCGTCGCTCGCCGGCTGTGGGGCGACGCCGATCCGTCCATCCGGGCCACGGCCTTGGCCGCCCTGGCTCGGATGGGCTCGCTCGACGCCCCCACCCTGTCGGATGCCGTCGCCGACCCCTCGCCGGCCGTGCGCCGGCGGGCGGCCACGCTCGCCGTGGACCGGTCCGAGATCTCGCTGCTGCCACTGCTGGACGACCCCGACCCCGGGGTGGTCGAGCAGGCGGCGTGGGCCTGCGGCGAGCGCAGCCCGGCCGAGGCCGGACTGGTGGAGGCGCTGGCGAAGCTGGCCACGAGTCATGACGACCCCTTGTGCCGGGAAGCGGCGGTGGCGGCCATCGGCGCCGTCGGGGACGAGGCCGGTCTGGCCGCGGTGCTGGCGGCGACCACCGACCGGGCCACGGTGCGGCGCCGGGCGGTGATCGCCCTGGCTGCGTTCGAGGGCCCGTCCGTCGACGCCGCCCTGCGGCGGGCCACCGACGACCGTGACTGGCAGGTGCGCCAGGCCGCCGAGGACCAGCTCAGCGAACCCGACGCCGGCGCCGATCCCCCGGCCTGCGCCGGCGACCGCCCCGACGCCTGAACCCCACCTCCCGTGGGGCAACCTCACATGAACATGGTCTTCAACTCGTCGTAGGCCTCGATGCAGCGGCCGGCGCCGAGCACCACGCACTCCAGGGGGGCATCGACCAGCCGGACCGGCACGTTGGTCTCCTCGGCGAGGCGCTGGTTGAGCCCTCGGAGCATTCCCCCGCCACCCACCAGGTGGATGCCGTGGTGGATCAGGTCCTGGGCCAGCTCGGGCGGAGCCTGGCCCAGGCACGACACCACCGAGTCGCACAGCGAGCTCATCTGGTCTTCGATCGCCGCCCGCACCTCGCCCGGCGAGAGGATCACCGTCTTGGGCAGCCCGCTCATGAGGTCGCGGCCCCGGACCTCGGCCTTGACCTCGTCGGGGCTGGGCCACGCCGAGCCGATGGCCACCTTGATGTCCTCGGCGGTGCGCTCGCCCACGGCGATGCCGTATTCCCGCTTCACGTAGGCCTGGATGGAGTGATCGATGTCGAACGAGCCGAGCCGGATGGCTCGCAGGGCCACGATCCCCCCGAGGGAGATCACCGCCGTCTCCGAGGTCCCGCCCCCCACGTCGACCACCATGTTGCCGAAGGGCTCGTTGATGGGCAGGCCGGCACCGATGGCGGCGGCCATGGGCTGGCCGATGAGCTGGGCGTCGGCCGCTCCCGCCCGCCGGGCGGCCTCGGTGACGGCCCGGCGCTCGACCTCGGTGATGGCCGAGGGCACGCAGATGACCACCCGGGGGCGGTTGAGGCGGCTGACTCCCGCCCGGTTCAACAGCAGGCGGATCATGCGCTGGGTCACCTCGAAGTCGGTGATGGCGCCCTTGCGCAGTGGCCGCACCGCCTGGATGTAGCCAGGGGTGCGACCGATCATCTGCCACGCCTCGTGCCCCATGGCCAGCACCTCGCCGGTCTTGGTGTTGAGGGCGATGACCGAGGGCTCGTTCAAGACGATGCCCCGGCCCTTGGCGTAGACGAGGGTGTTGGCCGTGCCGAGGTCGATGGCGAGATCGCGGGCCACCGGGCCCTACGCTCGTCGCTCGGGACGAGAACGCTCGGCGCCCGGACGGTGGTGCGGCGCCAGCGCGTTCATCTCCCGGCTGAAGTCGTCGACGCTGCGCTCGACCGAGGTGGGCTCACGGTGGCGCAACCACAGCGCCACGGAGCCCACCACGCTCAGCAGCAGGGCGACGACGAGGAAGACGAGCCCGCTCACGACACCGCCTCCTCGCCGCCGACGACGGCCACGTCGGCGCCGCCGGCCCAGTCCTGGCCCCCCGCCCAGGTCTCGCGCTTCCAGATGGGCACGCTCACCTTGACGGCGTCGATGCAGAAGCGGGCGGCGGCGAAGGCCTCGGCCCGGTGCGGAGCGCTGACGGCCACGGCCACCGAGGCCTCCCCCACCCCGAGCAGGCCCGTGCGATGGAGCAGGGCGATCCGACCGAGGTGGGGCCACTGCCGCCGGGCCTGGTCGGCGATGCCCGCCAGCCGAGGCTCGACCTGCCCGGTGTAGGCCTCGTACTCGAGGGTCGAGACCCCCGGACGCCCCTCGGCGTGGTCGCGCACCGTTCCGGTGAAGACCACGAGCGCGCCGCAGCGCGGCAGCACCGCCCAGTCGGCCACCGTCGCCAGCGGCAGCGGTTGCGGCGACAGGGCGACCCATGTGTCGTCGCCGAGAGGACGCATCCAGTCCATGGTATTGCCCCGGGTCAAAGGTTGTTCCTGCTCACGCACGTCATCGTCGCCCCGCGACCGTCCCGGGGCCCTGCGGTCGTAGTCTCGCCGCCCATGGAGCCGGACGACGCCGACGGCGACCGCAACGGCGAGAGGGAGGAGCTCGCCGGCTTCCGGGCGCCACCGCCGCCCGACGACCGGTTGTGGCGCCACCCCTCGGAGGTCGAGGGCGCCGGCCCCGCGCCGTTGCGCCCCAGGGCCGCCGAGCGCCCGAGCACCAACCCGTGGCCGGCTGCACTGGTGTCGGGACTGGTGGGCGCGGCGCTCACGCTGGGGGTGGTGGCGTCCACGGGAGCCCTCCACGACCGAGGGGCGACCGCCGGCGTGGTGGTGCCCAGGTCCGAACCGCCGCCGGCGGCAGAAGCTGACGCCCGTGACGGCGTGGTGGCGATCGCCGAGACGGTGGGCCCGGCCATCGCCCGCGTCGAGGTGTCGGGCCCGCAGCGCAGCACCGGGTCAGGGGTGGTGTTCACCAAGGACGGGCACGTCCTCACCAACGCCCACGTGGTCGAGGGCGCCGAGACCATCGACGTGGTGCTGGCCGACGGCAGCGAGCACCGGGGTCGGCTGGTCGGTTCGGACCCGCTCACCGACATCGCCGTGGTGGCCATCGAGGCCGAAGGCCCCTTTGCCGTGGCCGCCCTGGGCTCGGCGGTCGACCTGCGGGTCGGTCAGTCGACCGTCGCCATCGGCTCGCCCCTCGGCCTCATCGGCGGCGCCTCGGTGACCACGGGTGTGGTGAGCGCCCTCGGCCGGCGGGTTCCCAGCCCCGACGGCCCGCCCCTGCTCGACATGATCCAAACCGATGCCGCCATTGCTCCCGGGTCCTCCGGGGGGGCGCTCCTCGACCGCTCCGGAAGGGTCATCGGCATCACCACCGCCATCGCCGTGTCCCAAGAAGGCGCCGACGGGTTCGGCTTCGCCACCCCCATCGACATCGCCCGGGCCGTGGCCGAGGACATCATGGCCACCGGCCAGGCCACCCACGTGTGGCTGGGCATCGAGGGACGGGATCTGGACAACCGCTCGGCACGCGACGCCGGCGTGGACGGCGGGGCCGTGGTCGAAAGCGTGGTCGAGGGCGGTCCGGCGGGAACGGCGGGATTGGCCGCCGGCGATGTGATCGTGGGCCTGTCGGGAGAGACGGTGCCCTCCATGTCGGCGTTGGTGATCGCCCTGCGCGAACGCGATCCCGGTGAGGTGGTCGAGCTGGAGGTGCTGCGGGACGGCGAGCGCGTCACCGTCCCCGTCGAGCTCGGGGTTCGGCCGCCTCCTGGCCAATGACGCCGCCCGGCGGCGCGGTCAGCCGCCCGCCCGCCGCCGGCGCCACCACCGGCGGGCGAACGCCGCCAGCGCCAGCGGTCCGCCCACCACCGCGGCGGTGGCAGTGCCGAGCGCCAGCTCCTGGCGCCGCTTGGGGCTGAGGCGGGTCCAGGGCATCCCCTCGTAGGCCTCGACCAGGGCCTCGGCGTTGGAGTGGCGGGCCTCCCAGCCCTCGGCCCGCAGGCGGTCGCCGGCGACCACCCACGGCTGGGCCCCGTAGGCGATGAGATCCGGCGGCAGCGAGCCCAGCCCCCGGTGCCAGCTCCACCGGGTCACCGAGGTGGCCAGCCGACGGGGAACGGGCAGGCGGGGCAGTGCCCCGGTGAGGGCCCGTACCTCGCCCGGCGCCAGCCAGCCTGCCGGCGCCACGTTGTAGGAGCCGTCGAGCCCGCGCTCCACGGCCAGGGCCACGGCCGAGGCCAGGTCGTCGATGTGGAGGAACTGCGCCGGGGCGTCACCCTCGACGGTGGCCAGCCAGCTGGCCCTCCGCAGGGCCACCGCCAGCCAGCGCTCCTCGTGCTCGCCCACCACCAGGGCCGGGCGCAGGACGGCCAGCCGGGAGCCCACAGTGTCGTGGGCCCACGCCGCCCAGCGCCGCTCGATCTCCGCCTTCTCCACCGCATAGTCGGCGCCGGCGTTGGGGTGCAGCGCCGCCTCCTCGGTGAGGGGCACCGGGTTCTCCGGTCGGGCGCCGTAGACGGCGGCGCTGGAGACCACCACCACGTGGTCGACGCCGGCGCCGAGGGCCGCCTCGACCAAGGCGCCGGAGTGGTCAGCAATGGACGGCACCAGGTCGGCGCCGGGCTCGGGGCGGGGCCGGCGGGCCAGGTCGACCAGGGTGGTGACGCCGGCCAGTCGCGTCTCCAGGTCGGTCGACGAGCCCGGCGGGTCGAGCAGCGTGATCCGCTGCACCGTGGGTGAGGCTTCCAACAGGGCCGCCACCTGCTGGCGCAGCGGGCCGTCGGGCCCCACGAGGGCGACCTTCGCTCGCTCCGCTTCAGCACCGTGGTGGGAAGGATCAGACATGGGCCTACGATGCCCGGATGGGCGACCGCGGTCCAACCGGGGACAATCCCTTCGAAGGCCTGCCCTTCCTCGGCGACCTCGCCCGCATGCTGCAGTCCCAGGGCCCACTGAGCTGGGACGCCGCCCGGCAGTTCGCCCAGCAGGTGGCGACCGGCGGCGCCAGCGAGGCCAACCCCGACCCTACGGAGCGGATCCAGCTCGAGCAGCTGTCGCGGGTGGCCGACCTACGGGTGGCCGACGTCACCGGCCTGCCCACGTCGACCACGGGGGCGGTGGTCACCGTGGTGCCGGTCACCCGCGCCGAGTGGGCCCGGCGCACGCTCGACGCCTACCGCCCCTTCCTGGAGCGGCTGTCGTCGTCGTTGTCGGCCGCCGGCGCCGCCCCGGGGAACGACGACGACGACCTGTCGGGTGACCCCACCAGCCAGCTCCTCGGCGGGATCTTCTCCATGATCGGCCCGATGATGCTGGGCATGCAGTCCGGCGCCATGGTGGGCCACCTGGCCCGGCGTTCGCTCGGTCAGTACGACCTGCCGCTGCCCCGCCCCCGGTCCGACGAGCTCACCATCGTGGTGGCCAACCTCGACGAGCTGGGCGAGGAGTGGAGCCTGCCGCCCGACGACCTGCGGCTGTGGATCTGCCTTTCCGAGATGGCCACCCACGCCGTGCTGGGCCAGCCCCATGTCCGCCAGCGCATGGAGCGTCTGGTGCTCGACTACGTGTCCGCCTTCCGGCCCGACGCGGGGGCGCTGGAGGCGAGCCTCGGCAACGTCGACCCGTCCGACCTCCAGGGGCTCCAGCAGGCGCTGGGCGATCCCTCGGCCCTCCTCGGCGCCATCCAGTCGCCCGAGCAACGGGCCATGCTCCCCCGCCTCGAGGCCCTGGCGGCGGTGGTGGTGGGCTACGTCGACCACGTCATGGACGCGGTGGGGACCACGCTCATCGGCTCCTACGGCATGCTCACCGAGGCCCTGCACCGCCGGCGGGTCGAGGCCGGCGCCGCCGACCGCTTCGTCGAGCACCTCTTCGGCCTCGAGTTGGGCCGCGAGCAGTACGAGCGGGGCGCCGCCTTCGTCGAGGGAGTGGTGGAGCGCGCCGGTACCGACGCCCTCGGCCGACTGTGGCAGTCCGAGCGGGAGCTCCCCACGCCGGCCGAGGTCGACGCCCCCGGCCTGTGGCTGGCCCGCATCGACCTACCCGAGTGATCCGCTGATCCGCTGATCCGCTGGCCCGGTCTGCGGTGGCCTCAGCGGCAGACCATGGTCGAGCGGTCCTCGCCCCGCAGCGCCAGCACCCGACCCACGGCCTCGTCGAGTCGCGCCTCGGGCAGCCGGCCGTCGGCCACGGCGGCGACCACCGCGTCACGCATGGCCGCGGCCTGGTCCCCAGGAGTGGCCAGTACCAGGTCGGCGCCGGCCACCAGCGCCATCACTGTCGCCTCGGCCAGCGACTGCTGATCGGCGACGGCCGACATGTTGACGGCATCGGTGACGGCCACCCCATCGAAGCCGAGGGACCGCAGCAGCCGGTAGGCGCCGGGCTCCAGGCTGGCGGGCAGCGGCCCCAGGGCAGGGAAGGTGACATGGGACATCATCACCGCGGGGATCCCGCCGTCGACGACCGGTCCGAAGGTGGCGGCGGCGGTCGCTTCCAGCTTGCCGAGCGGGACGTCTGCGACGACGGCGCCGTCGTGGCTGTCGGCCAGCTCTCCTTGTCCCGGGAAGTGCTTGGCCGTGGGCATCACCCCCGCACGGGTGAGCCCCTCGGCGAAGGCGGCGGCGTGGGCACCGGCCTCGGCCGGCGTCGCCGCGAACGACCGGTCGCCGATGGCGCCGCCGGCGGGCCCGCCGTCGACGTCGGCGACGGGCGCCAGGATCAGATCGAACCCGAGGTCCGCCAACGTCGCCCCTCGCTCGGCGGCGACGGCGCTGATCTCGGCCGGCGGCCGGCGGCCCAGCTCCCGTGCCGACGGCGTGGCGCCGATGATGGGCCGCAGGCGCGACACACGCCCCCCCTCCTCGTCGACACTGACCAGAAGGGGTCGGGGCGACTGCCGGCGCAAGCCCTCGACGAGGGACCGCACCTGGGTGGCCTCGACGACGTTGTGCTTTACGAGCACCACGCCGCCCAGCCCCAGTGACGCCACCTCCACCGCCAGTGGGTGCTCGGCGGTGGTGGCGTTGCCGATGCCCACGGCCAGCACCGTGGCCGCCCGCACCTCGAGCGGCGCCGGCGCGCACGGTGTCGTGGTGGGCGCCGGATCAGACGGGGACGTGGTGGTCGGCTGCTCCGTCGAGGGGTCCCGGGCGGTGGCCCCCTCGGGCTCGCCCGACCCGCCGCAGGCCGCCAGGAACACGACCAGCACCACCGCCAGGGCGCGTCGGCACTGCGACGTGTCCCGGACCGACATCGACGGCGACGCTAACCGGGACTCTGTGTGGGAGCGAAGGCCGGTGAGCTCCACGTGCTCCGCCGGAGGGCCTCGGGCGGAGGAGCGAGTTATCGTCGCCTCCGGTCGATCGCCGTGAAGGAGCGCTCATGAACGGTCCCCGCCCTCCCTCCAACGGCCTCTGCCCCCGGTGTGGCGCCCCGTTCCCAGTGGAGTTCAAGGGCGAGTGGTGGGAGACCGGCGCTCGGTGTGCCGAATGCGGCGTGGGCTCCGCACCACAGCGCTTTCTGGGCCCGTCGCACGGGGAGGTCCAGCACGCCCTCGCGGACTGGCCGCTGACCGCCCGAACGGCGGTGACCTCCGCCCTCGTGGAGCTCGACATCGCCTACCGCTGGGAAGCAGGACTCGTCCTGGTGGTGCCGGCGGCCGCCGGCGATCACGTCGGGCGGTTGCTCGACGAAGTCGAGCGTGTCCCGACCGCTGAGCCCCCTCCCCCCCCGGGCGACGTCGACCACGGTGGCGACGACGACGGTTCGGCGCAGGCGGCCATGGCCGAGTTGTTCGACGCCGCCGACCGGCTCGTCCGTGCACCGGCTGATCCCTCGAGGACCGAGGCTGCGGTTGCGGCCGCGGCCACGGTGAACTCCAGTGCCTGTCCCTATGGTCTCGAGCTCTCCCAGTGGCGCGAGATCCAGCGGCTCGGGTCCACGCTCGCCGCTGAGGTGGCGGCAGCGGCGCCCGAGGCGGCGGTGGCGGCGAACGCCGATGCCCTACGGCAGCTTCTCCGCAACTACGTGTGAGCCAGTCACCAGGCGTCGACGGGTTCCAGAATCGCTGTCTCCGGGGTCCCGGCCAGGGCCGGCGCGTTCTCCCGTACCCCCAGACCTTGGTCTTCAGAAAGCCCAGGAACGCCTCCGCTTCCTCGGTGGTGTCGAACTCGAGGTCGATCAGCACGTATCTCGGGTTGCCGACGGGTCGCTGCACCCGCTCGGCCCGGAGCCCTGCCGCACGCCGGTGGTCACTGAACCGGGCGAACGCCGAGGCCCACGTCTCGAAATCGGTGATCGGGTGCTCGAGGCCTGGCCTCGTGCCCATGAAGTTCCATGACGAGGACGGGGCGAGGAAGGTCCTCGGCCTCCCCGACGACCCCAGCTCGCCCATGGGCGTCACCGTGGGCAGGCCGGCGCCATCGGAGTCGGGACCGAAACTCGTCGCCGCATCCCCCTCGACGAACTGGTGCGGTGGGGCCGCCGGTCGGACTGAGGCACCGCTTCCCGCTCGTGCTCGCCGAAGGTCCCACACCACGGCATCGCCCGGCACCTGGGGCTCAGCGGGCACTACGGTGCACCGTCCGTGGCCCACCTCCTGACCGAGCTCGCGAGCCGGCGCCAGCGGGCCCTGGCCGACATCTGCGACACGTTCGTGCCCGGCGTCGACGGGTGTCCCTCGGCCAGCCGCCTCGGCGTACCCGAGGCCTTCCGCGCCATCGCCGCGGCCAACCTCCGCGCCGGCGAGATGCGGGAGCTCGAGGCACTGCTCGCCCTCTGGAACGGCCGGGGCGCCACCCTGCTCGCCGGCGGTGGCTTCCGTCGCTTCGGTGATCTGCCCCAGGAACAGCGAGAGCGCGTCCTGCTCTCGTGGTGCGACAGCCGCCTGCCGCAGCGCCGGGCCGCCTTCCAGGCGCTGCGCAAGGCGGCCACGACGCTGTCCTACATCCTGCCGGCTGCTGACGGGCGCAACCCAGCGTGGGACTCCATGCGCTACCCGGGCCCGTGCGGGCCAGTGGCGAAGCCTTCTCCGAGGGAGATCGAGCCTCACGCCGTCGACCGCGACACCACGCTCGACTGCGACGTGTGCGTGGTGGGGTCGGGCGCCGGCGGGGGGACGGCGGCGGCGGTGCTGGCTGGCGCCGGCCTCGACGTGGTCGTGCTCGAGGCCGGCGACTACCTCGACGACGGCGACTTCGACGGCGGTGAGCTGGACGGGTACTCGCGCCTGTACCTGAACGGCGCCACCCTGGCCACCGCCGACCAGAGCGTGGGCCTGTTCGCGGGGGCATGCCTGGGCGGTGGGACGGTCGTCAACTTCTCCACGTCCTTCCGCACGACCGACGAGGTCCGGGCGGAGTGGGCCGAGTTCGGCGTCGCAGCCATGGCGTCCGACGACTACAGCCGCAGCCTCGACGCGGTGTGGGAGCGCCTCGGCGTCACCTCCGACGAGAGTTGGTCGTCCCGGCGCGAGCAGGTGATGCAGCAGGGCCTGGAGGCCCTGGGGTGGCACGTCGACCACATGCCCCGCAACGTGCGGGGCTGCGACGAGGCGGTGTGCGGCTACAGCCCCTTCGGCTGCCTGGCCGGAGCCAAGCAGTCGACCACCAAGACGTGGCTGGCCGACGCCTGGCGGCGAGGGGCTCGCATCCTGGTGCGCACGCGCGCCGAGCGGGTGACCGTCGAGCACGGCCGGGCGCAGGGCGTCGAGGCCCGTACCGCCGACGACCACGAGGTGACGGTCCGAGCGCGAGCGGTGGTGATGGCGGCCGGGGCGGTCCACACCCCCGCCCTCCTGCGCCGTTCGGGGCTCGACAACGACAACATCGGTCGCCACCTCCGGCTCCATCCGGTGACCGGTGTGGCCGGGGTGTTCGACGAGGACCTCCGCCCGTGGGAGGGCGTGATGCAGGCCGTCTACTCCGACGAGATGGCCGACCTCCACGCCGGCTATGGCATGAAGTTGGAGTCGGCGCCTTTCCACCCCAGCGTGCTGGCCATGTACGCACCCTGGAGGACGGCTCGCCAGCACCACGACCTGATGCGACAGCTGCCCCATCTCGCCCCCATCGGCGTGCTGTTGCGGGACAGCAGCGAGGGCGAGGTGCGGGTCGACCGCGACGGCCAGCCGGTGCTCCATTACCGGCTCAACGACTTCGACATCGGCCACATCCGCACCGGCGTGGACGGGGCGGCTCGGGTGCTGGAGGCCGCCGGCGCCAAGCAGGTCTTCTCGGCGCACAAGGACTGGGTCCGCTACGAGCCGGGGCGAGGCCGAGGCCGTGAGGGGTTCATGGACGAGGCCGACCGGTGCGGGTGGCGGGCGGGACAGTGCGTCTTCACCTCGTTCCACATCATGGGGTCGGCCCGCATGGGCGGTTCTCCCCACGACTCGGCCTGCAACCCTGAGGGCGAGACCTGGGACGTCGAGGGCATCTACGTCTGCGACGGCTCGACGTTCCCGACCGCCTCCGGCGTCAACCCCATGATCACCATCGAGGCCATCGCCCACCTGAACGCTTCGAGACTGGCCCGGACACTCGCCGGACGCTGAACGCCGGCCGGCCAGGCCCCGAGGGGCGGACGCTGCGCTGCGAGCCCCTCAGGCCTACGGCGGGCTGCTGGCTTGCCTGCGACGTCGGATCGGAGCTTCGATGAGGTGGGGAGTCGGCTCGTCTCCGACCGGGTCGAACCAGGGCGCCTCATCCGGGGCGTCGGGGCGCAACTTCCACTTCCGGCCGACTCTGTCGATCCCGATGGGATAGACGCTCAAGGTCCCTTCAGTGTCGATGTGGAGCCGGAGGAAGTTCTTGTGGTCCATGTGGTGCAGGGGCGCGTAGGTCTCGTTGTCGTGAAAGCCGAAGCAGTTGGCCACCCACAGGTAGGCGGCGATGCCCAGGACGCCCCCGATCCCCCCGAAGACAGCAACGAGCCCGAGGAACGTGAGCAGTGAAGCGGCGTTCCCGCTGACGCCCGAGGACAGCGTCGAGGCGGCGATCATGGTCGCAGCCAGCGTGGCGAACAGCATCAGCGAATGGAGGAGCCCCAGCAGCACCCTCGCTGCTCCGCTGGCGTCGTGGGCCAGGCGGACCATCAAGCCCACCGTCACGAGGATCAGCAGGAGCAGCAGGAAGGCGGTCGGGCTGGACCACAGCGCCCGGCGCAGGTCCTCGAGCCCGAGCGACCTGTGGGCGTCCTCGAGGTGGAGGTTCAGCATGAAGGCCAGCAGGATCTGGGCGCCGCCGAAGACGGCAGCGAGGGGCAGATTGTACGCAGGTAGAAGCAGGACTCGCTTGCGGAGGCGCTTCGAATCGGGCGCCGAGGGATAGACCGCAGCGCGCCGGTACCTCTGCTGCTCTGCGTCGGGGTCGGGGTCGGTCCGGTCGGGAACGCCCTGCGTCGGGTGCATGAAGGCCCCGCCGCCGCCGGCAGTGATGACCTGGCGCGATCCGCCCTCCTCTTCGTAGCGGCAGTAGTAGTGACGCCCGCTCTTGAGGTAGAGCGCGATCCGGCCGCCCGCCGGCGCGATGATCTCCCGCTCGAGGTACTGGAGGTTTCGGTCGGAAGCGACCTCGTCGCTTCGCCGACCGCTGCCCACCTCCTTGGCCCGACACAGGATGATGGAGTCGCCGGGCTCCACTTCATCGGCGGTGATCTCCGAGAAGTACCGAAGCTGAACCTCGTCGAAGGACTCGCCGAACTGCATGTCGATCCCCCACAGCCACCACCGCTGAGGCAGCTTCAGGGCGAAGTAGCTCCGGGTCTGACTCGTCTGCCATGCGCCGATCGAGCGCCCCCGACAGAAGACGTTGGTGAAGTTGATGAGGCCGTCGTACCAGTCGTGGCTCCCGGGGATGGCGAACAGGTCGGGGGTGTCCCCAGCGACGCAGGGCATGGCCGCCCGGTACGGGCCGATGAGGCGGTTCTGGTACTCGCTCCACTTGGGCACCGGGTAGACCTGATCACCCCCCATGACCAGGAGGCGCCCCCGCCTCGTCGACCGGCCCTCACCGTCCCAGTCCAGCGCAAGCTCCTCCTGGGCCAGGAGCCGGGCCACGGTGTAGGTCGAGTTCCAGCCGTCGCCGAGGTCGGCCACGTAGTCGAACCACAGCTCAGGGCGGTCCGAGTGGTCGTAGACCGACGCAGGCATCAGGGCCTGCAACTCACGGCTGTCGACGTAGGAGCTGGAGAACCCCGACGCAGCCACTCGGGCAGCGGTTCCCACCAGCTGATGGGGATCGAACCAGCGCACCATCGCTCTGCGGACGAAGCCGAGCTCCGACTCCGAGCCTGGACGCTTGGGGCATCCCTGCTTGCCCGAGCCGGGGCGCACGTGGACGTATCCCATTGGCGACATTCTTATCCCTGGCGCCCGGGCGTGGTCAGTTGCGAGAGCCTGGTCGCTGGCGGGGTCGTCCGGCCCGATCTGGACGGCGGGCCCGACGTTTGTCCCGGGTTCCACAGGGAAGCACTAGCGCATGGATCCCAAGCTGGCCTTCTTGTTCTACCTCGCCGCCGTGGTGTGCTTCGCCCTCGCCGCCTTCAGCCCGGTCGGCCCCGGCCTGGGTCGCACCGGCGCCGGCGTCGGTGGGCGCATCGGCCTGGTGCCCCTCGGCCTGGCGCTGGCGCTCTTCCCGACGCTGTGGGCGACGGGCGGAGCCGCCTTCTGACCTGAGCCGCCGCGTCCCTCGCTCGACGGAACGGCAAGCGGTTGGTGACGACTCTGCCCTGACGTACCGGCGACCGGCGTCTGAGCTGAGACGCTCGACGCCAGGCCGCTCCGGCAGAGGAGCGACGGGAAAGAGTGCCACTGTGGGGTGCACCGAGCCCCTCACGAACCGTCGCTACGGTGATGCCGTGAGCGACCCCGTCACCGTCCTCGCGGTCGTCGCCGTAGTGGGAGTCGTCGCCCAGGCGATCGGCGGGCGAACGAAGATCCCCGCCATCGTCCTCCTCCTGGGCTCGGGCCTGCTGCTGGGGCCGGGACTCGGGTTGCTCCAGCCCGACGATGTCTACGGGGACCTTCTCTTTCCCGCCGCATCGGCGGCAGTGGCGTTCCTGCTCTTCGAGGGTGGTCTCAGCCTGAGGTTCCGGGAGTTGAGCGGCGAGCGGCTGGTGCTCGCCCGTCTCCTCACCGTCGGCGTGCTCGTCGCCTGGGCAGTGGGTGGCGCGGCGGCGCTGGCCACCGGTTTTCCGCTCGGCGTGGCCGCCATCTTCGGTGCGATCATGACGGTGACCGGGCCGACCGTTGTCATCCCGATCCTGCGAGAAGCGCGGCTCCGCCCCCGCATCACCAAGGTTCTCCGCTGGGAGGGGATCCTCATCGACCCCATCGGAGCCGTGCTGGCCGTCGTCACCTTCGAGGTGGTCGTCGAGGGCCACGGGCGGGCGGGAGACGCCGTCCGTGCGGTGGCAGCGACCGTCGGTGCAGGCGCCGCGGTGGGTGTGATCGTCGCCGGCGTGGTCGTCTTCCTGCTCCATCGGCACTACATCACCGACCGGTTGGAGGTGCCAGCCATCGTCGCGGGCGTTCTCGTCGCCGTCGCCCTCGCCAACTCGCTCTATGACGAGGCCGGGTTGGTGGCCGCCACGGGGATGGGAGTGCTCCTGGCCAACCAACGACGGGTGGAGATCCGCCCCATCGTCGGATTCCACGAGTCACTGGCCATCGTCCTGGTCGGTATCGTCTTCGTGCTGCTGGCGGCGCGAGTCGAGGCACGGACGCTGGTGTCGGAAGCAGCAGCGGCCACGTTCGTCCTCCTGGTACTCGTGCTGGTCGCTCGTCCTGCATCGGTGTGGGCGTCGACCATCGGCTCTCGATTCTCCGCCAACGAGCGCGGTTACCTCGCCGGCATGGCCCCTCGGGGGGTGGTCGCCGCATCCATCTCGGCGCTGTTCTCCCTTCGGCTGGAAGAGCTGGGAGTACCTGGTGGGGAGAGTCTGGCGGCGCTGGCGTTCCTGGTCGTCGCTGGGACGGTCGTCATCTACGGGGCAGCGGCCCGACCGCTTGCACGGTTGCTCCGGGTGGCGGCTGCGGAGCGGACCGGAGTGGTGCTCGTCGGGGGCGAGCCGTGGCTCCTGCGAATCGGTGCTGCTCTCTCTGCCGCCGACGTACCGGTCCTCGTGCTGACCGGAGACGAAGGGGAGCGCCAAGCGGCCGCAGCGGCGGGCCTCCTCACCCATACCGGTGCCCTCCGCCCGGATGCGGTGAGCGAATCACTCGAAGCGGTCGGGGCTCGGATGGCGCTGGCCGGTTCTCGCCGTGAGGAGCTCAACGGGCTCGCTCCCGAGTTGCTCGTCGACTCCGTGGGACGGGCGAACGTCTACGTCCTGAGGGGCGCAAGCCCGGGTGAAACCAACGCTCGCCCGGCTTTCGGAGGACGCGTGAGCGCCGAGCAGCTCTCGGGTCGGCTGGCGCACGGGGAGACACTCGAAGTCTGGCCGGCTGGCGTGAGCGGTGACGGTCGGAGGCCGACGTTGCTGTTTTACATCTCGCCGGTCGGCATCCCCACGATGGTCGACCGAAAGTTCAAGACACCTTCGGCCGGGCAGGTCGTCGTACTGATCCGGCCGGAGGACGAAGGCGGCGATTGAACCTTCCGCAGTAGTGCCGTCGCGAGCCCGGAGCAGAATCGAGACGCTTCAGAAGAATCGTCTGGACGCCGGCAGGCGCGGAGGAGACCATCGTCAGGTGAGAGAGGCGGACAGCTCGTGGCTGCGAGGAAGGCCGGCCGACGCGCTGGCGGCGCCACCGCTGGTGCTCCGGCGCTTCCGCCCCGCCCATGCGGCCGCTTTGACCAGAGCGGTCAACGACAGTCTCGAGCACCTACGGCCTTGGATGGCCTGGGCGCGCACCCCGGTGACCACGGAGCAGGAGCAGACCCGTCTCGGTGACGCCGAGGCCCGGTTCGACGCAGGGAGCGAATTCGCGTTCCTCGTCTTCTCGCCAAACGAAGAAGTCGTTGGCGCGTGCGGTCTCCACGCTCGCCGTGGGCCCGGCGCCCTGGAGATCGGATACTGGGTGCACGTCAGCCACACCGGGAAGGGCTACGCGACCGGTGCAGCCGGGCGGCTCGTCCAGGAGGCCTTCAGCCTGCCGGAGGTGCAGCGGCTCGAGATCCGCTGCGACGAGACCAACGTGGCCAGCGCAGCCGTCCCTCCTCGCCTCGGTTTCCGCCTGGCACGAGTGGAAGACCGCAAGCCGAGGACGCCAGCAGAGACGCAGCGCGAGATGGTATGGCTTCTGCATCGTCAGCAGTTCGAACGGACGTCCTCGACCAGACCGGATACTCGTCCTGAACTGGCATGATCACCGCCCGCCTGCCCGTGACCCCTCGCCGGGGGTCCAGGCCTGGGTCACGGCTGCCGACCAGGCGCACCTCCTGGAGCGCCGGGACGGTGTCATCCTTTGTGGGCGACGACGAAACGAGCCGCCTGGCGCAAAGGGATGCCATCTCGCGTCCTGAGCGCGGTGAGCTCGTGGAAGGTCTCCTCACGGAGCTCGGCCAGGTCGGACGGCGGCAGGAGCTCCAACACCGCCCGCATACCCTGGGACCACGCCCAGTCCCACCACTGCTCTTCGTCGGCGAAGTGGAAGTCGACGTGGTCCTCGACGCTGCGCAGCACCTGGAAGCCGGCTGAATCGAGGACGGGTCGCAGGTCGAAGTCGGGTCGGAAGGGCGCCGGGATGGGCCGGGTGGTCCGGGGTCCGAACGTGCCGAAGAGCCGCCGGAGGAAGTCCCATTGCGGCCCCGTCCCCACCGGCGTCGAGGCCACGACCCGTCCGGAGCGGCGGAGTACACGCCAGAGCTCGCCGGCCGCGGCCTCAGGGTTGGGCAGCAGTTGCAGCACGAAGCTCGACAGGGCGACGTCAAACGACTCATCCGCCACCTCCAGCGCCTCGGCGTTCATCTGTCGGGCCTCGGCGTTGGCCAGGCCGCGCTGCTCGATGTCCAGGGTGAGGAGCTCCACCATCTCCTTGGAGAGGTCGACGCCCAGCACCCGACCGCTGGGCCCCACTCGTTCGGCCGCCGGGAAGAGGGTCGCCCCCCGGCCGCAGCCCACGTCGAGCACCGACTCCCCCGGCGCCAGGTCGGCCCACTCGACCAGTCGGGCACCCAACCGGGCGAAGAACGGGATGACGGTGTCGTACCGGGCCGCAGCACGGCCGAAGACGGCCGCTACCTCTCCAGCATCATGTTCCACACCCGCATTCTCACCGTTTCTCCGACGAGGTGCCGGGGGGATCGACCACGACGATGTCGGTGGCGACGATGCGCCCTTCGGCCAGGTCGACGATCGCCACCGTGTGGTGGGGCTGGGACCGCCGCTGAGTGGGTGAGCCCGGATTGAGGAGCCACTGCCCTTCGAGGCCCGGCGCGTTCCACGGGATGTGGCTGTGACCGAACACGACCAGGTTGGCGTCGGGAAAGCGCCGGCGGAGCCTCGCCTCCCGTCCCCGCCGGGGGCCACTGTCGTGGATCATGCCCACCCGCACGCCGGCCAGGTCGAGCACCAGCGTCTCCGGGAGATGGCCGACCAAGTCGTGGTCGTTGTTGCCCAAGACGGCCGAGGTGGGAGCGTAGGTCCCCAGCTCCTCCAGCAGGTGGCGGGTGACCACGTCGCCAGCGTGGAGCACCACGTCGGCCTCCTCGAGCTGAGCGAGGGCGGCGTCCGGCAGCCCCCGGCGGGAGCCCGGGTGCAGGTGCGTGTCGGCCAGGACGACGGCTCTCATCCGGTCTGGCGCCGGGCGGCACGAGCGGCCAGCCGCCGGGAGGCCTGGGCCTTGCTTTCCACCACCTTGGCCGTGAGACGGGCCGTGTTGATGCGCCGTCCGGTGGCGTAGAGGAAGGCGGCCCCGCCGGCGATGGCGGCGATGCACACGTAGCCGAGGCCGAGCGGGATGGGCAGCACCACCGGCACGAAGGCGCCGATCACCCAGACGATCTGGAAGCGGGCCTCGAAGCGGGCGAAGGAACGGCCCTGGTTGGCGTCGGGAGCGTCCCGCTGGACGATGGAGTCGAAGCACAGCTTGCCGGCGCTGGCGGCCAGCCCCACGGCGCCGGCGAGCAATGCCGCCGAGAGCCGGCCCGCCACCCACAACGGGAACACCGCCGCCGCGGCGACGGCCACCAGGCTGGCCAGCAAGATGCGCTCCTCGGTGATCGAGCGCCGCAGCCGGGGAGCGGCGGCCGCCCCCACCACCGCGCCCACGGCGCTGGCGCCGACGATGACCCCGAACCACCACGCCGGCGCCCCCTCGTTGCGCAGGGCGAACGCCAGCAAGAAGACGAGGAAGCCCACGAGCCCCCGCAGCACCGCCATGGCGCTGGCGGCGAGGAGGATGCCGGCGCCCCGCAGCTCGGCCCGTTCTGCCGGGCCCGCGGCCTCGGGGGCCACCCGGGTACGGGGGATGCGGTAGGCGGCCAGCGCGGTCACCGCGAACACCACCGCCGCCACCCCCAGTACCCATTCCGACCCGAGTTGGAGCAGCGCTACCCCGGGGATGGCAGCGGCGAACCCCATCACGCCACTGATGAGGGTCAGCTTGGAGTTGGCCTCGACCAGCTGGGTCGGGTCACGGACCAACCCGGGGACCAGGGACACCCGGGCGACCTGGTACGCCTTGCCCAGGACTAGGACGGCGAAGGCCTCCGGGAACAACAGCAAGCCGTCGACGTCGTCGACCATGAGAACGCAGACCACGGCCCGCAGCACCGCCGACAGCACGACCATCGAGCGCCGCCCGCCCACGGCGCGGTCCATCCAGGGGCCGATGAGTGGGGCCACCACGGCGAACGGCGCCATGGTGAGCAGCAGGTACAACGCCACCCGGGTGCGGGCAGCGTCGGGCGAGATGGAGAAGAACAGCGACCCGGCGAGGGCGGTCGCCACCAGCGTGTCCCCGGCGGTTGACAGGGCATGGGTGCGGGCCAACCTCGTGAAGGGCGCCGGCACCGTGGTCGACGACCGGGACGAGCGCGCGGCACGCCAGCCAGAGGGGGCCTCCACGCCGGCCATGGTACGGGCCGCCGGCGCTCCCGGATCAGTCCCGAGGTCGCTCGTACTTGTAGCCGAGCCCCCGGATGGTGACGATGCGTCGGGGGTTGGCGGGATCGTCCTCCACCTTGGCCCGCAAGCGTTTGACGTGGACGTCGAGGGTCTTGGTGTCGCCGACGTAGTCGTGCCCCCACACTCGGCTGATGAGGGTGTCGCGGGTCAGGACTCGGCCGGCGTTGGCGAGCAGCAGCTGGAGCAGCTCGAACTCCTTCAGGGGCAGAGCGGCGTCCTCGCCCCGGATGGCCACCTCGTGGCGCTCGGGGTCGAGCCGCACGTCGCCCACCTGGAGCACGTCGTCGCCACCGTCGTCGTCCACCCCGGCGTCGGCGGGAGCCCGGCGCAGCGCCGCCCGGATGCGAGCGACCAGCTCCCGCAACCGGTAGGGCTTGGTCACGTAGTCGTCGGCGCCGATCTCCAGGCCGACCACGGTGTCGATCTCGGAGGACTTGGCCGTCACCATGATGATGGGGACCGACGAACGGGCCCGCAGCCGCCGGCAGACGTCGACGCCCGACAACCGGGGCAACATGACGTCGAGCAGCACCAGGTCGGGCTGGACCAGGTCGAACAGCTCCAGCGCCTCGACGCCGTCACGTGCCACCCGCACCTGGAAGCCCTCTCGCTGCAGGCCCACCACCAGGGCGTCGACGAAGGACTCCTCGTCCTCCACCAGCAGCAAGGTGGGCGCCGTCTCGGACCCGACGGCGGTCACCGGCCCTTGGCCTCCGTGGCCGCCCGGCCCGTCCCTGGGCCCGGGACCTCCCCGGCGTGGGCGCCGGCCGGAGCCGAGGGCAGCCGCAGCGTGAACGTGGAACCCTCACCTTCGCGGGAGGTCACCCGCACGTCACCCCCGTGGTTGGTGGCGACGTGGCGCACGATGGACAGCCCCAGACCCGTGCCTCCGGTCTGGCGGCTGCGTGCTGGGTCGACGCGATAGAAGCGCTCGAAGACCCGCTCGAGGTCGCGAGCGGGGATGCCGATGCCGGAATCCCGCACGTCGATCTCCACGGTTGCGCCGGCGGATCGCGATTGGATCTCGACGGTGGAGCCCTCGTCGCTGTACTTGCAGGCGTTGTCGAGCAGGTTCACCACCGCCGAGACGAGCTGGCGCCGGTCCCCGCTCACGGCGTGATCGCCGCCCACGCCGGCGGTGTCGATGGTGATGCGCCGGGCGCCGGCCAACGGGCGTGCCCGCTCCACGGCCTCGGCCACCACCGTGTGCACCGCCACGGGCTCCCGGCGAGGCTCCTCCTCGGCCTCGATGCGGCTCAGGTCGAGCAGGTCATCGACGATGCGGCCGACCCGCACCGCCTCGCCCGCCATGCGCTCCGCCAGCCGCCGCGTCACCGCCGGGTCGTCCTCGGAGGCGATGGTGTCGGCCAGCAGCCCGAGTGCGCCCACGGGAGTCTTCAGCTCGTGACCCATGTTGGCCACGAAGTCACGGCGGACCGCCTCGAGCCGCCGGCGCTCGGAGACGTCGTCGACCACCGCCACCGCCCCGGTTCCACTGGGCTGGTCGAGGGGCGCGGCGGAGATGGCCAGCACCACGGGCGGAGGACCGTAGAGCTCGAGCACCCGTGGCTCGGACGTGCCCGCTCGGGCAGCCCGCAGCTGTTCCTGCACCGCCCGCTCAACCAAGGCGGCACCGTGGCGGCTGCCGGCGAAGCCCGCTGCCGCCTGGTTTCGGAACACCTCACGGCCGGTGGGGTCGCACACCACGACACCGTGGGGTACGGCCTCGAGCGCGCCGGCGAGACGACGGGCGGTGACCCGGGCCTCGTCCAGGCCGGCGGCGGCGGCGCCCACCGCCCGTTCCAGTCGCACCGGCGCCGGTTGGCCATCCGGTCCCGGTCCCAGGTCGGGCAGCGCCCTCTCCAGTCGCTCGGCGGCGGCCTCCACCCGGCGCTCGGTCCTACGGCGAACGACGACCGCCCGGATCAGGAACCCCGCAGTGATGGCGAGGACCACGACCAGGACGGCGACGGTCATGGCCTGCGCCGAGCCGTCCCCTGCAACCGGCCGGGCGAGGGGACGCTCACGCTGAGCGCCGGAGCAGGCACTGCTCCACCACCTCCACCACGCCCGACCCCTCGACGCCCCGCAGCCCTTCCAGCACGGTGAGGGTGGCGAAGCCCGTGCGCACCAGGGCGGTGTCGCTGTCGGGGGCGATGCCGTCGGCGCGGGACGGGTCGTCGTCACCCGACAGCTCCATCTGGAGGCCCCCCTCGGGAGACTCGACCAGCGCCGCCCGGACCGTCCCGAACTGAGCCAGGGGCGCCCAGCGCACGCCGCGGACGTCGTCGAGCGTTCGATTGGGAACGTTGAGGTTCAGCACCGTCTCGTCCTGCTGGCCGACCAGCCACTCCAGCGAGGCGCCGGCGAGGACGGCCGCGGTTCGCCAGCGGAGGGGATCCCCCACGTCGACGCTGACCGCGAGCCCGGAGATCCCAAGGTTGGCGGCGGTGAGGGCGGCTCCCACCGTCCCCGAGTGCAGCACGGAGCGGCCGGTGTTGGGACCGGGGTTGATGCCGGAGACGACGAGCTCGGGCGACTTCCCGAAGGCACCGAGGCGACCGGCGATGACGACCAGCGCCGGCGGGGCGGCCACGGCGAAGGCGGGCACACCAGCGAGGCCAGGAAGCTCGACCGGCTCCACGTCGATGGACTCGTCGGCGTGCATGCCCCCGATGGCGGCACTGCTGCCGCTGAGGTCGGCGCTGGGAGCAGCGACGACGACGTCGTGGCCGGCGTCGACGACCTCCCGGGCCAGCGCGGCAATGCCCGGTGAGTCAACCCCGTCGTCGTTGGTGACCAGGACTCGCATCAGCCCTCGTCGCCGGCCGAGGCGCCGCGCTCTGAGGTCTCGCCGGTGGTGCCGGGGCCGGGCGCACCGTCTTCGCCGCTGCCGGCGGCGGCGATGCGGGCCGCCCCAGTGTGCTCCGGCAGCCAACCGGTGACCATGTAGCGCACCCGCTCGCCGATGTTCACCGCGTGGTCGGCGATGCGCTCGTAGAACCGGCCGACCAGAGCCAGCTGGACCGACGCCTGGAGCGCCGAGGTGCCCGTCTCGTGCGTCTCGAAGATGGCCTGGATGTAGTCGATGTGGAGCTCGTCCACGGCATCGTCCAGGTCGTCGAGGGCCGCCGCCAGGCTGTCGTTGCGCTCGACGTAAGCGTCGATGGAGAGGCAGAACAGCCGGTGGACCTGCTCGCCCATGCGCTCGATGAGCCCCCGCACCTTGGGTTGCATCTCCACGCCGTACAGCCGCCGGGACGCCTTCATGATGTTGACCACCAGGTCGCCGGAACGCTCGATCTCGGCGGTCAGGCGGATGGCGGTCACCACCGCACGCAGGTCGGTCGCCATGGGCTGCTGGAGGGTGAGGAGCTGGTAGCAACGCTCCTCGATGTCCAGCGTCAAGGTGTCGAGCACGTCGTCGTTGGCGATGATCTCCTCGGCCACCCGCAGGTCCCCCTGGAGCAGGGCCGCGGTGGCCCGGCCCAGAGCCTCGGTGACCATGCCGGCGAGACGGACGATGTCGTCGCGGACCTCGTCCAGGGCCTGATGGAAGTTCCTGCGGATCTCGGTGGGCATGATTACCGGATCTCCTTCTCGGCCACTCTGGGCGCTCTTCTCGTGTGGATCAACCGAACCGTCCGGTGATGTAGTTCTCCGTGCGCTCGTCCCCGGGGTTGGAGAACATCTGCTCCGTCCGGTCGAACTCCACCAGTACACCCGTCCGGGTGTCGCTGCGCTCGTTCACCTCGGTGGTGAGGAAGGCGCACATGTCGCTGACCCGGGCCGCCTGCTGCATGTTGTGGGTCACGACCACGATGGTGTACGAGCTCTTGATCTCCACCATCAGGTCCTCGATGCGGGCAGTGGCGATCGGGTCCAGTGCCGAGCAGGGCTCGTCCATGAGGATGACCTCGGGGTCGACCGCCAAGGCCCGGGCGATGCAGAGGCGCTGCTGCTGGCCTCCCGACAGCCCCATGGCTGATGCCTTCAGCCGGTCCTTCACCTCGTCCCACAGCGCCGCCCGGCGCAACGACCGTTCGACGATCTCGTCCATGTCGCCCTTGATGCCGGCGACCTTGGGCCCGAAGGCGACGTTGTCGTAGATCGACTTGGGAAACGGATTGGGCTTCTGGAACACCATGCCGATCCGCCGGCGCACCTCGACGGGATCCACCGCCTTGCCGTACAGATCCACCCCGTGGTACTCGATCGTGCCGGCAACCCGGGCGCTCTCGACCAGGTCGTTCATCCGGTTGAAGCAGCGCAGCAGCGTGGTCTTGCCGCACCCGGAGGGCCCGATGAAGGCGGTGATCTGCCGGCCTCCGATCGACAGGTCGACGTCGCGGACCGCCCGGAAGGCGCCGTAGTAGACCGAGACGTCGCGGACCGAGAACACCGGAGCGGCCACCGCCGGTTGGTCGCCCACCCGGCCGTCACCGCCCTCGACCCGGAGGGGCACGGCGGGTTCGGAGGTGTCGACCGGCGGCTGGTCGACGGTGCCCTGGGTGTCGGAGGTCACGTCACCTTCTTCTCTCATAACGGTCTCGAAGCAGGATGGCAGCTGCGTTGGCCAACAGCACCACCACCAAGAGCACCACGATGGCCGCCGGCGCCAGCGACTGCTGGAACTCGCTCTGTGGGCGGCCGGCCCACGTGGTGATGATGATGGGCATGGCGGTGAAGCGCTCCTGGAGGGCCTCGAAGACGCCGCCACCGCCGCTGGCCAGCCGGCCGGTCACCGCACCCACCAGGATCAACGGTGCCGCCTCCCCGAGCGCCCGGGCCAGCGACAGGATCGTGCCGGTGAGGATGCCCGGAACGGCGTAGGGCAGCACGTGGGAGCGCACCACCTCCCAACGGGTGGCCCCCACGCCGAAGCCCGCCTCCCTGATGCTGTCGGGCACCGCTCGGATGGCCTCGGCCGAGGTGATGATGACGATGGGGAGCACCAAAATGGCCAGGGTGATCCCCGCCGACATGACCGTCCGGCCACCGGTCAGCGGACCGCCACCCAGCCAGTCGGGAAGGGTGGCGAGGGCCCCGACGAAGATGGCCAGTCCGAGGATGCCGTAGACCACCGATGGCACCCCCGCCAGGTTGCGGATGTTCACGTCGACGAAGCGGGTGAACCGGCTGCGCGGCGCGTACTCCTCGAGGTAGATGCCGGCGGCGATGCCGATCGGGAAGGCCAGGACCACGACGAACACGGCGATGTAGGCGGAACCCCGCAGGCCCTGGGAGATGCCGGCCACCTCGGGTCGCGACTGGAGGGTGCCGGACAAGAAGCTGCCCAAGCGGGTGGTGAGGACACCCCAGGCTCCGGCGACCACGTCGAACACCAGCACCACCAGGATGAGGATCGACAGCAGCAGTGCCCCGAGCAGGAGCGCCTTGAAGAGGGTCCCACCGAGGTCGAGCCGCCGGCCCTCCAGCCGGCGGCGGACGGCGTCGGTGGTGGCAGTGGTGGCAGTGGTGCTGACGAGGGCCATGGCGAGCGGTGGCCTCAGTACCGCTGGCGCACGCGGCGCACGAAGCGGTCGGCGAACAGGTTGAGCGAGAAGGTGATGAGGAACAGCAGGCTGCCGACGAAGAACAGGCTCTGGAAGGTGAGCCCGGCGCCCTTCACCGCGTCGGTGCCTGCCGCCTGGGAGGCCATGGCGGCGGTCATGGTCAGTCCCGGGCTGAAGACGTCGGTGGTGAACAGCGAGCCGCCGCCGGCACCGGCGGCGATGAACACCACCATGGTCTCGCCGATGGCTCTCGAGACGGCGATGATGAACGCCGCCACCAGGCCGGACACGGCGGCGGGGATGACCACCCGCACCGAGGTGGTGATCTTACGGGCGCCCATCCCGTAGGACGCCTCACGCAGGGCACCCGGCACCGACCGCATCGAGTCCTCCGCCACCGAGGCCACGAGGGGCAGGGTGAGGATGCCCACCCCCACGCCGGCGGCAGCCAGGTTGAACAGTTGGGCGTCGTCGTTCAGGCGCTGGATGATCTCGGGCGAGATGAACACCAGGGCGAAGAAGCCCAGCACCACGCTGGGGATGCCGGCCAGGACCTCGAGCACCGGCTTGAGCACCCGGCGCACCCGAGGCCGGGCGTACTCGGCCAGGTAGACGGCCGCGCCCATGCCCAGGGGGACGGCGACGGCCATGGCGATGGCGGTGACGAGCAGGCTCCCCACGAAGAGCGTCTTCACGTCGTAGATGCCCCGCCGGGGGAACCATCCCTCGCTCCAGACCGTGGACCAGTCGACCTGGGTGACGAAGGTCAGGGTCTCCCTGGCCAGCGACAGGACGATCAGGGCGCTGATCAGAATGGATACCGCCGCCGCGGCCAGGAACGCCCGGCGCACCACCCGCTCCCGGCGCTGGCGGCGGGGGTCGCCCCGCAGGTCGGTGGCGGTCAGTGGCGTGTCGACCCGCGTGCTCTCAGCCATCGCTCACTCCGCGTCTCGATGCCGTGACTTTCCCGGGGATGGTGCCTCAGCCCTCGCGCGTCCCAGTCTCGCGTGCCTCCCAGGCGTCGATCGTCTCCTGCAGCTCCCCGTCCGCCAGTGCGACGTAGCCCACGTCGGTGACGGCCTCGATGCCGTCACCGAGGTAGAAGTCGACGAAGGCGGAGATGGCCGGGTTGGTCTCTGCCCGTTCCAGGTTCACGTAGATGAACAGGGGCCGGCTCAGCGGGTACGACCCGTCGGCGATGGTCTCGTCGGTGGGAGCGACGCAACCGTCGCCGCCGTCGACCTCCAGCGCCTTGACCGAGCCCTCGTTCTCGGCGGCGAAGGCGTAGCCGACCCAGCCGAAGGAGCTGTCGGTGCCGGTGATCCCGGCGATGATCTGGTTGTCGTCGCCCTGGGAGGAGTAGTCGGGACGGGTCATCGGCTCCTGGCCGCGCTCGTCGGCGATGTCCTCCAGGGCGATCTCCACGAAGCTGTCGTAGGTGCCCGACTCCTCACCGGGGGCGGTGATGTTGAGGGGCGCGTCGGGGAACTCGGTGTCCGAGCCCAGCTCCCGGGCGAGCGGCTGGGCGTCTCTCCAGTTCCGGAAGCCCTGCGACTCGGGCCCGACGAGGGCGTACAGGTCCTCGAAGGCCAGACACTCGACCGCGTCGTTGGCCGGACTGGTCAGCACCGCCAACCCGTCGATCCCGATCTTGAGCTCGACGAACTCCACGCCGGCCGCCTCGCACGCCTCGACCTCCTCGGCTCTGATGGGCCGGGAGGCGTTGGCGATGTCGGTGTCACCCCGGCAGAAGAGCTCGAAGCCGTCACCGGTGCCAGGCCCGTCGACGTCGACGTTGATGCTGGGCTCGATGTCTTCGAAGAGCTCGGCCACCCGAATGGTGATGGGCTCGACGGTCGACGAACCCGAGATGCTGATGTCGCCCTGCGCCCCGCCTCCCCCGGCACCGCCGATGGCGGGATCGGCGTTGGGGCTGTCACCGCCGCCGCAGGCGGCGGTGAGCACGGCCAGCGCCAGCAGGATGACGAGGAACCGGGGCGGTGGGCGCCGGACGACGTGGGGCAAGGTTCCTCCTGGTCGGGTTGATCGGCGGCCGGCGGTTCGACAGGCTCTGTTCCCACCGTAGGCACGGCTGGTGACGGCCACCGGACCTCGAGGTGAACGCCGGGTGAACGAGCCGGAAAGCGTTGGAGCGGCCCGGTTAGGGTCTCGCCGTGGCAAATGCCCTCGAGCACGAGGTGAAGCTCGGGGCCGGTGACGACTTCGGCCTGCCTGACCTGACCGGAGTGGTGGAGGGCGCCACGACGGTGACCCTGCCCGAGCGCCGGCTGGAGGCCGTCTACTACGACACCGCCGACCTGCGCCTGGCCCGCTGGGGCGTCAGCGTGCGCTTCCGCTGGGAGGACGACGACGAGCAACAGGGCCGGTGGACGGTCAAGCTGCCCGACGACGGTTGGGCCGCCGACGACGGTGGTGCCCTGCGGCGTCAAGAGAGCACCTTCGCCCTCCCCCGCCGTCCCGTTCCCGACGAGGTGGCGAACCTGGTACGGGCCTACGTGCGGTCGGCGTCGCTCACCCCTGTCGCCCACCTCGCCACCCGCCGGCAGCGGCTGGAGCTGCGTGATGCCACCGGGAATCGCCTCGGTGAGGTGGCCGACGACGAGGTCTCGGTGCGCCAGGACGATCACGTCGCCGCCGGCTTTCGGGAGATCGAGGTGGAGGTCGACGAGCGGACCCCGCCGAGCTTCCTCGATGCCGTGGTGGCACGACTGCGCCAGGCCGGCGCCGGGCCGCCCGATCCCACCCCCAAGGTGGTGCGAGCCCTCGGGCGTCCCGCCGCCGCTCCCCCCGAGGTGGTGCCGGTGGCCGTCGGCGACGACGCCACCGCCGCCGACCTGGTGCGGGCCGCCCTCGCCGCCGATCTGACCAAGCTGTTGATCCATGACCCGCGCCTACGTCGCAGCGGTCACCCGGAGGACCTGCGCAAGGCCAGGGTGGCCATGCGCCGCCTGCGCTCCGACCTGCGCAGCTTCGCGCCGCTGCTGCGGGCCGAGGCCACGGAGCTGCGCCGGGAGCTGGGCTGGGTGCGTCGACAGCTGGGCGCCGTCCGCGACGCCGACGTGCTGGCCGCCCGGCTGGCGGCGCAGGGCGAGTCCCTCCCCGAAGAGGACCAGCCCGCGCTGGCGACGCTGCTCCAGCGGCTGGCCTCCGACCGCGACCGGGCGTGCGTCGAGCTCGACCAGGCCCTCGACAGTGACCGCTACGCCGTGTTGCTCGATGCCCTGGTGGCAGCCGCGGCGTCGCCGCCGTGCCTGCCCGAGGCCGACGTGCCCGCCGGCGAGGTCCTCCCCGGCCTGGTTCGACGGCGCTGGGAGCGCCTGCGGGAAGCCGTCGCCGACCTGGGCGACGACCCCTCGCCCGACGAGTTGCACAAGGTGCGGACCAAGGCCAAGCGGTGCCGCTACGCCGCCCAGGCGGTGCGCCCGGTGGTGGGCAAGCCGGCCAAGCGCCTGGCCAAGCGGTTGGGGCGGCTGCAGGACGTGCTCGGCGAGGTGCAGGACGCGGAGGTGACCGAGGCATGGCTGCGGGAGGCGGCCGGAACCGTCGGTGGACACCAGGCCCTGGCCGCAGGCCAACTGGTGGCCGCCCAGCGCGAGACCATGCGCCGGGCCCGCGAGAAGTGGCCGAAGGCCTGGAAGAAGGCATCAGCCGACAAGCACCGCTCCTGGTTCTCCGAGAGCTGAACCCCAACCCCGTGTTCAGCCAGCTTCGGCGATGGCGCCGGGCAGGGAATCCAACACGGCGGCGTCCCGCTGGTAGGACAGCATTCCCCGGGCCTCGTCGAGGACGACCCACCGTGCCTGGTCGACCTCGCTGTTGGGCCGGAAGTCACCCGAGACCACGGTCATGGCCCAGTACCGGACCTCCTTGGGGCGCCCCCCGCGGTCGGCGTAGGCGTTGCCGAGCAGCTCGGGACCGAGCCGGCAGCGGTAGCCGGTCTCCTCCTCCACCTCACGCAGGGCGCACTCCTCGTCGGACTCCCCCGGGTCGCACTTCCCCTTGGCCAGCGACCAATCGTGGTACTTGGGGCGGTGAACGACGAGCACCTCGGTCTCACCCGACGGCGTCCGCCTCCAGAGCACACCACCCGCCGCCCGGACGACGGGCTGCGGTCCCCTGGCTCCCCTCAGCTCGCTCGTGCTCTGGCCCGCCGACCCGGGCTTCACGACGGGTCCCGCCGCCGGGCCCGGTCCTTGGCCAGTCGCCGGAGCGCCTCGTGGGTATTGACGCCGCCGCCCGGGGGGACCTTGCGCCAGCCGCCGTCGGGCTGCAGCTCCCAGGCCAACTGGTCGTCGGAGAGGTTGACGTCGAGGATCTCCTGGAGCCGGCGCTGCAGCTCGGGGTCACCGACCGGCACCACCGCCTCGACCCGCCGGTCGAGGTTGCGGGGCATGAGGTCGGCGGACCCGAGGTACCAGTCGGGTCGACCGGGACCGGCGCCGTTGGCGAAGTGGAAGATGCGAGAGTGCTCCAGGAACCGGCCGACGATGGAACGCACCCGGATGCGTTCGGACATGCCGGCAACGCCCGGTCGCAAGCAGCAGATGCCCCGGACGATCAGGTCGATCTCCACGCCGGCCCGGGACGCCGCGTACAGGGCGTCGATCATCTCGACGTCGACCAGGTTGTTGAGCTTCAGAATGATCCGCCCGCCGTCCTCCCCCGCCTCCGCCTCGCCGGCGATCAGCTCGGCCACCCGGGGCCGCAGTGGTCCGGGCGCCACCAGGAGCTTGCGGAACTGCTCCTGGCGCCCGTAGCCCGTGAGGTAGTTGAACAGCTGGGTGAGGTCGGCGCCGATGTCGGGATCGCAGGTCAGCAGGCCCAGGTCCTCGTAGAGCCGAGCCGTCTTCTCGTTGTAGTTGCCAGTGCCCACGTGGCAGTACCGGCGGATGCCGTCGGCCTCCTGTCGCACCACCAGCGCCGTCTTGCTGTGGGTCTTCAGCCCCACCAGGCCGTAGACCACATGGACGCCGGCTTTCTCCAACGCCCGAGCCCAGGCCACGTTGGCCTGCTCGTCGAAGCGGGCCTTGAGCTCGACCAGGGCGGCCACCTGCTTGCCCTTCTCGGCGGCACGGATCAGGGCCTCGACGATGGGGCTGTCGGCCGACGTGCGGTACAGGGTCTGCTTGATGGCCAGCACGTCGGGATCGGACGAAGCCTGGCGGATGAAGGCGGCGACGGAGGTGGTGAACGAGTCGTAGGGGTGGTGGACCAGGATGTCGCCCTGGCGGATGCGGTCGAACACGTCGACCGCTTCGTCCTCGGGTCCGGACAGGCGGGTCTGGGTGACCGAGGTGAACGGGTCGTCCTTGAGGTCTGGGCGGGGCAGGGACCACACGCCCCACAGCCCGCCGAGGTCGAGCGGGCCCGGGCTGACGTAGACGTCGTCGCGGCCCAGGTCGAGCTCGCGGGTGAGCAGCGCCAGCATCTCGTCGTCGATGCCCTCGGCCACCTCCAGGCGCACCGCCCGCCCGAAGCGCCGCCGGCGAAGCTCGACCTCGACGGCGGCGAGAAGATCGTCGGCCTCGTCCTCCTCCAGGGTGAGGTCGGCGTTGCGGGTGACCCGGAAGGGATGGTGCGACTCCACCACCATGCCGGGGAACAGGGAGTCCAGGTGTGCAGCGATCACCTGCTCGAGGGCGACGTAGCGCTCGCCGTCGGCCATCAGCACGAACCGCGGCAGCACGTTGGGCACCTTGACCCGGGCGAAGCGGCGCTCGCCGGTATCGGGGTCGCGGACCATCACCGCCAGGTTGAGCGACAGGTTGGAGATGTACGGGAACGGGTGGCCGGGATCGACCGCCAGCGGGGTCAGCACCGGGAAGATCTGGCGCTCGAACACCTCGACGAGCTCCTTGCGGTCGTCGCCGTCGAGGTCGTGCCAGTCGGACAGGTGGATGCCGACCTTGGTCAGCTCCGGGCTCAGCTCGGCGAGGAAGATGTGGGACTGCCGGTCGAGCAGCTCGCCCACACGCGACCGGATGGCGACCAGCTGCTCTTTTGGGGTCAGCCCGTCCGGACTCAGGGCCCGCAGCCCGGCTGCCACCTGGTCCTTGAGCCCCGCCACCCGCACCTGGAAGAACTCGTCCAGGCCCTCGCTGAAGATGGCGAGGAACTTGGCGCGTTCCAGCAGCGGCACCTCGGGCGCCTCGGCCCGGGCCAGCACCCGAGCCCCGAAGTCCAGCCACGACAGCTCGCGGTTGATGAACCGCTCGTGGCCGTCGCTGGCGCCGGCGGGCGCATACGCCTCCCGCTCCAGCGACTCGATCACCGTCCTGGCCTCAGTCATGCCGCCGGCCTTCCCCAAGTCCCGAAGGTCATACCGCTGCCGGCTCCTCCACCAGCAGGGCGGCCCCGAGGGCGCCGGTCAGGTCACCCAGCGACGCCGGCACCACCCGGAGGGGCGACGAGGGCACCAGCAGGCGACTGCGCACCGCCTGCTCGATGCGCCCCACGAAACCGGCGCCGAGCTTCTCGGCCAGGCCGCCGCCCACCACGATGAGCTCGAGGTCGACCAGGGCGGTGGCCGAGGCCAGCGCCATCCCCAGAGCGGCGACCGCCTCGTCGAGCAACTCCACGGCCACGCCGTCACCGGCCTCCAGCGCCTTGGCGAAGATGCTGGACTTCATGCGCTTGTCGCCGGCCAGCTCGACCAGCAACGTGGGGGTGCCAGCGGCTGCTCGCCGGCGCGCCTCTTGCTCCATCATCGCCCTGCCGGCGTAGGCCTCGAGGTGTCCGTTCTGGCCACACCCGCACCGCCGACCACCGGCGGCGACCCCGACGTGGCCGATCTCGCCGGCGGCCCCACCGGGGCCCCGCCGCAGCTCCCCGTCGAGCACCAGCCCACCACCCACGCCGGTGCCCACCCACACGCCCAGCAGGTTGGACGAGCCGCGACCGGCGCCGAGCCGGTGCTCGGCCAGGGCGCTCACGTTCACGTCGTTGTCCACCGCCACGCGCATCCCCTCGAGGCGGTCGGCGAGCAGGGCGGCGAGTGGCACCGGCGCACCGAAGCCCGGGAGGTTGGGGGCCATGACGACCGTGCCGGTGGCGGCCTCGACCACCCCGGGGGCGCCGATCCCGACGCCTGCGACCTTGTCGGTGCCACCCAGCCGGTCGACGCAGTCGCCGATGGCGGTGACGACCTCCTCGACCCCACCGGTGGGCGTGGGCACCTTGGCGTCACCGATCACCTCGCCGGCGTCGACGAGCACCCCCTGCACCTTGGTGCCACCCAGGTCAATGCCAATGGCGGGCACGACGGACCGCCTCAGGCGCGGTAGGCCGGGTCGGGCGGCGCCTGCTGGTCGGGCAACCCGAGGTCCCACTCGAGCAGGAGGTTCTCCCGCTCGGCGTCGCGGGCCACTCGCTCGCGGTTGCGACGGAACTGGGGATCGTGCGGGGGCAGCAGCACCAGGCGAGCCATGATCCGCTGGCGGAGGGCGTCGATCAGCCGGGGGTCGCCGAAGTCGGACTGGACCTCCCAGTGGGGCGCCACCGGGCCCAGGTACACGATGCGGACGTGCCCCACCGGGGGCTGGGACGGGGCCTGTTGCTCAACGTTCGACACCGCGCCGAGCCTACCGGGCCTCGTCTCGAGGGCCCGGACCCGATCATTTGTCGGTCCTTCCAGGCGTCAGCGGCGCCCGAGGTCCTCGTTACGCTCGTGGAGGGTGGAGGACGCGGCGGACAGGTCGGCCGGTCGCATCACGGTGGTGCGCTCGTTACAAGACGTACCCGTCCGTCCACGGTGTCCGCGACGTCAGCTTCGACGTTGCCCCCGGCGAGACGCTCGCCCTGCTGGGGCCGCACGGGGCTGTGCGTCCCGACGCCGGCTCCATCACCGTGCTCGGAGCTCCGTGCGGCACCTTCCTCGCCCGGCAGAGCACGGCGCTGGTGCCGGACAACCGGACCTGTATCCCACGCTCAGCGTGGAGGAGCATCTCAGGTTCCGGGCTCAGGCGATCAGGATCGGCGCACCACTCGACGGGGCGATCGACGACGCGATGCGACCGGACCATGGTCACTCCTCTGGTCCGAGCTGGCCGTGCTCCGACGGGCGAACTACCAGCGATGGTCGGCGCTCATCCTCGTCGTGACCTCGGTGGTCACCGGGAGCTTCGCTCCGGAGCTGCTGCCCCTGCTCGCTGTCGTGGTACCGCTGGGCGTGGTCACCGGCGCCTACCTGTCCGGTGTCGCCCTCCACCTGCGGTTGCGCACCCTGCTGATGGTGCCCGGCTGGTGCCGAGCAGGGTCCTGGCTGCCGAGGCCCTCGATGTCGCGATCGCTGGTGCCGGCTGGTCCTGGGCCTCGCCGTCGGCGGGTCGCGGGCGGCTACGGGCTGGTCGCGCTGCTCACGATCCTGTTCCGAGGGCTGGTGCTGCTCGCCGTGGCCCTCGCCATTCGGATCGCCACCTCGGCGCTGGCCTTCCGCGACGGCAACCTCCCGGGCGGCTTGTTCCACCTCACGCTGGGGCTGACCCTGGTCGCCGCGCTCTCGGCCGTTGCCGTCACCACCTGGCTCACCGCCAAGGTCGAGCCATCCAAGGCCATGGCGCTCATCGCCACGCTCGGTCTGGCCACGCTCCTCCTCGCCGGGTCCATACGCCTCCTCGAGAGCCGGACCGGGCTCTCGGCGAGCAGGGGAGTCGAGGACGCGAGCGCCGGCGCTGGCCCGCCAATGACCGAGTCCACGTCCTGAGGAGAGTGCGCCGGCTCAGTTCCCCACGCCGCGAGAGCCCAGGACGACCGTCACGGTGCGCTCCTCACCGTCGCGCACGAAGCGGATCTCGACCTCGTCACCGGGCGCCAAGCGGCCGATGGCGCCGCTGACCTCGCCGGCCCGCTCGATGGGCTCGTCCCCGATGGCCACGATGACGTCGCCCGGCTGCAACCCGGCCTCGTCCGCCGCGGTGCCCCGCTGCACCTGGATCACGAACGCTCCGTCGTCCCGGTCGATCCCCAGCCGTTCGAGCACCTCGGGGAACACGTCGTCGAGATCGGCGGTGCCGATGCCCAGGTAGGCCCCGCCCCGGACGTCGCCGCCGCCGGACCGGAGCTCCTCGATCAGGGGCTTCACCGAGTCGATGCTGAGGGCGAAGCCGATGTTCTCGGCGCCGCCGGCGATGGCGGTGTTGATGCCGATGACCTGGCCGAAGGCGTTGACCAACGGCCCCCCCGAGTTGCCCTGGTTGATGGCGGCGTCAGTCTGGATCAGGCTCTCCAGCGTCACCCCGTCCGGCGTGGTGATCGAGCGGTCGAGGGCAGAGACGATCCCGGTGGTCACCGTCGGGCTGGCGCCGAGGTTCAAGGCGTTGCCCACGGCCACCACGTCGTCGCCCACCTGGAGGGCCGCGCTCTCGCCCAGCTCGACGGTGCGCAGGTCGCTGACGTCGCGTATCTGGATCAGCGCCACGTCCGACGAGGGGATGCTCCCCACCAGATCGGCGGGGACCTGCCTCCCGTCGGCCAGCACCACGCTCATCGAGGTGGCGCCGGCGACGACGTGGTGATTGGTGAGCACCAGGCCGTCGGGCTCGATGACCATCCCGCTGCCGGCGCCGCTCACCAGCTGCTCGCGGCCGGGGCCCCCGCGGACGCCCTCGACGGCGATCGACACCACGCCCGGCTGCACCGCCTCGATCACGCCCCGGATGTCGAGTGGCTCTCCCTTCAGCCCGACCGGAGCGCGCAGGGGCCCGGCGGTGGTGCGGTCCCCCACCAGCCCGAGACCGAGGGCAGCACCGAGCACGGCCACGGCGGCAAGGAGCCCGGCAATGGCGCCCGGCAACCACCCGCCCGGGCTGCCGCGCCGGGCACCGCCCCTGCTCGCCCGGGACGGGGTCGCCACGGGTGCGGGCGCCGGCCGCCAGGGGTCCCCGGTCGGCGGCGACGACTGGCCGGCCTCGCCGGTCGGTGGAGACGTCGGGGCGTCGCTCCAGAGCCGTCGGGTGCCTCCGATGCGACCGTCGCCCGTCGACACGCTGGCGTGGCCGTCGCCTCGCCCCGCACCTCTTCCATGGGGCCGTTCAGGTCGCATGGCGCCTCATCGGCATCAGGCTACGAGCGGCGCGGACAGCCTTGCGTCACCGCCGGTCATCGGGGACGTCCTCAAGGTTGTCCACCGTTGCCCGAAAACAGTGACGGGAACCAAATGCGAGCGCCGTCCGTGGTAAGGGGGATGGCGGCGAACGGAGGCGTCATGGACACCAGCTGGATGGCCGAGGGCAACTGCAGGAACGAGCCGCCCGCTCGCTTCTTCCCGAGCGACGGTGTGGGCGTCGAGATCGCTCGCCGTATCTGCGCCACCTGCCCGGTCAAGGAGCCGTGCCTGGAGTACGCCCTGGCCCAACGGGTCGACCACGGCGTCTGGGGAGGAGCGTCCGAGCGAGAGCGCCGGCGGATCCTCAAGCGGCGGCGGGCGGCGGCGGTCC
Source organism: Acidimicrobiales bacterium (assembly GCA_035942035.1). Classification (GTDB taxonomy): domain Bacteria; phylum Actinomycetota; class Acidimicrobiia; order Acidimicrobiales; family CADCSY01; genus JAHWJR01. The sequence continues at coordinate 44,344 of DASZDK010000027.1, forward strand.
CGACGACGGGCTGAGCTCCCGCAGCACCTGCGCCGCCGCTCGTCGCACCCGCTGCACCAACGACAGGGGCCGGGCCTCGGGCACGGAGCGGGCGGCCGAGAGCACGGCATCGCCAGGCTCGTCGCCCACAGCCGTCACCACCACCCCGTCCCGCTCCAGGACCACCACTCGACCGGCGACACCGTCCGACTCCCAGCGCCACGTGGCCGGGTCACCCTCCACCAGTTCCCCCCTGGGCGCCATCCCCTCCGGATCCAGCTCACCGGGGCTCTCGAACACCGACAAGCCGTAGCGCCCACGCTCGTAGACGACCTGGACGCCGTCGGGATGGGCGAAGGCGTCGACCAGTCGGTAGCCGCCGGCCAGCTCGGGTGGGGCCCGGTACGGTGCGGGCAGGTCTCCAGGCTCACGGGGCGGCGCAGTAGAAGGGGTGACGGGCTCCGGGAGCACGAGGGGGTTTGGACCACCGTCAGCGGTGGTGGCCCCCACCGCCGCCAGCGCCGACACGGAGGCGACGTGGCGGACCATGGCCTGGTCGACCTGGGGACGGTAGCGATCGAATCCGGTGACCGACGGGACCAGAACGACCACGAGAGCGGCGGCGGCCGCCGCCACCGCCGTGCCGATGAGCGCCGGCTGGCGACGAAAAGCCCCGCGCCGGGCCAGGTCGGCGACCAGGCGGTCGAGCAGGCCCGGTGGCGGCTCCACCGGCGGCAGGGCCCGCAGGGCGTCGCGCACCGCTCGGACTGCCCGCAGCTCCTCGGTGCACTCGCGGCAGTCCTCGACGTGGGCGGCCACCATGGCACGCTCGCCGGCAGCCAGCTCTCCGTCGGCGAGCGCGGACAGCGCCTCGGCCGGGTGCGATCCTTCGGGCCAGGAGGACGGTGGGCTCACGAGAGCACCTGGCGCAGCGAACGCCGGCCTCGGTGGATGCGACTGCGGACGGTGCCGACGGGCACGCCGAGGTACTCGGCGATCTCGGCGTAGGGCAGGCCGACCACGTCGGAGAGCACCACGGCGACACGGAAGTCCTCCGGCAGTGCCCGCAGCGCCGCTTCCAGGTCGTCGGGGAGGCCACTGGCGGCCAGGTCGCCGGCGGCGTCGGGTGAGGCCAGGGCCAGTCCCGGCTCCCGGGGCAGGGCCTCGGTCGGGTGCCGGCGGCGGCGGCGCACCTCGTCGAGGAAAGCGTTGGTGGTGATCCGGCTCAACCAACCCTCCATCGATCCCGGCCGGTAGGTCGCCAGCCCCCGGCGCACCCGCAGCAGCACCTCCTGTACGAGGTCCTGTGCGTCGGCTTCGTTTCCCGTCAGGCGGTACGCCACCGTGTAGAGGAACCGCCCATGGGTCCGGGCGACTTCTTCCCAGCTGGGTACCGAACGGGGAACGTCAGGCGAGCTCAGCCGGTTCCCAGGGCGTTCACGGCGGGTCCGCGCCGGAACGCCGGATCCGAAACCGGACTAGGCGCTCGTCTTGCCCTCGGGCTTGTCACTGGGCCGGTTCGTGGCAGCGTCCTCGTCGTCATCGGCCGCCGCGTCCGTACCCTTGCGGAACTCCCGCTGGGCCTGGCCCAGCGACTTGGCCAGCTTCGGCAGCTTGGCGCCGCCGAACACCAGCAAGATGATGACCAGAATGATGAGGAGTTCCGGTGCCCCTAGAGCGCCCATGCCCCGAAGCATAGCGGTGCCCTTGCCACAACCGTCGCCCCAGTCCCGGGCAACGGGGCGTACGGCGCCGGAGGTCCGCCTCGAGTGTGTGGTCAACGTCAGCGAGGGTCGCCGCCCCGACGTGGTGGCCGCCCTGGCCACCGCCGCCGGCGACGACCTGCTCGACGTGCACACCGACGCCGACCACCACCGATCGGTCCTCACCCTGGTGGGCGAGGCCGCTCCCCGAGCCGTGGCCGCCGTGGCCGTGGAACGGATCGATCTTCGGGACCACCAGGGCGTGCATCCGCGGTTGGGAGCAGTCGACGTGGTGCCCTTCGCTCCCCTCGGCCAGGCCACCCTGGAGGAGGCGGTGGCCGCCCGTGACTGCTTCGTGACCTGGCTGGCCGACGAGCTGGGCGTCCCGGCGTTCGCCTACGGCGCTCGCCGGTCGCCGTTGCCCGCGGTGCGCCGGCAGGCGTTCCGGGACCTGGCGCCCGACGCCGGACCCCCCCAGCCGCACCCGACCGCCGGCGCCACCGCCGTCGGCGCCCGTCCGGTGCTGGTGGCCTACAACTTGTGGCTGGCCGAGCCCGCCGACCTCCCCCTGGCCCGGTCGCTGGCCCGGTCGCTGCGCGGCCCGGCGGTGCGGGCCCTGGGCCTCCCCGTCGGCGACGCGGTCCAGGTCTCGCTCAACTTGGTCGACCCCCTTGCCGTGGGGCCGGATACGGTCTACGACGCCGTCGCCGCCGAGGCCCCCATCGCCCGGGCCGAACTGGTGGGGCTGGCCCCCCGGTCGGTGCTGGACTCGATCGACCCCCAGCGGTGGCCCGAGCTCGATCTCGACCACGAGCGCACCATCGAAGCCCGCCTGTCCCGGAGGAATCGCTCCCTGCGCCCGTAGTGCCACGGGCTGGCGCATCCCTCCGGGCCCACCGGTACCGACAGGGCCGCTCTCTAACGGCGGGGCTTGCTTACGGGCCAAGGACCCTGCTGCACCATGCCGCCGACGAACTCCACGGCCGGCTCCCCGAGCCCGATGGCCCCCTCCCGGTGGGCGTGCTCGAGGCCGATTACGCCCTTCAGGTACGCGCCCCTGAGGTAGGCCCGCTCCAGATCAGCGTTCCTGAGGTTGGCCCGCTCCAGGTCGGCGCCGGAAAGGTTGGCCCTCGCAGGGTGGGCCGCAGTGAGGTTCGCTCGCTCCCTCCAGGTCGGCGCCGCTGAGCCGCGCCCGCTCCAGGTGGGCGCCGGTGAGGTCGGCTCCCTCCAGGTGGGCGCCCGGCGAGGTTGGGCGCCTCCAGGTCGGCTCCGTCCAGGCGGGCGTCGGCGAGGTTGGCCCGCTTGAGGGAGGCACGCTCGAGGGCCGCACCTCGAAGCTCGGCTGCACGGAGGGCGAACCGCCGTCGTCGCCACCACCGGTTTGCTCCGACGATGGCTTCCAGCGGGTGCAAGTCGGCACCGAACCGAACTCGCCGCTCATCGTCTGATGCCCATTCGGCGCCGGGCATCACGGACGGCGGAGCCGGGCTGTGGGGATGCGTTCACCAGGAGCGTCCTCTCGCAGCATGCCCACGAGAACTCGACATCGGACGACGATCTCGGCTGCAAGTCAAGGGCGGCCGGTCAGCCGCCCGTAGCGGCCCTCGACGCCTGGGCACCCCGAACTCGATCCGCCAAAACGACGCCACCCTTCGTTGGCTCTCCAATCGACGACTCGCCTTCGCCCCGACCAGAGAAGGGCTCTTTTCATGGGCTGTTGCGTCTCACAACCCAACTGCGCGGTCGCCGAAGGGACCCTGATTGTGAGACCGGTTGAGGACAGCCTTGCGCACCCACTCGAGCGCGTCCATGTTGTTGGTGACGACCGCGTCGTTCCTCTCGCTCGTCTTTCGGAGCACTGCAAGAGGCTGACGCGGTGGTCGTCGCGTCCGGGGGACCTTCGCCCGCTACACCACTACCTGGACTCATCTTTGGCTCGACAAGGGCCGTCCCGAGGACGCGCTGGTTCCGCCTCTCGGTCGCCGGGTCTTGCCGTTTGCCCGGCGAGCGCACCGGCGGCTGGGGCGGGCGAGTGCGTACTCTGCTGTCCTGATGAACGCGCCCGTCCGCAAAGGGACGCTCTGCGGAATGGGGCATCCGTCGCCTGAGAGAGCGTTTCACGGCATCGTGTATTGCGCGCCTGTTAATGGAGCCCTCGACTCGCTCAGCTGCAGCCGGTTTTTCCAAGGCGCGCTCGCGGCCGGCGCCGGACCCGTCGATCAGCTGGGAGGACGCTTTCGGGCGCATCCCCACGAGCGGGGCACCGCACTGGCATCAACGCCAGTGCGGGTGCCCGGCTCGCGTACCAACGAGAAGCGCCGGCGATGATCGTCTCGGATGCCGGCCCCTCATTACCCCCCAGCGGCGGGAGCGGGGCGACCGCTGGGCCCCGACTCGCCTCGGCTGCGGATCAGGCGGGTCGCCACCACGAGGGCTAGCCCGCCGAGGGCCAGGGCGGCACCGCCGCCCAGCAGGGCCCAGAGGACGTTACTGGACTCCCCGGCATCGGAGCCGAGTTCCGGAACGGCCGCGTAGCGGATCCGCGAGAAGTAGGCGTCTTCGGCATCGCTGGGGTCGGCACCGGTGGCCCGGGAGTCAGCCCAGGTGACGTAGGCCGCCGCGTCGGTGGAGGCGACGCCCATGGGTCCACGGAAGTCGTTGTTGTTGAAGGTGACCCCCAGCTGGCCGTCGATCGACGGATTGGTCACCCGGGTGTTGGCCGACCACGTCCCGCCGGCATTGGTAGAAGAGGCGTAGTAGGCGTCCCAGTAGCGCTGGTCGACGGCGCTTCCCATGTTACCGATCTCTCCCGGGACGAAGAAGGGGTCGTTGCGGAAGTCATGCCAAGCCAGGTCGATCCGCCCGTTCGATGCCACACTGATGCCGGGGAAGTGCTGGTCAGCACCCTTGGTGGGGTCGTCGTCGGTGACGTTGACGGGCTCGCTCCACGTTGCCCCGCCGTCGGTGGAGGCCAAGAAGTAGATCTCCGAAGGGCTGGCGGGCTCGTCGTCCTCGGTGTCTTCCCCGCGTGACGAGTAGGCCACGTAGAGGTTGCCGTTGTCGGGGTCGACCGCGGCGTCGGGGTTGTCGAGCGACTCGGCACCAGGGCTGAACACGCTCGTGGCCCAGCTTTGCCCCCCGTCGGTCGACTTGAACATGAACAGCCGAGACACTGGGGTGGGCTCTCCTTCGGCTGCCCGCCGCGGCCGCTCCTTGGCGAATCCGAAGACAGTCCCGTCGGGATCCACCACCAGCATGGGAACGTCGGACCCGAAGATCTCCCCCTCGCCCTGGAAGCTGTTGGCGACGTCGATCGGCTCGCTCCAGGTCTCTCCTCCATCGTCGGACACGGCGACCATCGATCGCACCGGGGTGGCACCGAACGGGACGCCGATCAGCCCACCGGTCCCCTGACGCCACCCTCGGTACACCTTGTCGGGGTTGTTGGGATCGACAGCCACGCTGTTGAGCCGGTGCTGCTCGAAGCCGGTCTGCTCGGTCGCCGGCGGCTCCTCAGGCGCGTCCTGGACGACAGTCGTGCTGGTCGGGAGCTCGGGCACCGTGGTGGTGGCCTCGCCCGGCTGGGCACTCGTCGGGGGCGACGCCGCTGCCGGTGCGTCCGCTTCGGGAGGGGTGTAGGTGACCGTGTCGGGCTCGGCCACGACGAAGGTTTGGTGGCTGTCGCCCAGGTCGTCGGTCCGGGCGATGAGAGCGGTGATGGGCCCGTTCGGATGCGGCGGCTCCGTCTCGTAGGACGACCCGCTCATCCCTATGTAGAGGGTGCCGTTGGAGGCGAACGCCATGTCCAGCACCGGCCCGTAGTTCCGCTGGACGCAGAACGGGAGCTCTTCAGGCATGAAGGTCGGCGCGGCGATTGTCCACGACAGGCCGCCGTCGCGGCTCACGTTGAGGGTGCAACCGCCGTTGCGCGCCTCACCGGTGGCGAGGGCCAGGGTCGAGGGATCGTCGGGGTGCACGGCGACCTGGGGTTGGACGTAGAGGCGCAAGGGATTGCCGTCGCTGCCCACTTGGCGGGGTGCCTCCACCACAAACCCGGTATCAGAGCCTGCGTTCTGAGCTCCCGCTCCCCCGGTTAGCGCAACCAGGCCGACCATGGCTACTGCAAGAGTGAGCCCGGTATTCCGTTTCGACACTTAGTCCTCCCCGCTAGGTTTCATCCTCCTGTTGACTCCGTCCGAACCAACAGTCACTCGGACACTAGTATGCGCAGAAGAGCGACACCTCGCCGACAGCGCTAAATGACGAGCACCGTGTTAGCTCTACCGTTCACGTTGGGAGCAGCCGCGGGATGCCTGGCGGCCGAGGCTGACTCGGTCGGGTGATACCACGGCGGAAGCAGCACTCGGCAGTTGGTTATCTGGAGGGTCGGGAACCAGAGCGCAGCGCTTCACCTTCCTCACGCACAGGTTCAGGCCCCCGCAGGGGGAGCGGGTGGCGGCGGCTGGGGGTAGTAGGGCCGGGAAACCTTGGGCACCACGCCG
>DASZDK010000028.1:0-33833 GCA_035942035.1 Acidimicrobiales bacterium
GCTGTTCGACGAGATCGCCGCCCTGCCCAGCGAGAAGGCGACCCTGCGCATGCAGGAGCTCTACGCCGAGCCGATCAAGCCCGAGCTCATCGTGCCCCGCATCCGCCAGATCCGGGACGCCGGCGTGGTGTCGTGCGCCTCGGTGACCCCCCAGCGCACCGAGGCCTTTGCCCCCTACCTCCTCGAGGCCGAGCTCGACCTGCTGGTCATCCAGGGCACGGTCGTGTCCGCCGAGCACCAGTCCAAGACCTCGGAGCCGCTCAACCTGAAGCGCTTCGTGCGCGAGCTGCCGACCCCCGTGGTGGTCGGCGGCTGCGCCTCCTACCAGGCCGCCCTGCACCTGATGCGCACGGGCGCGGCCGGGGTCCTCGTGGGCGTGGGCCCCGGCAATGCCTGCACCAGTCGGGGCGTGCTGGGCATCGGCGTGCCTCAGGCCACCGCGGTGGCCGACGCCAAGGGGGCCCGCATGCGCCACCTCGACGAGACGGGCGTGTACTGCCACGTCATCGCCGACGGGGGGATGAGCACCGGCGGCGACATCGCCAAGGCCATCGCCTGCGGGGCGGACGCGGTGATGATCGGATCGCCCCTCGCCGCCGCCGTCGAGGCGCCCGGGCACGGCTACCACTGGGGGATGGCGACGTTCCACCCCACCCTGCCGAGGGGCGCTCGGGTTCAGGTCGGCGTGCGGGGGACCCTCGAGGAGATCCTCGTCGGTCCTGCCCGGGAGAACGACGGCCGGGTCAACCTGTTCGGCGCCCTGCGCACGTCCATGGCCACCTGCGGCTACGAGACGGTCAAGGAGTTCCAGAAGGCCGAGGTCATGGTGGCTCCGGCCCTGCAGACCGAGGGCAAGCTGCTGCAGCGGTCGCAGGGCATCGGGATGGGCCGGCGGGAGTGACCTGCCCTCGCCTCCCGGGGCGGGCAGGCGAAGGCCCGGGCCGGTCCGCCCGGACGGGGCGATGAGCGCGGAGGCAGCGGGCGACTTCGACACGGTGCTCGTGGTCGACTTCGGTGCCCAGTACGCCCAGCTCATCGCCCGGCGGATCCGCGACGCCCACGTCTACAGCGAGATCGTCCCCCACACCATCACCGCCGCCGAGATCGCTGCCCGGCGGCCGGTGGGTGTCATCCTGAGCGGCGGCCCCAAGTCGGTGCACGTGGAGCGGGCGCCCCTCCTCGACCCGGCGATCTACGACCTGCCCGCTCCTGTCCTCGGGATCTGCTACGGGGCCCAGCTCCTTGCCCACCAGCTCGGCGGCGAGGTGGCCCGGACCGGCCGGGGCGAGTACGGGCGCACCTCGCTCGAGGTCACCGCGCCGTCGCGGCTGATGGACGTGGGCGGCTCCCAGCCGGTGTGGATGAGCCACTTCGACTCGATCGTGTCCCCGCCCGAAGGCTTCACCGCCACCGGCCGCACCCCGGAGGCCCCCGTCGCCGTGCTGGAGTCGCCAGAGCGGGCGATCTACGGGGTGCAGTTCCACCCGGAGGTGGCCCACACCCCCCGGGGCCAAGAGCTCCTCAAGTCCTTCCTCTACGACGTGTGCGGCGCCCGCCCGACGTGGACCATGACCTCCATCATCGAGTCCCAGGTGGAGGCGGTGCGGGCCCAGGTCGGCCGGGAGCGAGTCATCTGCGGGCTGTCCGGGGGCGTGGATTCGGCCGTGGCCGCCGCGCTGGTCCACAAGGCGATCGGGTCGCAGCTGACGTGCGTCTACATCGACACGGGGTTGATGCGCGAGGGTGAGAGCGACCAGGTGGTCGAGACCTTTCGCCGCCACCACGGCATCGAGCTCATCCACGTCCGTGCCGCCGAACGGTTCTTCGAGCGGCTCGCCGGCGTGGTCGACCCCGAGGAGAAGCGCAAGGCCATCGGCGAGCGCTTCATCCGGGAGTTCGAGGTCGCCGCCCAGGGCTTGGAGGACGCCCGGTTCCTGGTGCAGGGCACGCTCTATCCCGACGTCATCGAGTCCGGCACCCCGGACGCCGCCCGCATCAAGTCGCACCACAACGTCGGCGGGCTGCCCGACGACCTCGGGTTCGAGCTGGTCGAGCCGCTACGGGCGCTGTTCAAGGACGAGGTGCGCAAGGTGGGTGAGGAGCTGGGGCTGCCCGAGGAGATCGTGTGGCGCCAGCCCTTCCCGGGGCCGGGCCTGGGCGTGCGCATCATCGGTGAGGTCACCCGCGAGCGCCTGACCATCCTGCGCCACGCCGACGCCATCGTGCGGGAGGAGGTCAAAGCCGCTGGCCTCGAGCGGGAGATCTGGCAGGCCTTCGCCGTCCTGGCCGCCGACGTCCGCTCCGTCGGGGTCATGGGCGACGAGCGAACCTACGCCCACCCCGTCATCGTGCGTGCCGTGTCCAGCGACGATGCCATGACCGCCGACTGGGCCCGGCTGCCCTACGACCTGCTCGAGCGGCTGTCGAGCCGCATCATCAACGAGGTGCCGGGGGTCAACCGGGTGGCCTACGACATCACGTCCAAGCCTCCCGGGACGATCGAGTGGGAGTGACGTTGCGGAGGCGTGACGATGAGCCGCGCAACGTGACCATGGCGTTTCGAAGTGGTGCGCGCAGGGGACAGCCTGTGCATGTCCATGGCACAGGCGCTCCTCGTTCCGGCGGCGATGGCATTCCTGGTCGCTCTGCTCATGCTGGGGTCGTGGCTGGAGGTCCGGCTGGCGAGGGCCGAGCAGCAGCTGAAGTTGGTGCCCGTGAAGGCCGGCAGCGACGCCAAGCGGACGCCCTCCGGCAACGTCCGTACCGCCTAGCTCGCTCCGTCAGCTGCCGAGGGCGACAGGGAGTTGGGCCAGGCCGCGCAGGGTGATGCTGTCGCGGTAGGCCGGCGACGCATCGAGCAGCTCTATGCTCGGATAGCGCTCGAGCAGGCGCCCGAAGAACACCTGGCCCTCCATCCGGGCGAGGGCCGCTCCCAGGCAGAAGTGGATGCCGCTCCCGAAGCTCATCGACGAGCCCTCCGACCGGGCCACGTCGAGACGCTCGGGTTCTGAGAAGCGCCGGGGGTCACGGTTGGCCGCCCCGAGAAGGGTCAACACGGTGGCACCCGCCGGGATGTGGTGCCCGTCGATGTCCACGTCGTCGCCGGCGACGCGCCCGTTCACCTGGACGGGGCTGTCGTAGCGCAGGAGCTCCTCGACCGCCGAGGGCAAAAGCCCGGGGTCCTGGCGCAGGCGCTCCAGCTGTTCCGGGTGGCGGAGCAGGGCCAGCAGCCCGTTGCCGATGAGGTTGGTCGTGGTCTCGAAGCCGGCGGCGAACAGCAGGATGGCGGTGGACAGCAACTCCTGCTCGGTGAGCTGGTCGCCGTTGTCCTCGGCGGCGATGAGGTGGCTGAGCAGGTCGTCGGCCGGCGCCACCCGGCGCTCGGCCACCAGGCCCCGGAAGTACGCCTCCATCTCCAGGGTGGCGGCGTTGGCGTCAGCCAGGGCCTCGGGCGTGACGAACGGCTCCAGGGCGGCGGCCGAGGCCCGTACCAGGCGCTGGAACTGCGGTCGGTCGGCTCGGGGCACTCCCAGCATCTCGCCGATCACGGTGACGGGTAGAGGGAAGGCGAGGGAGGTCATCACGTCGACCTCGCCGGCGCCCACCTCGTCGAGCAGGTCGTCGACCAAGCGCACCACGTGGGGCCGTAGGGCCTCCACCGTGCGAGGGGTGAAGGCCTTGGAGACCAGACCCCGCAGGCGGGTGTGGTCGGGAGGGTCGCGGAAGAGCATCGAACGCCGGTCGTCGGTGAAGGCCACCTGGGCGGCCAGCTCCTCCTCGCTCAGGCCCCACCGCCGCTGCATGGCGGCGAAGTCCTTGCCCAGGCGGGGGTCGCGCAGCACGGCCTGGCAGTGGGCGAAACGGCTGAGCACCCACGTGCCCCCGGTGCCGGCCGAGGCGTCGAGCACGAGCCGGTGCACGGGCCAGCGCTCCCGGAGCTCGGCGTAGCGGGCGTAGGGGTCGGCCCGGCCCTCGGGCGTGGCCAGCAGCTCGAACAGCAGGGCGTCGGCGGGCCCGATGGTGGGCGTGCCTGCGTCGGTGGCGCTCATGCACCCAGTCTCGCTGTTGAGACGCCGGATCGTGCCGCGCCGTTCGAAAAAAGGCGTCACTCGCGGCCGGTAGGGTGGCCCTGGCCATGTCGAGCACCGCACTACCGGCCGGGGACGCCGCCCCGCCCGGCGACCACGAGCCGGGACGGTCGTTGCTGGCCGGGCTCAACCCCGACCAGGCCGAGGCGGTGACGTGCGGCGACGGGCCCCTGCTCGTGGTGGCCGGGGCGGGGTCGGGAAAGACCCGGGTGCTCACCCACCGCATCGCCCACCTGATCGACCGGGGCGTGTCCCCGTTCGAGATCCTGGCCATCACCTTCACCAACAAGGCCGCCGACGAGATGAAGGCCCGGGTGGCGTCCCTGGTGGGGGCGGTGGCGGCCCGCATGTGGGTCTCGACCTTCCACGCCGCCTGCGTGCGCATCCTGCGGCGCGACGGCAAGCTGCTCGGCTACCCCTCGTCGTTCACCATCTACGACCAGGCCGACGCCGTCCGTCTCACCGGCTACGTGCTGCGCGACCTCAACATCGACACCAAGCGGATGCCGCCCCGCTCGGTCCACGCCACCATCAGCGCGGCCAAGAACGAGCTGGTGGGTGTGGAGGCCTACGCCGAGGCGGCCCGCACGCTCTTCGAGCGCCGCATCGCCGAGATCTACCGTGAGTACCAGCGCCGGCTCCAGACCGCCGGCGCCATGGACTTCGACGACCTGTTGGGCCAGACGGTGCGCCTGTTCCGCCAGCACCCCGACGTCCTCGAGCGCTACCAGCGCCGCTTCCGCCACGTCCTGGTCGACGAGTACCAGGACACCAACCGGGCCCAGAACGAGCTGGTGGTCCTCCTGGCGAGCGGCCACGGCAACGTGTGCGTGGTCGGCGACAGCGACCAGTCGATCTACTGCTTCCGGGGCGCCGACGTGCGCAACATCCTGGAGTTCGAGAAGGCGTTCCCCGACGCCACCGTGGTCGTGCTCGACCAGAACTACCGCTCGACCTCCACCATCCTCGACGCCGCCAACGCGGTCATCGCCCACAACGTGGGGCGCACCCCCAAGGACCTGTGGACCGACCGCACCGGGGGTGATCCCATCGTGCGCTACGGGGCCGACGACGAGCACGACGAGGCGGCGTGGATCAGCTCCGAGCTGGCCCGCCTCCACGACGGCGGGCACCACCGCTGGGGCCACATGGCCGTGTTCTACCGGACCAACGCCCAGAGCCGGGTGCTCGAGGAGCACCTGGTGCGCCGGGGCATCCCCTACCGGGTGGTCGGGGGTGCCCGCTTCTACGACCGGCGTGAGGTCAAGGACGCCATCGCCTACCTGCGGGCCACGGTGAACCCGGCCGACGAGGTCTCGATGAAGCGGATCGTCAACGTGCCCAAGCGGGGGGTCGGCGACACCACCGTGGCCCGCCTCGACGCCTGGGCCACGGCGTCGGGGGTGCCCTTCGCCACCGCGCTGGAGCACGCCGAGGAGGCGGGGGCCAAGGGCCCGGCCCTCAAGGGGATCGGCCGGTTCCTGGGCCTGCTGGCCGAGCTGCGGGCCCTGGCGGAGGCGGGCGAGGGGCCGGCGGCGGTGCTCGACGCCGCCCTCGGCGCCAGCGGGTACCGGGCCGAGCTGGAGGCCGAGCACAGCGTCGAGGCCCAGGGCCGCATCGAGAACCTGGCGGAGCTGGTCGGCGTGGCCGAGGAGGCGGCCGACATCGACACGTTCCTCGAGTCGGTCAGCCTGGTCGCCGACACCGACGACCTGACCGGTGACGACTCCTCGGTGGTGCTCATGACCCTGCACTCGGCCAAGGGATTGGAGTTCCCGGTGGTGTTCCTCACCGGCCTGGAGGAGGGCGTGTTCCCCCACCTGCGGTCGCTGGGCGAGCCTCGGCAGCTGGAGGAGGAGCGCCGCCTGGCCTACGTGGGCATCACCCGGGCACGCGAGAAGCTCTACGTCAGCTCGGCCTGGCGGCGCAGCCTGTTCGGGTCCACCCAGTACAACCCACCCAGTCGCTACCTCACCGAGCTCCCCGAAGCGCTGGTCGAACACGTGGGTGAGGCCCCCCCCGCCCGGCGTCCGAGCACCGGTCGCCCGGGCGGGAATGAGCCCGAGGGGCGGCTGTTCGGCGCCCGCCCCCGCATCGTGGAGTCGGCGCTGCGCTCGGGCCGACCGCCTCCCAGCACCGGCGCCGAGACCCTCGGCCTGCGCATCGGCGACGACGTCCGTCACCGGAAGTGGGGTGAGGGCGTGGTGCTCGACCTCAGCGGCGCCGGCGACAAGGCCGAGGCGTTGGTGCGCTTCCCCGGCGTGGGGGAGAAGCGTCTGCTGCTGTGCTGGACCCCCCTCGAGAAGGTCGGTTCGTAACGTCACGCGAACCGCCCGGTCCGTGACGAGCGGGCCGGTCCGTTGGGGAGCAGTGCGGCGGGGACGAGCCGGGGAACTGCCCGGGGAATGCGTGACGGAGGAGGAGTACGCGTCTGCGCGTGGCTCGACTCGCTCGGCCCCCACCACCCCGCTAACTCAGAGGTCGGCTTCGCCGCTGATGCAGGTGACAGTACCGCCGCCGACCCATACCGTACCGACGTCGTCCTGCTCGACGTGGACCCGGCCGCGCCGCCCCAAGGTCGCGCCCTGGCTGGCGACGTAGGGAGCGCGCAGGCGCCCGGTCTCGAGCAGCCATTGCGCGAGCGAGGCGTTGAAGCTGCCGGTGACCGGGTCTTCCACGACCGCGCCCGCGGAGGGAAAGAACGTGCGGACCTCGAGTGCCGTTGGCGATCCCTCAGGTTGGAGGGCCGCCACCCCGAGGTAGAGGTCACGGTCGTCGCCGAAGTCGGGTCTGAGGGCGAGGACGGAACTGGCATCGCGGAGCAGCACGGCGATCCAGCCGGGCCCGTTGTCCGCCCAACTCGCGTCGACGACCTCCTCGCGGTCGATGCCGAGCACAGAGACGATCCGAACAAGCAGGTCGTCGTGGACCGGTCCTGCCCGCAGGAGGGGTGGGGCGGCGAACGCGAGTTGAGTCCGGCCTCGCCGCACCGGTACCAGCCCGATGCCGCACTGCTGCACGACCACGCCGTCCTGGCGCGGTGCGCCCCCGTCGGTGAGCCAAGCGTGGCAAGTCCCGAGCGTGGGGTGGCCGGCGAACGGCAGCTCGGCGTCGGTGGTGAAGATCCGGACCCGATAGTCGGCCTGCGGATCGTCCGACGGGAGCACGAACGTGGTCTCCGACAGGTTCGTCCAGGTGGCGAAGCGCTGCATGTCCTCGACGTGGAGTCCCGCCCCGTCGAGTACCACGGCCACGGGGTTGCCCAGGCACGGCTCATCCGTGAAGACGTCGACCTGCTGGAAGCGCCTGCGCACCTTGCTCAGCTCCTCACCGCGTCAGCGCGGGGGTCACCGACGGGGCTCGCCTCAGGACCACGGTGCGGTTCGTCGAGCTTGGCCATCGTCCATCATCCCGCACCACCGAGTCCGACGAGCGCCGGACCATGCGCAACGGCCGGCTGCCCTCGTCGTTGGTGATGTCGAGGACCCGTACGCCTCTCGCACGGCACCTCCGCGCTAGCTGACCTCGACCACGCCATCCATTCCTGGATGGATGCTGCAGTGGTATGCGTAGGTCCCCGGCGTGTCGAAGCTGTGCGCGGCGACCGAGCCCGGTCCGTCGAGCTGCTTGTCGAAGGTGCCGTCGGGCTGGTCCCGCTCACCGGAGGTCACGGTGTGCAGGATCTCGTCTTTGTTGGTCCAGGTGACGGTCGTGCCCGTCTTCACTCTGACCGGGTCCGGGTCGAAGGCAAAGGTCTTGATCGTCACCGCGCCGTCCTGCTGGCCGGCGGAGGTGCTTGGCGCTGCCGCGTCGGAGGAGGAGCCGGAGCCGGCGTTGCCGCAGGCGGCGGTGCCCACGAGCAGGGCCACCATCAAGGAGGTGGTCGCCGCCCGGCGGCGGGACGGAGCATGAGCTCGTGGGGGGTTGCGCACACTCTGTCTACGGAGCGCCGACCGTCGGGTATGGGGCACGGCGAACATCGTCGCGGATCGGGCGGTGATCGCTCCGGCCCCGCACTGCGTCCCATGACCGCTGTTGCCGCTCCCCGGCCTTCCGTTCGACTTCCAACCGGCAGGGGCACGAGGGGCCGTGTGACCCCTTCCATCCCTGTGCTCAGGGGGCCCGCCCTGGCCCGCCGCCGCCGGCGGAGGGCGGTCGCTACGGCGGCATGGGGCGGCGCAGGTCCACCGACAACACCCCGGCGGTCACCCGGGTGGGGTACCGGGTCAGACCTTCGCCGTCGGCCGGATAGCGGCGCCCGGTGCACGGGTCGACGAACTCCCCGGCGTCCGACTGCCAACGGATGAGGCACTCGCGCTCCGCACCCGGCGCCTGGGCGCCCACAGCCAGCCAGCCCTCCTCGACGCCGGGGCCCAGGTGCTGGAGGTAGATGTCCCGACTGCGCTCGGGTGAGGCGTCGGGGATGATGATGGGGCCGTCGAACTCGACAGCGGGGGCGAGGCGTTCCACCCTCCCGGCCAGGAACACGTCGTCGCCCAGGCGCACCTCCACCGCCCCGGAGGCGGCCAGCACGACCACGCCGCCGACAACGGCGAGGGCCACCACCACCCCGGCCACCCCTGCCATCACCGAACGTCGGGCCCGCACGCCTCCTAGTATCCGCCGTCGTGGACCTGTTCGAGTACCAGGGCAAGCAGTTCCTGGCCTCGTTCGGCGTCCCCGTCCCCGCCGGAGCGGTGGCTGCGAGCGTGGACGAGGCGGTGGCCGCCGGGGAGTGGATCGGCTTCCCAGTGGTGGTCAAGGCCCAGGTGCGAGTCGGGGGGCGGGGCAAGGCGGGCGGCATCAAGGTGGCGACCGACGCCGGCGAGCTGCGCGACCACGCCGGCGCCGTGCTCGGGATGGACATCCGCGGTCATCGCGTCGAGCGCCTGTGGGTCGAGCGGGCCGCCGACATCGCCGCCGAGCACTACGTGAGCTTCACCCTCGACCGGTCGGCCCGCGACCACCTGGGCCTGCTGTCGGCCCGTGGCGGGGTCGACATCGAGCAGGTGGCGGTCGAGGAGCCGTCGGCGGTGGCCCGGCTGCACGTCGAGCCGGTCGACGGCCTGTCGCCGGCGCAGTGCCGGGCCTGGGTCGCCGACGCCGGCCTGAGCGAGCACGGCGACGCCCTGGTCGAGATGCTCGAGCGCCTGTGGGCCGCCTACACCGAGGGCGACGCCGAGCTGGTCGAGGTCAACCCCCTCGTGGTCAGCGGCGACGGGGCACTGGTGGCGCTGGACGCCAAGGTCACCCTCGACGACAGCGCTGCCTACCGCCACGACTGGGGCGAGTACCAGGCGACCCAGGCAGGGGACGAACGGGAGCAGGCGGCCCGGGCCCGGGGGCTGCAGTACGTGGGCCTCGACGGCACGGTCGGGATCATCGCCAACGGCGCCGGCCTGGCCATGAGCACCCTCGACGTGGTCAGCCAGGTCGGCGGGACGCCGGCCAACTTCCTCGACATCGGGGGTGGGGCCAAGGCCGAGGTGATGACGGCGGCGCTGGAGGTCATCAACGCCGACCCCAAGGTGCGGTCGATCTTCGTCAACATCTTCGGTGGCATCACCCGCGGGGAGGAGGTGGCCAATGGCGTGGTCGCTGCCATGGAGCGAGTGGCCATCTCCTCGCCCATCGTCGTCCGCCTCGACGGGACCAACGCCGCCGAGGGCAGGGCCATCCTGGCCGCCCACGAGTCCGACCGCCTCGTGTCCCGCGCCACCATGGTCGACGCCGCCCGGACCGCCGTGGCCCTGGCCGGAGGGTCCTGATGCGAGTGGTGCAAGGACCCGCCGCGCGTGAAGCGGGTGGCGGCCCTGGAGCTGAGCGGGTGGCGCCGGCGGGCTGCTACGCCTGGAGTCGGACGGGTGGCGCCGGCGGAAGGGGCCCGACCGGCGCCAGCCGGGCGGGAAGGAGTCCCGCCGGTGACAGGACTCGACCGGCGGACACGCGGATGGCGTCGGCGACAGGACCCGCTCGGCGGTCATGGGGTCGTCGGGCCCCGTGACCATCTTCGTGGACGAGACGACGCGGGTGGTCTACCAGGGGCTCACCGGCAGCCAGGGCCGCTTCTACGGTCTGCGCAACCGGGCCTACGGCACCTTGGTGGTGGCCGGCACCAACCCCAAGAAGGCGGGCAGCGACGTCGACGGCGTACCTGTCTACGCCACCGTGGGCGAGGCCGTGGCCGCCACCGGCGCCACCGCGTCGTGCATCTTCGTTCCCGCTGCGGCGGTGATGGCGGCGGTGCTGGAGGCGGCCGAGGGTGGGGTGGAGCTGGTCGTGGTCATCACCGAGGGCGTGCCCACCCACGACCAGGCCCTGCTGCGCTCGACGATGGCTCGGCGCTTCCCGGAGGTGCGCCTGCTGGGCCCCAACTGCCCCGGCATCATCAGCCCCGGCAGGTGCAACATCGGCATCACCGCCGGCGAGATCGCCATGGGCGGTGGCCCGGTGGGCATCGTCAGCCGCTCCGGAACGCTGACCTACCAGGCCCTGCACGAGCTCACCCAGGCCGGCATCGGCCAGACCACCTGCGTGGGCATCGGCGGTGATCCCGTGCCCGGCACCACCTTCGTCGACTGCCTGGCCGCCTTCGAGGCCGACCCCGACACCCGGGCCGTCCTGCTGATCGGCGAGATCGGGGGGACGGCCGAGGAGGACGCGGCCGAGTTCGTGGCCGGCGGGATGGCCACCCCGGTGGTGGCCTACGTGGCCGGGCAGACGGCGCCACCGGGCCGGCGGATGGGCCACGCCGGCGCCATCGTCTCCGGCAACCGGGGAACGGCCCAGGCCAAGATCGGGGCCCTGAAGCGGGCGGGCGTGGCCGTGGGCGGCAACCCCAGCGAGGCCGCCGCCCTGGTCGCCTCGGTGGTCAGCGGGGCCTGACGCCCACACCCACATCCAGGAAGAGCCGTCCCTGGCGCGCCGGCGCCGTCCCGGAGCCGCCAGCATGGGGGAATGCGACGGCGGATCCTGGCCCTGGCGACGGCGGTGCTGCTGGCAGCCGCCGGCTGCACCGCCGGCCACGACCTCCGGCTCTCGCGGGCTCCGGCCGGGGGGCCGGCGCCAGAGCCGACCACGGCGCCAACCGCCCCGGCACCGCCGACCTCCCCGCCGGCGACGCTGGCGCCGCTGCCCCCGCTCACGCCGGCGGCCCCCGGCGACGAGGTGCGGGCGCTGGTCACCGGCACCGGCGTCGTGGTCCCCGTGCTCGCCCCCCAGGGCGAGGGCTTCCTGGTGCGTACGCCGTGCGCCCGGGAGGCGGTGATCGCCGGCGGCACCCCGCTGTTCGGGGCCACGGTCGTGCTCGATCCCGGCCACGGGGGCGTGGAGACCGGAGCAGTGGGGAGCAACGGGCTCACCGAGGCTGTCGTCAACCTGGCCGTGGCCGAGCGCACCCGGGACCTGCTGGAGGCGGCCGGGGCCACGGTGGTGCTCACCCGCACCGCCGACTACCGCGTGGCGCTGGGTCCCCGAGCGGAGATCGCCACCAACCTGCAGCCCCGGGCCTTCGTGTCGATCCACCACAACGGCGAGGCGGACGGGCCCTCGCCCCGTCCGGGGACCGAGACCTACTTCCAGATCGCCTCCCCGCAGTCACGGCGCCTGGCGGGGCTGCTCTACGAGGAGCTGGTGGCCACCTTCTCCCAGTTCGAGGGCGTCCCGTGGCAGGCCGACCTCGACGCCGGCGCCAAGTACCGCCCCAACAGCAGGGGCGGTGACTACTACGGCATCCTGCGGCGCTCGGCCGGGGTGCCGGCGGTGCTGTCCGAGGCGCTGTTCCTCACCAACCCGGCCGAGGCGGAGCTGCTGGCCCGTCCCGAGGTGCAGCAGGCCGAGGCGGAGGGCATCGCCCGGGCGGTCGCCCGCTTCGTGACCGGCGACGATCCCGGCTCGGGGTTCGTGGAGCCCTACCCCCGCACCGAGCCCGCCGGCCCGGGCGGCGGCACCTCGGGCTGCGAGGAGCCGCCCCTGGAGTGAGGGACTACGGTCGGGCCGGTGCGCACCGCCGTCCTCGCCTCCGGCAGCGGGACCATCCTGGAGGCCATCCTCGACGAGGACATCGACGTGGTGCTGGTGGTGGTCGACCGGCCGTGCCGGGCCACCTCGGTGGCGGCGCTGGCCGGGGTCGAGGCGGTGCTGGTCGAGCGGTCCAGCTTCGGGCCCGACTTCGACCGCCGGGCCTACACCCACCGGGTGGTGGACGTGCTCGCCGAGCGGGGGGTGGAGCTGGTGGCCATGGCCGGGTTCGGCACCGTGCTCGACGAGCCCATCCACGACGCCTATCCCCGGCGGATCCTCAACACGCACCCGGCGCTGCTGCCGGCCTTCCCCGGGTGGCACGCCGTCGAGCAGGCCCTGGAGGTGGGGGTGAAGGTCACCGGGTGCACCGTGCACCTGGCCACCCTGGAGGTCGACGCCGGGCCCATCCTGGCCCAGCAGGCGGTGCCGGTCCTGCCCGGGGACAGCGTCGACCGCCTGCACGAGCGCATCAAGGAGACCGAGCGCATGCTCTATCCCCGCACCATCCGGGAGTTCATCCAGGCCCAGGGCACGGTCTCCGCCAGCGTCGGTGATCGCCCCGGGAGGGTGCGCCGCTCGGCCGGGGAGGAGCGACGGTGAGGGCGCTGCTGTCGGTCTACGACAAGACCGGCCTGGTGACCCTGGGCGCCGGCCTGGTCGAGCTGGGCTGGGAGCTGGTCTCCAGCGGCGGGACCGCCCGGGCACTGTCCGAGGCCGGACTGCCGGTGCAGGGCGTCGAGGAGGTGACCGGGTGGCCCGAGATGCTGGGCCACCGCGTCGTCACGCTGCACCCAGCGGTGCACGGCGGCATCCTCGCCGACCGCTCCTCGCCTGAGCACGCCGCCGACCTCGAGCGCCACCGGATCACCCCGGTCGACCTGGTGGTGGCCAACCTCTACCCCTTCCGTTCCGCCCCCTCGATCGAGATGATCGACATCGGCGGCCCGGCCATGGTGCGGGCCGCGGCCAAGAACTCCGACTGGGTGGGGGTGGTGGTCGACCCGGCCGACTACGGCCCCGTCCTCGACGAGCTCCGGGCCGATGGCTCGCTCGGCGCCGCCACCCGCCGGCAGCTGGCGCGGGCCGCCTTCGCCGCCACCGCCGCCTACGACGCCGCCATCGTCGAGTGGTTCGACGCCGGCGGGCCCGGCGGCGAGCCGCAGCCGGCGGCGGGCGAGGTGCTGCCCGCGACCATCCACCTGGCCCTGGAGCGGGCGGCTGAGCTGCGCTACGGGGAGAACCCGCACCAGGCCGGCGCCCGCTACCGCCCGGTGGGCGCGGCCACCTGGTGGGACGAGGTGGTCCAGCACCTGGGCCTGCCCCTTTCGTACCTCAACCTCTACGACGCCGACGCCGCCTGGTCGCTGGTCCACGATCTGGCGCCCCTCGTCCCGCCGGCCGGCGCGGCGGTGGCCATCGTCAAGCACGCCAACCCGTGCGGCGCGGCCGTGGCCGGCGACCTGGCCACCGCCTACCAGCGGGCCCTGGAGGGCGACGAGCGGTCGGCGTTCGGGGGCATCGTGGCCCTGGGGGCGACGGTCGACGCCGCCACCGCCGAGCGCATGGTCGCCGGACCCCAGGCCGACGTGGTCGTCGCCCCCGGCTATGACGACGGGGTGGTCGAGGCCCTCGCCGCCAAGCGCAAGAACACCCGGGTGCTCTCCGCCCCGCCGCCGGTCGCCGGTCCGCTCCACCTGCGCCAGCTGGCCGATGGGTTCTTGGCCCAGTCGGCGCGGCACTTCGCCCGGGGGCGCGACGAGTGGCAGGTGGCCACCAAGGTCGGCCCCACCGACGAGCAGTGGCGCGACGCCGAGCTGGCGTGGCGGCTGTGCGGGCACGTCAAGTCCAACTGCGTGGTGCTGGTCAACCAGGGTCAGGCGGTGGGCATCGGCGCCGGTCAGCAGAGCCGGGTGGGCGCGGCCGAGATCGCCGCGGCCAAGGCCGAGGGCCGGGCCGCCGGCGGGGCGTCGGCCACCGACGGCTTCTACCCCTTCCCCGACGGCGTCGAGGTGGCCGCCGCCGCCGGCGTGGCCGTGGTCGTCCAGCCAGGGGGCAGCGTGCGCGACGACGAGGCGGTGGCCGCCGCCGACCGGCTGGGGCTGGCCATGGTCCTCACCGGCGAGCGCCAGTTCCTGCACTGATGTCGGAGTCTCCTGCGGCGGTGCCGTCATGACCGCCGAGCTCATGCCCGGTGCCCCCGTGGCCGAGGCCGTGCTCGCCGGCCTCCGCCCCCGGGTGCAAGCCCTGGCCGCCGCCGGCCGCCCGCCGGGGCTGGGCACCATCCTGGTCGGTGACGATCCGGCCAGTGCCCGCTACATCCGGGTCAAACAGGACCGCTGCGCCGAGCTCGGCATTGCCGCGCCCCACCAGCACCTGGCCGGTGACGCCAGCCAGGACGACCTGGTCGCTGCCATCCGGGCGTTCAACCAGGCCGACGACGTCGACGCCATGCTGGTCCAGCACCCCACGCCGGCCCAGATCGACTACGAGTCGGCCCTGCTGGCCATGGACCCGGACAAAGACGCCGACGGGCTGCACCCGCTCAACATGGGCCGCCTGGCCATGTCCATGCCGGGGCCGGTGCCCTGCACCCCCGCCGGCATCGAGGCGCTCCTGGCCCACTACCAGGTGCCGGTGGCCGGGCGCGACGTGGTCGTGGTCGGCCGAGGGACGACCCTCGGGCGGCCCTTGGCCCTGCTGCTCACCCAGAAGCGGCCCACGGCCGACGCCGCCCTCACCGTGGTGCACACCGGGGTGCCCGACTGGCCGGTCCACACTCGTCGGGCCGACGTGGTGGTGGCCGCCGCCGGCGTGCCCGGCATCCTCCGGCCCGAGCACGTGCGCCCCGGGGCGGCGGTGGTCAGCGGGGGCGTGCGCTACGAGGGCCGGCGCCTCCTGCCCGACGTCGACGAGTCGGTGGGCGAGGTGGCGGGCTGGATCACGCCCCGGGTCGGCGGCGTGGGGCCGACGACGGTGGCCATGCTCCTGGCCAACGCCGTGACCGCTGCCGAGCGCCGGCGGACCTGAGCCGGCGCGGGGCGCCGGCGCCGGCGCTCAGCCCACCTCGAGCACCAGCTTGCCGTGGACGTGGCCGCCCTCGATGAGCCGGTGGGCGTCGGCCGCCTGCTCCAGGGGGAACGCCTCCTGGATGTGCACCCTCAGGTGACCGGCGTCGACCAGGCGCAGCAGCTCCCGCAGCTCCAGGGCATGGGGTCGGACGAAGACGTAGCGCCCGCCGAGCTGGCGCACCTGGTCGGGGTCGCGCACCGACACCACCCGTCCACCCGCGGCCAGCAGCCGGGGCGTCAGCCCCAGGGTCTCGCCCCCGACCAAATCGACGATGGCGGTCACGCCGGCCGGCGCCAGCGCCCGCACCGCCTCGACCAGGCCGGGCCCGTAGACGACGGGCTCGGCGCCGAGGGCCCGCAGGTGCTCATGGGTGGCCTCGCTGCCGGTGCCGATCACCCTGGCCCCGGCCAGGCGGGCCAGCTGCACGGCGAACCCGCCGACCCCGCCGCCGGCGGCGTGGACCAGCACCACGTCGTCGTCGCTCAGCCCACCGAGCCCCCGGCTCAGCGCCTGTGACGCGGTCAGCCCGGCCAGCGGGAGGGCGGCGGCCTCTCGCCACCCGACTGCGGGCGGCTTGAGCGCCAGGGTCCGGATGGGCGCCGCCACCAGCTCGGCGTAGGTGCCCCACTGGATGTGGTCGCGGCGCACGTAGCCCGCCACCTCGTCCCCGGGGGAGAGCTCGGTGACGTCCGGGCCGACGGCCTCGACCACCCCGGCCACGTCCCAGCCCGGTACCAGGGGAAAGTGGGACGGGTAGCGGGTGTCCAGGCCACCCTCCCGGATCTTGTGGTCGACCGGGTTCACGCCCACCGCCCGGGCCCGCACGTGCACGATGTCGGGGCCGAGCGGAGGGGGATCGAGGTCCCGCAGCGCCAGCACCTCCGGGCCCCCGTACTGGTCGATGGCGATGGCGCGCACGGTTCCTCCCTCTCTCACGTGCCCTTGCGGCAGGTCGACCTTCCCGGGTGGGGGTCGGCGTCGTCAACCATGCCAGCCGGCCCTACGTCCCGCCGGGCGCCACCGGGCCCTCCATGGCCAAGTCGGCCAGGTAGTACTCCCACGGGCGGGAGCGTGCCGCCGACCGGCACGTGAGGTTGAGCGACTCCGTCGAGCGCTGGCGCTCGACCCGCACCCGCCACACCGTCTCGGCACCGACCACGAAGGTTGCGTCGAGGGTGTGGTCGCCGGTCTGCTCCGCCCGCTGCAGGGCCAGTCCGTCGAGGTGTCTCGTCCCGCTGCCCTGGCGGACGAACATCTCGGCCGCCTGCACCAGGGGGGGATACGACGAGCGGCCGCGGTAGCGATCGAGCGTGAGGAGTCCTCGGCGGTAGTCGGCGGCCACCGCCGGCCCCTCGTCGGGCCCCACCCGCCCGAAGTACACGCCTTCGGGCAGGCACACCAGATTGGCGGCGAAGCGGTCGCCGCCGATGTGCGAGCACTCCCACACCTCGGGCACCCCGGCGGCCACCAGCGCCCTGGCCAGGGGCCTCCCGTAGACGGCGCAGCACCGGTCGTGCCTGCCGTTGGTGCACACCAGCGACACCGGTGCCGACGGTTGCTCTCCCAGCGCCGGCGCTCGATCACCGTCCAGCACCGACCAGTCGAGGTCGAGCAGCTCAGCCGGGTCGACCACGGTCAGGGCCTCCACCCAGCTGCGACGGACACCGGAATGGGCGAGGTAGCACTGGCGCCGGGGCCCGGGGCGGGCGAAGCCGGGGCGGCGGATGAGCAGGGGGCGCACCTGGTGCCGGCGACAGCGGGCGGCCAGCGCCGCCGCCACCGTCGCATCGAGCCCGCTCTGGCTGAGGGCGTCAGGTCCCCACGCCCCGGGCTGCTCCAAGAGGATCCAAGACCGCACCCGCGAGGCGGTGGCCATCAGCGGTTCACCGCGGGCGGCCGAGCCGGTGGCGCAGGTCTCCCTGTCAGGCGCCACCGGGCACGACCTCGAGCACGCCCTCGAGCACCAGCCGGCGCACCAGGACCAGGCGGCTGGAGGCGTCCAGCAGGTCGTCCAGGGCGGCGACCGGGGTCGGTGCGCCGTCGACGAGGCGGCGGATGGCGGGCTCGACCGCCAGGGGCACGGCCAGCTCCCGGTCGCCGAGGACCAGGCGCAGGCCGTCGTCACCGAGCTCGACCTCGCACACCGCACCGGGCCGGCGCCGGACGACGCTTCGGTCGTCGAGCTGGTCGAGCCCGACCAGCTGTTGGAGCTGGCCCTCCAGGAGCGGCAGTCGGCGTGACCAGAACCCGTGGCGGAGCTCGGCGGCGACCGGGCCGGCGTCGAGTGCCGCCAGCCACCGCCCCGCCTCCCGCACGCACCCGTCGACGGCCTCGGCGAGGGCGCCGGCGCCCTCCTGGCGGGCGAAGCCGACCGGCAGGGCGGCCCGGAACGCCGGATGGTCGGCGGCCTGCTCGAGCACCGCCTTCAGCACGTCATAGCCGGTGATCGTGTGCACGCCGACGGTCACGTGCAGCGACGTGTCGTGCTGGGTGCGGGCGGCGTGGACGAAGCCTCGTGGCAGGTAGAGGCAGTCACCGGGCGTCAGGTCGGCGTCGAACAGCAGGGGTTGGCGGGCGGCCAGTTCCTTGCGGGAGTGGTGGCGGGGCAGGGGGGCCTCCATCACCGGCTGGCGCACCTCCCAGTGCTTGCGCCCGTGCACCTGGAGGACGAACACGTCGTGGGTGTCGTGGTGGGGAGCCAGCGCGGTGGCCCCCGCCGGCGTCAGGTAGGCGTTGGCCTGGACAGGGTGGGTCAGCGCCAGCTCCAGGTCGCGACAGAAGCGAGCGAGCGGCGCCCACGACCGGTGCAGCGACTGCAGCACGACGGTCGCCCCCTCGGTGAAGGCTCGGTACACCTTGGCCACGTCGGCAGCGCCCTGGTAGGGCCGGCCCCCGACTCGACCCGAGCGCGTGTAGGACCCGGGCGGCAGCGGGCGGCCGTCCTTGACCAGCCGGAACGAGGGAGTCCTCGGTGCGGTGGTGGCCAGGATGTGGTCGACATCGGCCAGCGACAACAGGTCGGCGAAGCCGTCGGGGTCCGGGCGCGCCCGCTGGTGGGGCCGGGCACCCCAGCAGTCGGAGAGGAAGCTGTCGACCTCGTCGACGCAGCGGGCCAGCGAATGGCCCGGCGGCGGCTGGGGCTCAGGCGTCGGTCGTGTCGGCGTCGTCGGTCGTGTCGGCGTCGTCAGTGGTGTCGGTGGTGTCGGTGGTGTCGGTGGTGTCGGCGTCGTCGGTCGTGTCGGCGTCGTCGGCCTCATCGGCATCGCTGCCGACGGGGGTGTCGGCGGCCATGGTGGAGTGCCCAGGGCGGCCCCAGACCGTCTCAAAGTCGTTGTCGCTCAAACCGGTCACCACATGCGCCATGTCACACCTCTCAGGGAAGGAACGAAGTCGTGGGCGAGCTTAACCAGAGGGCGGCGAGCGGAAACCCGGGTCGCTGCGTGAGGGCGGCGGCGACAGGTCGAGGCCGACATCGGCCAGGCCTGCCTCGATGCCCGACCGCTCCTCGGACAGCAGGCGCCGGCGGTCGCCGGCAGGGCGCAGAGCCGCCGGCAGCTCCAAGGCCGTGGCCAGGTCGACGAGCAGCCCGTCGTAGGCGTCGAGGTCCTCGCACCACTCGGCCACCTTGGTGGGCCACAGCCGGTCGTCGTTCTCGTAGTTGTCGAGGCGCCGGCGCATGACCCGGGCCTGGCGCACGAGGACGGTCCGGGGGTCGGCCGGCGTCGGGGGAGGCACCGGCGGTTGCGGCGCCGGCTCCGGCCGGGGCACGGGTCCCGGCGGGGGCACCGGCTCGGGAGCCGGGCCGGGGTGGGGGCCAGGCCCAGGGCCGAGGGCCGGCCGCGCCGGCCGGTCGGTGGTGCCCAGGTCGACCCCGGCCTCCACCACCTCCTTCTCCAGGAGGGCTCGCTCGAGGGTGGTGAGGACCCGTCGGCCGATCACCAGCTCCGGCAGCGGAGCGCCGGGGAGCTCGAGCAGGTAGGCCACCTGCACGAGCGCCTGGTCGTAGTCGTTGCGCGTCGGGCGCTGGGCCGTCCCGACGCCTCCGGGGTTGCCGCCGAGGGCCAGCCGCAGGCCTCGCAGCCGGGCCACCAGGTCCGGGGGCAGGGAGCTGGCGTCGGGCCGCGGTCGTGGGGACGGGCGCCAGGGGCGGGTCGGTTCGGCCACGTCGCACCTCCAGGTCCCTCGGCGGCGCTCCCCTCTTTCCTACCAGGAGGCCGGCGCCGGTGCGCGCGATCTCCTCTCGCCGGCGATAATCCGCCGGCGCCCGTTGCACGGAGCTGGACCAGCCTCGGAGGCTGCTCCGCCTGGCGGACTCCGCAGCGCCACCCGGGCCAAGGCTGCAGCATCCGGCAGTACGCTCGGGCGGCCATGGCCAGGGTCCACGAGCTGCTCGCCGGCGGGCGGTGCTTCTCGTTCGAGTTCTTCCCACCCAAGAGCGACGAAGCCGAGCGTGTCCTCGAGAAGGCGCTGGGCGAGCTCGAACCCCTCGGGCCGTCGTTCGTGTCGGTCACCTACGGGGCCGGCGGCAGCACCCGCCAGCGCACCCGCGAGATCGTGCTGCGCATCCTGTCCGAGACCTCGATGACCCCCATGGCCCACCTCACCTGCATCGGGCACCGCCGGCAGGAGCTGGTCGAGATCCTCGACGGCTACCGGGACGCCGGCGTCGAGAACATCCTCGCCCTCGCCGGCGACCCACCCGCCGGCGCAGAGGCCGACCAGCCGGCGGGCGACTTCCGTTACGCCGTCGAGCTGGTGGAGCTGGTGCGCGAGCGGGGCCCGTTCTCGGTGGGCGTGGCTGCTCATCCGGAGTGCCACCCCCGGTCGGGCGACCGACCGACCGACCGGCGCCACCTGGCGACCAAGCTGTCCGCCGCCGACTTCGGGGTCACCCAGTTCTTCTTCCGTGCCGCCGACTACTTCGAGATGATGGACGAGCTGGCCGCCCTCGGCATCGACAAGCCCGTGGTCCCCGGCGTCATGCCGGTCACGAACGTGCGCCAGGTCCAGCGCTTCGCCGAGCTCTCGGGCGCCGCCTTTCCCGCCGAGCTGGCCGAGCGCCTGCGGGCCGTGGCCGACACGCCGGGGGACGTGCGCCGCATCGGCGTGGAGGTGGCGACCCAGCTGTGCCAGGAGCTGCTCGACGGTGGGGCGCCGGGCCTGCACTTCTACACGCTGAACCGGTCGACGGCCACGCGCGAGATCTACGCCAACCTCGGGCTGGGAGGGCCGGAACCAGGCTGAGTAGGCTCGATCGGTGGCCGAACCGATAACGCTCGCCGACGACGGCACCCTGCGTGTCCCCGACCAGCCGATCGTGCCCTTCATCGAGGGCGACGGCATCGGGGTCGACATCTGGCCGGCGGCCCGCCAGGTCCTCGACGCCGCCGCCGCCCGCCACGGCCGCTCGGTGGCCTGGCTCGAGGTGCTGGCCGGGGGCAAGGCCCACGAGGAGACCGGTGAGTGGCTCCCGGCCGAGACGGTCGAGGCCTTCCGCCGCTACCGGGTCGGCATCAAGGGCCCCCTGACCACTCCGGTGGGCGGCGGCATCCGCAGCCTCAACGTGGCGCTCCGCCAGATCCTCGACCTCTACGTCTGCCTGCGCCCGGTCCGCTGGTTCCAAGGAGTGCCGTCCCCGGTGAAGCATCCCGAACGGGTCGACATGGTGGTGTTCCGCGAGAACACCGAGGACGTCTACGCCGGCTTCGAGCTGGCCGAGGGCAGCCCCGAGGCCAAGAAGCTCATCGAGTACCTGCACGACGAACTGGGCTGGGCCCTCCGTGCCGACTCGGGGATCGGGCTCAAGCCGGTCTCGGTCACCGGCTCCAAGCGGCTGCAGCGAGCGGCCGTGGAGTACGCCGTACGCCGGGGTCGGCGCTCGGTGACCCTGGTGCACAAGGGCAACATCATGAAGTTCACGGAGGGCGCCTTCAAGACCTGGGGTTACGACCTGGTGCGCGAGGAGTTCGAGGGCCAGGCCGTGGGCTGGGACGACTGCGGCGGCGACCCGGGGGAACGAGTGCTGGTGAAGGACGTGATCGCCGACGCCTTCCTGCAACAGATCCTCACCCGGCCCGAGGAGTACGACGTGATCGCCACCACGAACCTCAACGGCGACTACATCTCCGATGCCCTGGCCGCCCAGGTGGGAGGCATCGGCATCGCCCCCGGGGCCAACATCAACGAGGTCACCGGCCACGGCATCTTCGAGGCCACCCACGGCACCGCCCCCAAGTACGCCGGGCAGGACAAGGTCAACCCCGGCTCCCTGCTCCTCTCGGGCGTCCTGCTGTTCGAGCACCTCGGTTGGGACGACGCCGCCGGCGACATCGTGCGGGCGCTGGAGGCCACCATCGCCGACGGCATCGTCACCTACGATTTCGCCCGCCTCACCGAGGGGGCCACCGAGGTCAAGACCTCGGAGTTCGCCTCGGCTATCGTCGACCGCCTGTAGGAGGCCCGGAGTCGGAATAGCGGGTACCTCGGCCCGGTTGGAACCGATGTGCCCGAGACAGAGACCCTCACCCTTCCCGTCCTTCCCCTGACTGCCGGCGTGGTCGGTCCCGGGATGGTCGTCAACGTGGTCCTGGAGACGCCCGAGGCCCGGACCGCCGTCAAGGCGGCGACGTCCGGCGACGGCCGGCTCCTGCTGGTGCCCCGGCTCCACGGGAGCTACACGCGCATCGGCACCGTGGCCAAGGTCGAGAACGTCGGCCCCATGCCCGGCGGGCTGCATGCCGCCGTGGTCCGTGGCCTCGAGCGAGCGGTGATCGGCGCCGGCGTCGGCGGCCACGGCGACGGCCTGTGGGTGGCCACCGAGGCGGTGGCCGACCCCGAGCCGACCGAGCGAGCCCGCCAGCTGGCCGACGAGTACCGGGCCGTGATCGAGCGCATCCTCGTCGAGCGGGGCGCCGGGCGCATGGTCGAGGGCCTGCGCGGCATCTCTGAGCCCGGGGCGGTGGCCGACACCGCCCTGTACATCCCCGAGCTCTCGCTCGAGCAGAAGGTCGAGGTGCTGGAGGCCGTCGATGTCGAGGTGCGCCTGGAGAAGGTGCTGGCCTGGGCCAAGGAGGTGCTGGCCGACGTCACCGTCCGCTCGGAGGTCGACCGGGGCGTGGCCGAGGAGCTGAGCCAAGCCCAGCGCGAGACCGTGCTGCGCCGCCAGCTGGAGGCCATCAAGGCCGAGCTCGGAGAGGGCGACGACGACGTGGTCGCCGGCTACCGGCAGCGCCTCGAGGAGTCGGGCGCGCCCGAGTCGGTGTGCGAGGCGGTCGAGCGCGAGCTCGAGAAGCTCGAGCGCACCGGCCCCCAGAGCCCCGAGCACGGGTGGATCCTTGCTTGGCTGGACACGGTGCTGGACGTGCCGTGGGCCACGCGCGCCAGCGAGCCGATCGACCTCACCGAGGCACGGGCGGTCCTCGACGCCGACCACGCCGGCCTGGACGACGTCAAGGAGCGCATCGTCGAGCTGCTGGCGGTGCGCAAGCTGCGGGCCGACCGGGGCACCGATGCGACGATCGCCGGCCGTGGGTCCGGCGCCATCCTGGCCCTCGTCGGGCCTCCCGGTGTGGGCAAGACCTCCCTCGGACAGTCGCTGGCCCGGGCCATGGGCCGCCCCTTTGCCCGGGTGGCACTCGGGGGGGTGCGCGACGAGTCGGAGATCCGCGGCCACCGGCGCACCTACGTCGGCGCCCGGGCCGGGCGCTTCGTGCGGGCCCTCACCGAGGCCGGGGCCATGAACCCGGTGCTGCTGCTCGACGAGATCGACAAGGTCGGCAGCGACTGGCGCGGCGACCCCTCGTCGGCGCTGCTGGAGGTCCTCGACCCCGCCCAGAACCACACCTTCCGTGACCACTACCTGGAGGTCGACCTCGACCTGTCCGACGTGGTGTTCCTCGCCACCGCCAACGTGATCGAGACCATCCCCCAGCCGCTGCTCGACCGCATGGAGCTGGTGCACCTCGACGGCTACACCGACGAGGAGAAGGTTGCCATCGCACGGGACCACCTGCTCCCGCGGCTGGTGGAGCGCACGGGATTGCGCGACGACGAGATCCAGGTGGGCGACGACGCCCTGGCCGAGCTGGCTTCCGGGTACACCCGGGAGGCCGGGGTCCGGGAGCTGGAGCGTCAGCTAGGCCGGGTGCTGCGCAAGGTGGCGACCCGCGTCGTGGGCGGCGACGGGGACGGCGACGGCCAGCCGTTCGTGGTCGACACCAATGCGGTGCGGCCGCTGCTCGGCCGGCGCCGGTTCCACTCCGAGGTGGCCGAGCGCACGTCGGTGCCGGGTGTGTCCACCGGCCTGGCCGTGACCGGGGCGGGCGGTGAGGTGCTGTTCGTCGAGGCCACGTCCATGGCCGGCGAGGCGGGCCTGTCGCTGACCGGCCAGCTGGGCGACGTGATGCGGGAGTCGGCGGAGATCGCCCGGTCCTTCGTCCGGTCCCACGCCGACGACCTGGGCATCGGCCCCGACGCCTTCGCCGACCGCCGGTTCCACCTCCACGTCCCGGCAGGGGCCGTGCCCAAGGACGGCCCGTCCGCCGGCGTGGCCATGGTCACCGCCCTGGTCAGCCTGCTCACCGGTCGCCCGGTGCGCCACGTGGTGGGCATGACCGGCGAGGTCACGCTCCAGGGCAAGGTGCTCCCCATCGGCGGGGTCAAGCAGAAGGTGCTGGCTGCCCACCGGGCGGGGATCACCGAGGTGGTGCTGCCTGCCCGCAACGAGCCCGACCTCGACGACGTGCCGGAGGCGGTGCGCCAGGACCTCACCATCCACCTGGCCTCCGACGTGCGGCAGGTGCTCGCCGTCGCTCTCGAGCCCGAGGCCTCGCTTCTGGCGACCACGCCGTAGCGGTAGCCGCCACGGTTCTGCCACCGGAAGGGCGGCAGACCACTTGACTGGGGCGATGCACCCACCCCTCACCGTCGCCGTCACCGGCGCCGCCGGCCAGATCGGCTACAACCTCGTGTTCCGCATCGTGGCCGGGGCCATGTTCGGCCCCGAGCAACCCATCGCCCTTCGCCTCCTCGAGATCACCCCGGCCCTGCCGGCGCTCGAGGGGGTGGCCATGGAGCTCCGCGACTGCGCCTCGCCCCTGCTCGAAGAGGTCGTGTGCACCGACGACGCCGCCCGGGCCTTCGACGGGGTCGACCACGCCCTGCTCGTAGGGTCCCGCCCGCGTACGGCGGGCATGGAGCGCGCCGACCTGCTGGAGGCCAACGGCGCCATCTTCACCGTCCAGGGGCGGGCGCTGGCCCGCCATGCCTCGCCCGACGTGCGGGTTCTGGTGGTCGGGAACCCGGCCAACACCAACTGCCTGGTGGCACAGCGCAGCGCGCCCGACCTGGACCCACGCCACTTCACGGCCATGACCCGCCTCGACCACAACCGGGCCAAGGCCCGCCTCGCCGACAAGGTCGGGGTGCCGGTGGGCGACGTCACCCGGATGACCATCTGGGGCAACCACTCGGCCACCCAGTACCCCGACATCTTCCACGCCCGGGTGGGCGCCCTGAGCGCCTGGGACGCCGTGCACGACCGGCGGTGGCTCGAGGAGGAGTTCATTCCCGGTGTCCAGCAGCGGGGCGCCGAGGTGATCGCCGCCCGCGGGGCGTCCAGCGCCGCCTCGGCCGCTTTCGCCGCCGTCGCCCACGTGCACGACTGGGTGCGGGGGACTCCCGCCGGCGACTGGGTGTCCATGGCAGTGGTGTCGGATGGGTCGTACGACGTGCCGGAGGGGCTGGTCTCGTCGTTCCCCGTGACCTGCGTTGGTGCAGAGTGGTCGATCGTGCCCGACCTGGAGCTGGACCCGTTCTCCCGTGAACGCATCGACCGGTCGATCGCCGAGCTGGTGGTGGAGCGTACGGCGGTGGAGCAGCTCGGTCTGCTGACGTGACCCCGGCCTCCGCCGGCGCCGGCCGAGTGGTCAGTACGTCGTGCGCTCCCGGAGACCGGCGAACACGGCGTGGAGGCCGTCGAGGGCTCGAGCATGGCGTAGCAGGGCGGTGACGTCGCCCCGTACCGTGAGGCGCCCGGAGGTGAAGGCGTCCTGGGCGCTGGCCGTGCCCGTCGCCACGGCCACCGCCGACTCCCAGTCGGTGGTGAAGGTGACGTCGGCGTCAGCGGCCTCGCCGGCCCGCAGTCGGGCCTGGCCGTCGCTGAAGGACACGACGTAGCGGACGTCGGCGTGGGGCGCGCCAGTCACCACCTGCTGGACGACGAGGTGCACGCCGGCGCTGGCCTCGGCCAGCTCGGGGCTGGTGGCCGCCGCCGCCGAGGCCTCCTCGATCCACTGCTGGCTCAGAAAGTGGGCCACGCCGTGCATCCTCGCAGGCGTGGCTACGGTGACGCGGTGGAGGTAACGCCCACCGACGAGGGCCGGCACCCGCCGGGCGCCGATCCGCTCTGGGAGGAGGCGTGGAACTTCGACTTCGCCTCCCCGTCAGGGGACCTCGGGGGCTACGTGCGGGTGGCGTTGCACCCGAACCGGGGCGTGACCTGGTTCTGGGCCGCTCTGGTGGGCCGGCGCCGCCCGCTGGTGACGGTGGTCGACCATGGCGTGGCCCTTCCTCGGGGGCCTGGCCTCGACTTGCGCAGCGAGGGCCTGTGGAGCGACCCGGTGTGCGAGACGCCGCTGGAGCACTGGACGGTGGGCCTGGAAGCGTTCGGCGTCGGGCTCGACGACCCCACCGAGGCGTACCGCTCGGTGCGGGGCGACCGCACGCCGCTCGGCTTGGACCTGGAGTGGGAGACCGTCGTCGGTCCCCGCTCGTTGCATCGCACGCACGGTTACTCGCTGTCGTGCACCGTGCACGGGGAGGTGCTGGTTGGGCGCGAGACCATTGCCTTGGAGGGGTGGGGGCAACGCAGCCATACGTGGGGCCGGCGGGACTGGTGCGGCCCGGCGGGGGGCATGAGCAGCGGGCGGTTGGGCGACGGCACCACCTGGTCCACCGACCGGCTGTCGCCGTCGGCCGTGCCCGGTGGAGACGGTCTCCTGCCGGCGTCCCGCCTGGAGATCGGCGACCCGCCCCTGGTCCTGGCCGCCACTCCGATTTACCACGCTCCTGTGCGCGTCGACGGCCCGCAGGGATGCAGCAGTCGTCTGGCCCGCGCGCTGTGCCGCTACGTGGCGGCCGACGGCCGCTCCGGCGCCGGCTGGGCCGAGTGGTGCACGCCCGCCGGCGGGGGGCCGGCGGGAGTTGTCAGGTGACGGGCCCGATCGGCGGGCCGAACGGCCGCAGCAGCACGTCGAGCGTGGCCGGGTCGAGCACACCGCTCTGTGGCAGCAGCGCCCGACCCTGGTAGGCCCGCAGCGCCTCCGACGTGAGGTCGTCCCAGCTGCCCGTGGCGGCCACGGGGTGGCCCAGGCTGGTGAGCTGGGCCTGCAGGGCCCGGACTTGCTCCAGCCGCAGCTCGCCCGGGGCCAGCGCCTCCCACCGGAACTGCGGTGCGGCGGCGATGGTGTCCCAGATGGGCTGGCTCGCGTGCTGCCACGACCAGAAGGACGCCCCCACCGCGCCCGACGCCTCGGCGGCGGCGAGGAAGCGGGCGATCTCGTCGGGTGGCGGCGGACCGGGGCGTCCACCCTCGGGGGCGCCGTCGTAGGCCTGTCCGACCGGGATCACCGGCTTGCCGAACGGGAGCAGGAAGGTGACGTCGTTGACCACGTCGCTGTCGGGCTGGCGGTTGAGCCAGTAGGTCATGGGTGCCACGGCGTCGAAGGGCGGCAGCACCTCTGCGTAGGGGAAGATGCGCTGCATCTGGGACGAGGGTCGGGGGACCACCGCCACCAGGGGGTAGCGGGGTCCCGCCGCCTCCCGGAGCAGGTGCCCGTAGGCGCCCGCCCCCTCGGGGGTCAGGTTGGTGCCCTCCGAGCGGGTCTCGATGTCGGCGGCGAAGCCGTCGATGCGGTGACCGTCAGGGGTGGTGTAGGTGATGGCGGCCATGGCCCGGCCGACGTCGTCGCCCACGTCGTACAGGTAGGGGAAGTCCCACCCGATGACCCGCAGCCCCGAGGCGTGGGCCTTCTGGAGGAGCTGGTCGAGGTAGGGCTGGGCGTAGAAGCCCGATTTGGACGACCCGGTACGGACGTAGATGTGGGTGAGACCGACGTGGCGGGCCCGGTCGATCAGGGCATCGACGTTGCCGCCCTCGACCTGGTCGGTGACGTAGAGCCACATCCCCTTCCCCAGCGGGAGGGCGCCGGCGTCGGCGGGGACCACCGGCTCGGGCGGGGTTTCCGGAGCAGGTGGCCCAGGCGGAGGGACCTGGTCGGCGCTCAGCCGGCTGAGGCCGGGTAGGCGAGGGTCGGGGCCGGCCGGAGGTGATTCCGCCGGCACGGAGGTGGGGAGTCGGTTGAGGCCGGAGAGCCTGGCGACGGGTACCGGCTCGGCGGGCTCGGCCGGCTCCACCGGCTCGACCGGCGGATCACCAACCGGCTGGGGCGCTGGGTCGTCGCGCACCTGGGCCGCCGCCGGGATCCGGCTGAGGCGGGACAGCGAGGGCTGGGCCTCCGGCGCCGGCGGTGGGAGCGAGGCCGCCGCCGGGATCCGGCTGAGGCGGGACAGCGACGGCTCACCCTCCGGTGCCGGCGCCTGGAGCTGGGCGGCGGCGGCCAGCACCCGGCTCAGGTGGACCATCTCGCGTTCGCCGGAGGCGTCGGCGGCTGGGAACCCCGCCGACGACAGCGCCACGGCAGCCACCGTGATACCGGCCGCCGCCTTTCGGCGGGCGGCGGCCAGCGAGCTCAGCCGACGGGGAGCAGACTCGCCGGCCTCGTCGAGCGCAGGTGCCGACCCGAGCGGCGCCAGGCGGGGGGTCGGCTCTTTTCCTCGTGCCATCGAACTCCGTCGTCCATGCTCTCAGTGGTGCGAACATGACGGAGCGTGGGTCCCCCGTCGCTCAGCATGGTGACAGAAGGCAAGTCGGAAAATCCCGCGAAAACCGAATTTGTTTGCCCCGTAACCAAATCGTTAAACCCGGTCCGAGAAGATCTTTCGCTTCACCTCCTGGATGGCGGAGGTCACCTTGATGCCCCGGGGGCAGGCGTTGGTGCAGTTGAAGGCGGTGCGGCACCGCCAGACCCCCGAGCGCTCGTTGAGCACGTCGAGGCGGTCGGCGCCGCCCTCGTCACGGGAGTCGAACAAGAAGCGGTGGGCCTGCACGATGGCGGCGGGCCCGACGTAGCCCGAGTTGCCCCAGAACACCGGGCACGACGTGGTGCAGGCGGCGCACAGGATGCACTTGGTGGTGTCGTCGAAGCGGGCTCGCTCCTCGGGGCTCTGCCGCCGCTCGCGGTAGCCGGGGTCGTCGTTGGCCACCAACCACGGCAGGACCGAGCGGTACTGGGCGAAGAACGGGCGCATGTCGACAACCAGGTCCTTGACCACGGGGAGCCCCCGGATGGCCTCCACCGTGATGTCGGTGCCCGCCTCGGCCAGCAGCACCTGGCACGCCAGGGCGTTGACGCCGTTGACCACCATGGCGTCGGATCCGCACACGCCGTGGGCACACGAGCGGCGGAAGCTGAGCGTGCCGTCGTGGAACCACTTGGCCCGGTGCAGCACGTCGAGCACCCGGTCGGTCGGTTCGAGCCCCTCGACGGTGAGCTCCTGCCAGTGCGGGCGCCGGTCGGCCTCGGGGTTGTACCGCTTCACCCGCAGGCGAACGGTGAGGGTCTCCGGCGCGTCCATGCCGGCAAGTGTGCCGCGCGTTTCGGTCCTTCGGTGCCGGGTACAGTGGCGGCCACCTCACGGACAGAGAGGGGTGTCGTTGGCCGAGGTCGTGCTCGAGGGCGTCGACAAGGTGTACCCCGACGGCACCAAGGCTGTTGCCGACCTCCACCTCTCCATCGGTGACGGCGAGTTCATCGTCCTGGTGGGGCCCTCGGGATGTGGCAAGACCACCGCGCTGCGGATGGTCGCCGGCCTGGAGGAGATCAGCGGGGGCGAGGTCCGCATCGGCGGCCGGGTGGTCAACGGCGTGCCGCCCAAGGACCGTGACATCGCCATGGTCTTCCAGAACTACGCGCTCTATCCCCACCTGAGCGTGCGGGAGAACATGGGCTTCGGGCTCAAGCTGCGCAAGGTATCGGGCGCCGAGATCGACAAGCGGGTGGAGGAGGCGGCCCGCATCCTCGGCCTCGAGGACTTCCTCGACCGCAAGCCCCGGAACCTCTCGGGCGGCCAGCGCCAGCGGGTGGCCATGGGGCGCGCCATCGTGCGCGAGCCTCAGGCCTTCCTGATGGACGAGCCCCTGTCCAACCTCGACGCCAAGCTCCGGGTGCAGATGCGGGCCGAGATCGCCCGCATCCAGCGGGACCTCGACGTCACGACCCTCTACGTCACCCACGACCAGACCGAGGCCATGACCATGGGCGACCGGGTGGCGGTGATGAGAAAGGGACTGCTGCAACAAGTCGACGCGCCCCAGGTGCTCTACGACCGGCCGGACAACATCTTCGTCGCCGGCTTCATCGGGTCCCCCGCCATGAACATGGTTCAGGCCTCGGTCGAGACGGACGACGGGGCGACGTTCGTGCGCCTCGGAGAACAGCGCCTGCGCGTGGCGGACGAGCTGGTGGCCACCCGTCCCGGCCTCGGCGCCTACCACGGGCGCAAGCTCGTGCTCGGCATCCGCCCGGAGGAGATGGAGGACGCCGCCTGCGCCGGCGAGAGCCCCGGCGACCGCCGGCTACGGGCGCACGTCGAGTTGGTCGAGCAGATGGGTTCGGAGGCCTACGTTCACTTCTCCCTCGAGGCCCCGCCGGTGCTCACCGACGACACCCGGGAGCTGGCCTCCGACGTCGGGCTCGACGACCAGCTCGAGCGGCGCGGGGAGAAGGCCACCTCGGCCATGGTCGCCCGGGTGAGTCCCCGGACCCGCGCCGCCAAGGGCGACGCCATCGAGCTGGTGGTGGACACCAGCCGCCTGCACTTCTTCGACTTCGACACCAGCCTCGCCGTCTGGGACGACCCGGACCGGGCGGCCACAACCACCTGAAGGAGAACCCCATGCGCAACCTCCGACTCGTTGTCTTCCTGGCCATCCTGGCCCTGCTCGCTGCGGCCTGCGGGGGCGGTGGTGGTGATGGGACCGACGCCGGTGGGGGCGGCGGGACTGATGCCGAAGAGGCGCTGGGCGACGTCGATCTCACCGGCGTCCAGCTGGAGGTCGCCGCCGTGTGGACCGGGGACGAGCAAGAGGCCTTCGACGCCGTGCTCACCGCTTTCGAGGAGCAGACCGGCGCGTCGGTCACGTTCATATCCACCGGCGACGACATCGCCGCGGCCCTGGGGCCGCGCATCTCGGCCGGAAGCGCCCCCGACGTGGCCGTACTGCCGCAGCCCGGGCTGCTGCGCGACTACGCCGAGGAGGGGGCGCTGCAGCCCATCGAGGATGTCGCCGGCGAGACGGTCGACGCCAACTACGAGCCGATCTGGCGGGAGCTGGGCACGGTCGACAACGAGCTCTACGGGGTGTGGTTCAAGGCAGCCAACAAGTCGCTGGTCTGGTACAACGTCGGCGCCTTCGAGGACGCCGGCGTGGAGGAGTCCGAGAACTTCGAGGACTTCCTCTCCGCCGCCCAGACGCTTACCGACTCGGGCGTGCCCGCCATCTCCGTGGGTGGCGCCGACGGCTGGACCCTGACCGACTGGTTCGAGAACGTCTACCTCCGGGTGGCTGGGCCGGACAAGTACGACCAGCTGGCCGCGCACGAGATCCCCTGGACCGACGAGTCGGTGAAGCAGTCGCTGCAGGTGCTGGCCGACGCCTTCGACCCGACGCTGCTGGCCGGCGGCACTCAGGCGGCGCTGCAGAACGACTTCAACACGTCGGTCACGCGGGTGTTCACCGACCCGCCGGAAGCGGCCATGGTGTACGAGGGCGACTTCGTGGCCGGGGCCATCACCGGTGACACCAACGCCGAGCTGGGCACGGACGCCGAGGTGTTCGACTTCCCGGAGATCGAAGGCTCGGGGCCAGCGGTGGTCGGTGGCGGTGACGTGGCCGTGCTCATGAAGGACAGCGAGGGCGGCCGCGCCTTCATGAAGTTCCTGGCCACGCCCACCGCGGCCGAGGCCTGGGCCTCACAGGGTGGGTTCATCTCCCCCAACAAGAACATTGACCCCGAGGTCTACCCCGACGACATCACTCGGGACATTGCCACCGCCGTGCTCGACGCAGGGGAGAACTTCCGCTTCGACCTCTCTGACCTCCAGCCCAGCGAGTTCGGCGGGACGGCGGGGCGGGGCATGTGGAAGCTGTTCCAGGACTTCCTCTCCGACCCGTCCGACATCGACGGCATCACCCAGCAGCTGGAGGAAGCCGCCGCCGCCGCCTACAGCGGCGACCGCTAGCACACCGCGACGAGGGTGGTCGGGGAGGCTGGGCGGTGACCAAGGTAGAGGAGCAGGAGCGGCCCGACCCGGCGCAGCCCCGCCCTCCGGCCTCCGAGGGTGGGGGCGGGGCGGTGACCGGCGGCGGCACCGTTGCCCCCCGCCGGCCTCCCGGCGGCGGGCGCGTCTCTCGCCGCTGGCTGATGGCGCTGGCCTTCCTCGGCCCGGCGCTGGTGCTGCTCGGGGCCATCGTCATCTACCCCATCGTGTTCACCGTCTTCCGCAGCCTCTACGACCGCGCCGGCGACACCTTCGTGGGGATGGACAACTACCAGCAGATGTTCGCCTCCAGCCGGACCCGGACGGCCATCAAGAACAACCTGATCTGGGTGGCGGTGGCGCCGGCCATCGCCACCGCTGTCGGGCTCATCATCGCCGTGCTCGCCGAACGGGTGCGGTGGCAGACGGCGTTCAAGGTGGCGGTGTTCATGCCCATGGCCATCTCGGGCCTGGCCACCGGCGTCATCTTTCGGCTGGTGTACGAGACCGAGCCCGAGCGGGGCTTGGCCAATGCCGTGGTCACGACGGTGGCGGGGGCGTTCCGGTCCTCGGGTGAGTACGCCGGCGCTCGGCCGTCGCAGGAGGATGCCTTCCAGCCGGCCGGCATGGGCTACGTCACCACCAAGACCTTCTCGCCGGGCGACACCGCCGCCCTCGGCCTGCTGGCCATCCGTCCGTCGGAGGTGCCCGACAGCGCCGAGGAGGCCGTCTCGCCCGAGGCCGGCGCCGGGGAGCTGGCCGGGGCCGTGTGGCTCGACTTCAGCCGGGGCGGCGGGGGCGAACGTGGCCAGGTCGACCCCACCGAGATCGGGCTGCCCGGCGTGAGGGTGGAGGCGCTCGAGGGCGACCGGGTGGTGGCAGCCGCCGACACCCGGGCCGACGGCACGTTCGTGCTGACGGACCTCGACCCGGGTGACTACCGGCTCCGCCTGGCCGAATCCAACTTCCGGCCGCCGTGGGGCGGGGTCAACTGGCTCAGCCCCACCTTGGTCACGCCGGCGGTCATCGCCGCCTGGCTGTGGATCTGGGTCGGCTTCGCCATGATCGTGATCGGCGCCGGCCTGGCGGCCATCCCTCGCGACGTCCTCGAAGCGGCGCGGGTCGACGGAGCCAGTGAGTGGCAGGTCTTCCGCCGGGTGACAGCTCCCCTCCTGGTGCCGGTCCTGCTCGTGGTGCTGGTGACGCTGGTCATCAACGTGCTCAAGATCTTCGACCTCGTGCTGGTCATCCCGCCGGGCTCGGTGCAGGACAACGCCAACGTGATCGCCCTGGAGATGTGGCGGGTGTCGTTCGGCGGCGCCCGTGACCAGGGGCTGGGCAGTGCCCTCAGCGTGTTCCTCTTCCTTCTCGTGCTGCCGGCCATGGCCTTCAACATCAAGCGCTTCCGTTCGGAGCGTCGCTGATGGCCACCACCCTCGACGCGCCGCACCGGGACGACGCGCTGGGCGAGGAGGCGCCGCGCCGGCAGGGCTCGGTGGCCGCCCGTCTCAGCCGGGCGGTGGCCAAGGGGCCGCTCAACCTGGTGCTCATCCTCATCGGCCTGTTCTGGCTGCTGCCCACGGTGGGCCTGTTGGTGTCGTCGTTCCGCTCAGCAGCCGACAACGCCTCCAGCGGATGGTGGACCGTGCTGACGGCGCCGGCGCAACTGACCTTCGACAGCTACCAGTCGTTGCTGGGCGATCCCCGCATGGTCTCCGCCTTCTGGAACACCGTGCTCATCACCATTCCCTCCACCCTCGGCGTGGTGCTGATCGGGGCGCTGGCCGCCTACGCCTTTGCCTGGATCGACTTCCCCGGCCGCGACTGGGCCTTCATCACCGTGGTGGGCCTCCTCGTCGTGCCCGTGCAGGTGGCGCTCATCCCCGTGGCGGAGCTCTACGGGGCGCTGGGGGTCTTCGGCACGATCCCGACCGTGGTCCTGTTCCACATCGCCTTCGGCTTGCCCTTCGCCATCTTCCTGCTGCGCAACTTCTTCGCCGGCATCCCCGCCGAGCTGCTGGAAGCCGCCCGCATCGACGGTGCCGGCGAGGCACGCATCTTCTTGCGCGTCGTCCTGCCCATCGGCCTGCCGGCCATCGCCTCCCTGTCGATCTTCCAGTTCCTCTGGGTGTGGAACGACCTCCTCATCGCTCTCGTGTTCGCCAGCACCGACGCCGCCCCGCTCACGGTGGCCATCCGGGAGCAGACCCGGCAGTTCGGTGCCAACATCGACGTCATCGCTCCCGGGGCGTTCATCTCGCTGATCGTGCCGCT